>NZ_LRRB01000227.1 GCF_001646865.1 Aldersonia kunmingensis | reverse complement strand
ACTCGGCACGACCACCCGCTTGACACCCGACTTGGCGATCGCAACCGGATGCCACGCGCTGCGCGACACGCGTTCGACTATCGCAGCCGGCTCGGCCGGTGCCGCAGGTGCCTCCAGTGTGGCCGTCGACGGCTCCGGCGGTGCGGCAAGTGCACTAGACATGGGATGCCTCCTCGGGGGTAGCACCGGTCTCGGCGCCAGCCGTGTTGTCGCGTAACTCGTCCTGGTGCAGCAGCGTCCAGATGTGATGGCGGTATTGCCGGAATTCCTCGCTGGACCGCAGATCCTCGTGGTTACGGTCGATATCGATCTTCACGAAATTGGTGATCCGGCCCGGCCGCGGCGAGAGCACCGCCACGCGCTGGCCGAGGTACACCGCCTCGTCGATGCCGTGCGTGATGAACAGGATGGTCTTGCCGGTCTCGCGCCAGATCCGCAACAGCTCGTCCTGCAACGACTCCCGGGTCTGCGCATCGAGGGCCGCAAACGGCTCGTCCATGAGCAGGATCTCGGGATCG
>NZ_LRRB01000210.1 GCF_001646865.1 Aldersonia kunmingensis | reverse complement strand
GATGCTCGTTCTCGGCGAGGCGGAAAAGCGCTACCCGGAACGGGGTTTCGCGTGTGACGTCGAAGCCGCGCAACAGGAACTCGCGGACCGCGTCGATCGCACCGGCCGGATCCACATCGACCGGTGTTGCATCAGGGGTGGCCTCCGCACTGGGGAGAACCACCTGATAGCCGACACCATTGACCTCGGGGTAGATCGTGCGCAGCGTCTCTTGCCGCTCGACGAGATCCCCGACCGCACGCTGCAACGCGTCGGTGTCCACTGGACCGGTGATGCGCAGCACCGCCGGGATGTTGTCGACGGCCGATCCCGGGTTGAGCCGGTTGAGGAACCACATCCGAGTCTGCGCCAACGACAACGGCACCTGCTCCGGGCGGGCCTGCGGCACCAAGGCCACCCGCGCCGCGCCGGCATGCGATTCGACAGCAACTGCGAGACGTTCCACCGTGGACGCGTCGAACAGGACACGCACCGGCACCGACGCATCCAACGTCGCACCGAGGCGAGACGTCACCTGCATCGCCAACAAGCTGTTGCCGCCCAGGG
>NZ_LRRB01000039.1 GCF_001646865.1 Aldersonia kunmingensis | reverse complement strand
TCGTGCTGATCCACCACCGCAGCAATCGTCGCAGTCAACAGCTCGAGACTCATCGACGCCGGAACCTGCACCGGTACAGCCTGATTGAACGTCCGGTAATCCCCACCACCGGCGAGGAAGCCCGCCATCACCGGCGTCAGCGGCATAGTGCCCACGCCGCCGCCGGGCAACTCGGCCAGGGTCTGCACCTCGGCCGTGCCGTCGTCGAACACCGCGACCTCGGCCAACCCCGCCACCGTCCGCTGCTCGAACACATCACGCGGCGAGAACCTGATCCCGCGCGCACGAGCACGGGACACGAACTGAATCGAGACGATGCTGTCGCCGCCCAGGGCGAAGAACGAATCATCGACACTCACGCGCTCGATCCCGAGCACCTCGGCCATCACCGCAGCGATGGTCTCTTCCATCGGTGTGCTCGGTGCGCGGAACTCCGCAGCCTCGAACACCGGCTCCGGCAGCGCCTTACGGTCCAGCTTGCCGATCGGGGTCAGCGGTACCTCGTCGATCACGACGAACGCCGCCGGCACCATGTGCCCGGGCAACCGGTCCCCGACAAACCCC
>NZ_LRRB01000043.1 GCF_001646865.1 Aldersonia kunmingensis | reverse complement strand
TGACACCTGGAGATCGAATTTCGCGGTCTCGACGTCAGCTTCGACGGGCGTGACGGTGAGGTTGGGCAGGTCGAATCGTGTTCCCGCGCCGAGGTTCTGGAAGGCCAGCGCGACCTGGAACAACGGGTGCCGGGCCTGGGAGCGCTCGGGGTTGAGCACCTCGACCAAACGCTCGAACGGCACGTCGGCGTGGCCGAAGGCGCCCAGATCGGTTTCCCGGGTGCGGGACAGCAGGTCGGTGAAGGATTCCCCGCCGTCGATCCCGGTGCGCAGGACCAGGGTGTTGACGAACATCCCGACCAGGTCGTCGAGTTCGGGTTCACCGCGACCGGCGATGGGGGTGCCGATGGCGATGTCGTCGGTGCCCGAGAGCCGAGCGAGCAGGACCGCGAGCGCGGCATGCACGACCATGAACAGCGTCGCATCGTGGTTGCGTGCCAGTTCCAACAATCCGGTGTGCACCGGCGCGGGCACGTCGAACTCGACGCTTGCGCCCCGGCCGGATGCGACTGCGGGCCGCGGCCGGTCCGCGGGCAGATCGAGCTGGTCGGGCAGGCCGACGAGTTGGGTTGTCCAGTAGTCGATGTGCTGGGAGATCAACGACTGCGGGTCGGTCTC
>NZ_LRRB01000165.1 GCF_001646865.1 Aldersonia kunmingensis | reverse complement strand
ACACCAACATCCGTGGCGTTGCGATCGACGAGGAGGACGTTCCGCTCGGCGGGATCGAGGATGTCGATATCGCCGACCGGGATCTGGGTGTTGTCGGCCACGGTCGCCAGTACCCGCAGGAGCCGGGCAGCGAGGGTCTCGATCTCGGCGGTATCGAAAACGGCCAGGTCGTGTTTGAAGTCGACCACGAGCTGCGTCTTGAGGTTGACCAGCAACGTGAGCGGGTAGTGCGACCCGTCGAGGATGTCGACGCCGGTGACGTGAAGTCCGTCCAGCGCGGAACCGGCCTCGCTGAGCGCTTCCTGATCTATCGGGTAGGACTCGAAGACGAAGAGCGTGTTGAAGAGCCCCGCAACGCCGGCGGCCTGGTGAATCTCGGTCAGGCCGACGTAGTGATGCTCGAGCAGATCGGCCTGCTCGGACTGCAACCCGCCCAGTAATCCCGCCACCGTCGCGTCGGTAGCGATGCGGACCCGGACCGGGATCGTGTTGATGAACAACCCGACCATCGACTCGACACCGGCCACATCGGCCGGGCGACCCGACACCGTCGCGCCGAACACCACATCCGAGGACCCGGTCATCCGGCCCAGCAGGATCGCCCACGCCGCCTGCACCATCGTGTTGACCGTGA
>NZ_LRRB01000291.1 GCF_001646865.1 Aldersonia kunmingensis | reverse complement strand
GCGAACTCAGCTGCACCGTCGCCTCGGTCGGGCCATACAGGTTGTGCACCTCGACCCCGGGCACCGCATCGCGCATCCGCTGCGCGACCTCGCCACCGAGTGCTTCACCACCGGTGAACACCGCCCGCAGTGCCCCGTAGCCACCCACCGGGATCTCGGCGATGAACACCGGCAACATCGCCGGCACGAACTGCACCACGGTCACCGACTGCTCATCGATCAGCGCGGACAGGTACGCCGGATCCCGATGACCCTCGGGCTCGGCAACCACCAACGGTGCACCGACCCACAACGCGACAAACAACTCCCACACCGAGGCATCGAACGTCGCCGGCGTCTTCCACAACACGATGTCGAAGTCGGTCAGGTCGAACTTCTCGGTGAACCACGCCACCTGGTTCACGATCGCCTCGTGCGTGACCGCGACACCCTTCGGGCGACCGGTTGAACCCGACGTGTACAGCACGTAGGCCGTGTTGCCCGCCCGCAGCGGGGCAATCCGGTCCGAATCCGTCAGCGGCACATTGGCGTACGCAGACACATCCAGGGTGTCCAGCAGCAGAGTCGGGCGCTTCGCAGGCTCCGCGCCGGGGAGGACAGACCTCTCCCCTGCATCGACACCGGCGTCGCTCGTCGACAGCACCAGCACCGGATCCG
>NZ_LRRB01000031.1 GCF_001646865.1 Aldersonia kunmingensis | reverse complement strand
GGCGGTCCGGCCAACTGGGACACGCCGATTTGGGAGTTGGACCTGGATTCAGGCCTGCGGATGCTGCGCCTCGGCATCGAGACACACCTGATCACCTCGCACCGGCTGCTGCCATTGTTGATCGAGCGTCCGGGCGGCCTACTCGTCGAGGTAACCGACGGAACCACCGCCTACAACGCGGACCACTACCGGCTCTCCGTCTTCTACGACCTGGTGAAGACCTCGATCAATCGGCTCGGCTATTCGCAGGGACACGAATTGCGCCCGCACGGCGCAACGGCGTTCGCGCTCACACCCGGCTGGCTGCGGTCGGAAATGATGCTCGCGGCTTACGGTGTGCGCGAGGAGAATTGGCGCAACGCGCTCAACCCCGCGCGCACCGACGGCCCGGTCTCACCACCCGGCTTCGCGGACTCGGAGACGCCACGTTTCGTCGGGCGCGCGGTGGCAGCAGTCGCCGCCGACCCGGAGCACGCGCGGTGGAATCAGCACTCGGTCACAGCCGCCGATCTCGCCCGCGAGTACGGATTCACCGATGTCGACGGGTCTCAGCCGGATTGCTGGGCGGAGATGTAATCGGGCTCCCGTTGCCTGAGCAGGCTCTTCCTCGCACCAACTCGGCGCCAAGTCACCCGTGGGACACGGCACATGGCGCTCCGCGACACCCGCTTCCCGTGGGCAAATTGTGTAAACGGGGGCGAAGCTTTGCCCCCACGC
>NZ_LRRB01000091.1 GCF_001646865.1 Aldersonia kunmingensis | reverse complement strand
CGGGTCCTGCGGTTCTCCTCGGCCTCCTTCGACGCCTCGGTGTTCGAAATGATCCACACCTTCTCCGCCGGCGCCACCCTGGTCATCGCCGACCCCGACATCTACGGCGGCCCAGACCTCACCGAACTGCTCGCCCGCGAAGAAGTGACCCACACCCTCACCGCGCCCGCGATCCTGGGCACCGTCGACGCCGACGCCGTCCCCTCGCTACAGACCGCGGTCGTCGGTGGTGACGTATGCCCACCCGACCTCGTCACCCGATTCGGGCCCCAAGTCCGGTTCCACAACAGCTACGGCCCCACCGAAACCACCATCATCACCACCCTGACCGGCCCGCTGTCCGACCCGGCTGCGATCACCCTCGGCGGGCTCCTGCCCGGAGTGCGCGCCCTCGTCCTCGACACCCGGCTGCGCCCCGTCGCGCCCGGCGTCCTGGGTGAGCTGTACCTTGCGGGGCCGCAACTCGCCCGCGGCTACCACCAGCGCCCCGACCTCACCGCCGGACGGTTCATCGCCGACCCCACCACCCCGGGTCAACGCCTCTACCGCACCGGCGACCTCGTCCGCTGGCAGACCGGCTCGTCAACACCGGAGCTGGTGTACGTGGGCCGTTCCGACGACCAGGTCCAGCTCAACGGCATCCGCGTCGAACCCGGCGAAGTCGACACCACCCTCACCACCCACCCCAGCGTCGATTTCGCGTTGACCCTCGTGCACCGCG
>NZ_LRRB01000311.1 GCF_001646865.1 Aldersonia kunmingensis | reverse complement strand
CGTCCGCTGCTCGAACACGTCACGCGGGGTGAACCTGATCCCCCGCGCCCGCGCCCGGGACACGAACTGGATCGACACGATGCTGTCGCCGCCGAGAGCGAAGAACGAATCATCGACACTGACCGACTCGAGACCGAGGACCTCGGCCATGACCTCGGCAATACCCTGCTCGAGGGGGGTGGACGCGGCGCGGAACTCGACCGACTCGAATACCGGCGCCGGCAACGCATTACGGTCCAGCTTGCCCGCCGGGGTGAGCGGTAGCTGCTCGATCACCATGAACGCCGAAGGCACCATGTAACCGGGCAACCGGTCCCCGGCGAACTTCGCCAGCGCCACCGAGTCGAGCGCTGCACCCTCGACCGGCTGCACATACGACACCAGAACCGTCGCACCCGAATCCAGCTGACGACCCACGGTCACTGCGAATCCGACCGACTCGTGCGACGCAAGGACTGCGTCGATCTCGCCGAGCTCGATGCGCTGACCGCGCAGCTTCACCTGGAAGTCGGAGCGGCCCACGTACTCCAATTCGGGAGTGGAGCGCGCGAAGCGACCCTGCTGTGGAGCCTTCCAGCGGACAAGGTCACCGGTGCGATACAGGCGCCCGCCCGTCGAGTCGAACGGGTTCGCGATGAACCGCTCCGCCGACAGATCCGCGCGGCCCTGATAGCCGCGCGCCAACTGCGAGCCCGCCACATACAACTCGCCCGCGACCCCGAACGGCACCGGACGCAACCGCGAATCCAGGACATAAACCTGGGTGTTCCATACCGGCGAACCGATCGGCACCACCGACACATCCGCATCGGCCACCGTGC
>NZ_LRRB01000002.1 GCF_001646865.1 Aldersonia kunmingensis | reverse complement strand
GCGAGAGGTCCTCGGCACCGAGGACGACCCGGAATCGGTGATCTCCCAGCAGCTGTCGTACTGGACGAGCGAGCTCGCCGGTTTGCCGGAAGAGATCTCACTTCCGGCCGATCGGCCGCGCCCACACGTCGCGTCGTTCGCCGGCGCCGAGGTCGGGTTCGGTATCGACGCCGATCTGGGTGGGCGGATCGAGGAACTCGGTCGTCGTTTGAACGCGACACCGTTCATGGTCGTGCACGCCGCGCTCGCGGTGGCAATGTCGCGGTTGTCCGGGATGGACGACATCGCCATCGGTACCCCGGTCGCGGGGCGTGGTGAGCGCGAACTTGACGACATGGTCGGCATGTTCGTCAACACCCTGGTCCTGCGGACCGGTGTGGATGGGGGCGAGTCGTTCGCCGATCTGCTGGCCCGTACCCGCGGAACCGATTTGGGTGCTTTCGGGAATGCCGATGTGCCGTTCGAGCGGTTGGTGGAGATCATCGATCCCGCTCGTTCGCAGGCACGTAACCCGTTGTTCCAGGTGATGCTGGCGTTCCAGAACTTCGAGCAGACCCGGTTCGCAATCTCCGGTCTCACTGTCGAGGGTGTCGAGAATCCGACGGACACAGCGAAGTTCGATCTGCTGGTCACCCTGGGCGCAAATCCCGAGGGTGCGGGTTACGGCGGTTCGCTGGTCTATGCGACGGATTTGTTCGACGAGGCGACCGTGGTCGGGTTCGGGCAGCGCCTCGTGCGCGTGCTGGATGCGGTGACCGCGGACCCGGGGGTGGCGGTTGGTGATGTGGAGCTGCTGACTCCGGCCGAGCGGGCGCTAGTGGTGTCCGAGTGGAACGCCACCGACGTGGGTGC
>NZ_LRRB01000053.1 GCF_001646865.1 Aldersonia kunmingensis | reverse complement strand
GGTCGGAAGGGAGGCGCGGTGCTCGGCCACGACCGACGCGTGCTGGTCGCGATCTTCGTCGGCGGAGCGCTCGGCGCGTACGCCCGCGCCGGGCTTGGCAAGGTGCTCGTCACCGACCCCGGACAATGGCCGTGGTCGACGTTCATCGTGAATATCGTGGGCGCCGCGCTGCTGGGTTACTTCACGACGCGCCTGCTCGAACGACTGCCACTGTCGAGCTACCGCCGGCCATTCCTCGGCACCGGATTCTGCGGCGGGTTGACGACCTTCTCCACGATGCAGGTGGAGACCGTGTCGATGCTCGAGCACGACAACTACGGACTCGCGATCGGCTATGTCGGCGCGAGCGTCGTGGCCGGCCTGGCCGCGGTGTATCTGACCACGGCGGCGGTGCGCCGAGTGCGGGTGCCGCGATGAACACGCTGCTTGTCTGGGCCAGCGTCGGAGTCCTCGGCGGGATCGGATCGATCCTGCGGTTCCTGGTGGACACCGCGGTCGCCCGCCGCGCCGCGCGATCGTTCCCCTACGGCACCCTTACGGTCAACTTGTCCGGCGCGTTCGTTCTCGGCCTGTTCAGCGGTCTCGCATTCAGCGAGCACGTGGCGTTGCTCGCCGGCACCGCACTGGTCGGTTCCTACACCACGTTCTCCACCTGGATGCTGGAGACCGAACGGCTCGCCGAGGAACGTCAGATCGTCGGCGCGGTCGCAAACATCGTGGTCAGCGTGGTTGTCGGCGTCGCCGCCGCGACACTCGGGCGCTGGCTCGGAGGGCTATGGTGAACGCGGCCGAGGAGTTCGGTGTGAACGAGGATTGTCTCGCCCTGACCACCTATTTCGGCGAGCGGCAACGGG
>NZ_LRRB01000141.1 GCF_001646865.1 Aldersonia kunmingensis | reverse complement strand
AGCGCGGCAACGGATACAGGCACGTTCGAATTGTCGGTCGCGCAGTCCGAACTGTGGCTGGCCCAGCAGCTTCACCCGATAGTTCCGTTCTCGGTCTCCCAATACATCGACCTGCATGGCCCGCTCGACACAGGACTGCTGCAGCACTGCCTGCGACGGGCGGGTCGCGAATTGCAGTCGCCGTACGTGCGATTCGCCGTCGGCGGTGGCCAACCGCGCCAATACCTCGATCACGACCTGGACACCGGATTCCTCCACCTCGACGTGAGCAGTCAGGGCGACCCCGATCGGGCTGCGTGGGAGTGGATGGACCTCGACCGGCACGTCGGTATCGACCTGTCGGGCTCCGACGTCACCAGGACGGTGCTGTTCACTCTCGGGCCCGACCGACACCGTTGGTATGCGCGCAGCCACCACCTCGTGCTCGACGGCTTCGGCGCGGCGAATATTCTGCAGCGAACAGCCGAGTTGTATTCCGCCGCAATAGAAGAGCGAACTGCTCCGCCTAGTCGAGCGATGGCTCTGACCGAGATCGTGGCGGCCGAGCACCAGTATCGATCCTCGTCGCGGTTCGTCGCCGATTGCGAGTACTGGGGTTCGCACCTCGTCGGCCTCGATCGGGTGACGAGGCTGACCGATCGGTACGCTGCGCCGTCCGCGCGGCCACATCTCTCGCGCGCGACCATCGACCCAGCGGCAATGACGCGGCTCGATTTTGCGGCCATCCGGTATGGCACCGGCGTGGCCGAGGTGCTGGTCGCGGCAATTGCGGGATTCCTTGCGCAAATGACCGGTGACCGCGATGTCACGGTGTCGCTCCCGGTTGCTGCACGCACCACGGGGGCACTGCGACGGTCGG
>NZ_LRRB01000082.1 GCF_001646865.1 Aldersonia kunmingensis | reverse complement strand
GGCGGCGTCGAGCAGATCGAGTTCGTCGGCCACGATCAGGTCGATCTCGTCATTGGTCAGACCCGACAGCAAATGTGTCGTCAACATCCTGCTCACCTCCTCACCGCGGTGGTCCTTGCCGATAGGTCGAGGCACGGATCTCGTCACCGATGACCGGTGAAACTCGAGGAGCGATCCGAACTCGTCACACCCATACAGACGTCGCACCCGCCCGATGGACGCACATCTGCGTCCAATCGCCGGGGGCGTCGTCGGTAGAGAAAGAACCCCGGAGGGGATGGTCAGCGCGCGCCGTCGCGAGCATGCTGGACACGGAGGAAACCAAGATGACCGAGTCGACAACCTTCATCACCACGCCTTCCGCGCGCGAGGCCACCGAGCTCGACCGGCTCTGGCGTGACTTCTCCCGCGACCTGCGCGGGTTTATCGCCCGCCGCGTCGCGACCCCCGAGGACGCCGAGGACATCCTGCAGATCGTGTTCCTGCGCATGGCCAAAGGACTCGACAATCTGCGCGACCGGGACCGCGTCCTGGGCTGGATGTACTCCATCACCCGCAACGCCATCACCGACTACTACCGAGCCGCACCACACCGCCACGAACTCGCCGTCGACACCCTCCCCGACAACCCCTCGGACACCGACTCCGACCCGGACCTCGGCGATGACGTGCAACGCGAACTGTCGGCCTGTCTGCAGCCGATGCTGTCCGGGTTGCCCACCGACCAGGCCGACGCGGTCCGCATGGTCGACCTCGAAGCACAAACACATGTGACCGCAGCGACCAGCGCCGGAATCTCGGTGTCTGGCATGAAATCCCGCGTGCAACGCGGCCGCGCGGCGCTGCGCCAGCGGCTCGTCGCATGCTGTCAGGTCAGCCAAGACCCCCGCGGCCACGTCCACGACTACCAGCCCCGCAGCGGAAGCTGCGACTGCAA
>NZ_LRRB01000312.1 GCF_001646865.1 Aldersonia kunmingensis | reverse complement strand
GGCCGGGTACGAGCCGACTCGCCCTGTGCCGGTGTCGCCGATTCGTCCGGATAACACGGCGTACATGATCTACACGTCGGGTTCGACGGGACGCCCGAAGGGTGTTGCTGTGACCCACGCCGGTCTGGCGGGAGTGACGCAGTACGGCGCCGGTTTGTACGGCGTAACCGCGGAATCGCGGTTCCTGCATGTGTGCTCGCCGAGTTTCGATCCGTCGGTGCTGGAGTGGACCGCGACGTTCTCCAACGGTGCGTCGCTGGTGATCGTGCCGGCAGGTGTTATCGGCGGCCTGGAGTTGACCGAGTTCCTTGCTGCGGAGCGGGTGACGCACACGATCATGACTCCGGCGGTGCTGGACACGATGGATCCGTCGTTGTTGCCGGAGCTCGTGATGGTGCAGACCGGCGCCGATGTGTTCACGCCGGATTTGGTGGCGCGGTGGGCGCCGGGGCGCCGTTTCCTGAACGGTTACGGCCCGACCGAGACGACGATCATCTCCTCCTACGCCGAACTCGGGGCGGATCGTCCGGTGACGATCGGGTCGCCGGTGGCGGGGATGTCGGCATTGGTCCTCGATGCCCGGTTGCGTCCGGTGCCGGTGGGTGCGGCGGGTGAGCTGTACCTGTCGGGTGATGCGCTCGCGCGCGGTTATCACGCGAGGGCGGGTTTGACCGCGGGCCGGTTTGTGGCCAATCCGTATGCCGCGGGTGGTGAGCCGATGTACCGCACGGGTGATCTGGTGCGGTGGCGTCGCGATGGTGAGCTGGAGTTCGTGGGGCGCACCGATTTCCAGGTGAAGATCCGTGGTTTCCGCGTCGAACTCGGTGAGATCGATGCGGTGCTTGCCTCGCACGAGTCGGTACAGTTTGCGGTGACGCTTGGCCGTCAACTGGATTCGGGCGCCACGGTTCTCGTGTCCTACGTGCAGCCCGCACCGGGCACCACGATTGACACGGTCGTGCTGGCA
>NZ_LRRB01000015.1 GCF_001646865.1 Aldersonia kunmingensis | reverse complement strand
GGTCCGCTACTGGTTCCGCTGCCCCATTCGTGTTGTCACCCTCGCGCGTGAAGTCGACGAGATGTCGGGCAATCTGCATACCGCCCATGCCGTCGGTCAGCGAATGATGAAGCGTCATAACCAGCGCTGCGCGCCCGTCGGGCAGTCCGTCCAGCAGGGTGAACCGCCACAGTGGGCGCTCCTTGTCGAACGCAGTCATCGACTCGGTGCTGACGAACTCGAGTAGCGCTTCAAAACCCGGCTTGGCCACCGTGAATCGTCTTAGATGCCAAGATAATTCGAAATCGGCATCGGGAACCCAGCGCGGCGGGACGAGACCGAGCGGATCCGGGACTGCCTTGCAGCTGAAAGGTGTCCACCAGACCCGCCCCACGCCGCGAGATCGAAACCAGCCGATCCCAGTCGGGCGCGCGGTCGAGTAGGGCGAACGAAACGATGGTCGAGCGCAGCACCGGATCGGCTTCCATCCGCCAGGACATGAAATCCGACTGCGACATATGCGTCTGTTCGCTCATCGAAAGGCCTCCCGCGCTGGGCCGCGTCACCCTGCACTTGCTGCAGGTCGCGGCAACCACCACGCGTCATGATCCTCGCAGGCTGCAGCGCCGGTGGGCGTTCCGGGATTGTTCAGGACGTCATCGCGGTAACGGCCCGGGAACACCCGGTAGTGAATGGTGTCTGGCGGGCACACCAGGGCGAGCACCCACCACAACGCGCGGGCGTAGTCCTCGGCGGCTTGCGCGCCGTTCCACTGATAGATGCCGCGATACCTGCCCTCGGCGTCATGCCGAAGCCAAAGCTTGGTTCGGAATCCCGGGAATCCCGCGAACAACGGTGTGTTCAACAGGCTTTCCGCCCGGAACGCAGTGTGCCCGCGGCCGCGCACCGCTCGGAGACGGAACTCGACGAACAACACCGCGGGGTCGTCGACCGCGGCGCCCTCGACGACGGTCTCGCGGTACACCGATGCGCTAGTGCCGTCGCCGAACAGGATCCGTC
>NZ_LRRB01000115.1 GCF_001646865.1 Aldersonia kunmingensis | reverse complement strand
AAGGAAGGCATTCGGGCCAACGCGATCACGCCGGGGCCGATTCTCAACGATGAGATGCGCAACCAGTACCCGGAACGGATGTTGGCGGGCATGCTCAAACAGACGAGGAGCACCCGACTCGGAGGCGCGGCGGATGTAGCGAGCATGGTCGCGTTCCTCGTATCCGACGAGGGCGCGTGGATCAACGGACAGACCGTGAACGTCGACGGCGGAATTGTTTTGCGCTAAACCCGGATCGAAGGAGCTCCCATGGCGACCTATGTCCTCGTGCACGGCGGTGGGCACGGCGGCTGGTGCTACCAGCGCGTCGCGCCACTGCTGCGCGATGCCGGCCACGATGTCTACACACCAACCCTGACTGGCCTGGGGGAGCGGGCTCATCTGCTCTCTCCCACAATCGATCTCGAAACCCACGTCGCCGATATCGCGGCGGTGCTGCACTACGAGAACCTGACCGACGTGATCCTCGTCGGACACAGCTACGGCGGCATGGTGATCACCGGTGCCGCGGACCGGGCTGTGGAGCGAGTTGGCAACATCGTCTATCTCGATGCCGCAACTCCCTTGAACGGACAGTCGCTCGTGGATGTCGCGGGACCCGTGATGCTGGCAGCGCGCACGATGAGTGAGATCGAGGATGGGGTTGAACTCGTGCTCCATCCCTCGCCCGATGCCGGCCTGTTCTACGGGATCACCGACCCGGACGACCTCGCCTGGATGGCGGATCGGCTCACGCCGCACCCGTGGCGCTGCTTCGAACAACAGCTCACGCTGAAGAACGAGGAAGCGCTTTGGGCGATTCCGCAGTCGCACATCATCTGTACGTGGTCGTTCCCCGGCCGCGACCCGGCACTGATGGCGCGAGCGGAGGCCGAGGGCCGGTTATGGCAGATCGACACCGGGCACGACCTGATGATCACCGAACCGGTCGCAGTCACAGAGGCACTGCTCGCGATCGCGGAGCGGTGAGCGCGTTTCGCGGTGATCACGAGCAAATGGCCCCTAAAAGGGCTCCGGCAGCGACCATATGCTCGTGATCACTGCGGACAGGAAGGTAGGCACGCATGACTGACGACC
>NZ_LRRB01000243.1 GCF_001646865.1 Aldersonia kunmingensis | reverse complement strand
GGGTGATGAGGTACTCGCGTCGCTCCACGCATGCACCGCGAGTACCTCATCACCCTGTGCGGCAGCCGCGGCGAACGCGAATTTTGTGGCAGGAATGGAGTTTTCAGAGCCGTCGACACCCACGACGATGGGGCCGGTCCTGCCGACGGCATCGGCGACTGTGTCGTCCTTGACCACTGCCACCGGACAGCTCGCGTGCCGTGTGACCGCGGAGCTCACCGACCCCACTAGGGATCTGGTGAACGCACCGAGCCCGCGGCTGCCGACAACCAGCAGCGCAGCGTTCGCCGAATGGTCCAACAGCGCGGGGATGATCGGGCCGGTCACTACCTCGCCGGAAATCTCGAGGTTCGCATCCGGACCCGCGACATCGCTCGCGATCTGCTTCGCCTCGCCGAGGATGCGCTCGCCGTCGGCATGCACCATGTCGAAATCCGACTGGGTGAACGCCACTGTCGCTCCGTACAGGACGGGTAGCGTCGCGGAATTGACGAGGTGCAGCGGCGCGTTACGGCGGTGTGCGTACCGCGCCGCCCACGCGGCGGCCGCAAACGAGGTCGGCGAGCCGTCTACGGCAACGACTATCGGGGCATTCGACATCTGTCTCGACTCCTTCGTCGTGGCGATCACCAGCACCCTCGACACTGGCCGAACGCGACACGTGGCGTCAACAAATCGTGGCGCACGACTCGCTGTGGCGCGGCGCAACCGAGCAATCGGTGACGTAGGGTTCGAACTGGAGGTTGTGATGGTGAAGGTGTTCCTCGTCGATGACCACGAGGTCGTTCGCCGTGGTCTCGCCGACCTACTCGAGGAAGACCCGGACCTCACCGTGATCGGCGAGGCGGGGTCGGTGTCGCACGCCCTCGCCCGTATCCCTGCGTTGAAGCCCGACGTCGCGGTCCTCGATGTGCGCCTTCCCGACGGCAACGGCATCGAACTGTGCCGCGAGCTGTTGTCCCTCATGCCGGAAATGCGCTGCCTGATCCTGACCTCGTACACCGATGAGCAGGCCATGCTCGACGCCGTCATGGCCGGTGCCAGTGGCTACGTGATCAAGGACATCAAGGGATTCGAGCTCACCCAGGCGGTCAAGGACGTCGGTGCGGGCAAGTCACTGCTCGACAATCGTGC
>NZ_LRRB01000306.1 GCF_001646865.1 Aldersonia kunmingensis | reverse complement strand
GACGATCTCCGAGACGGCTCGGTGCGAGGTCGAGCAGAGGTTCGGACGGCACCACGGCGCGCACGAGAGTCGGCCTGCCGCTCGCCGAATACGAGCACGCCACCGACCCGAGCGGATGGGGCGAATTCGAGCTGTGCGAGGCGGCGATCGATCCGCGGCCAGATTTCCTTGGCTACCGCGACGGTGATGTGCGGGCGGTTCGACTCCGCGGTAATGCTCGCCTGGCTGCGCAGGCCGGTGTCCGCGATCAGTCGCCACTGCCGACGCAACTGTCCGTCGGTGTGGCCGTCGAGCAGCAGTTCCACCGACTGGACCATGATCAGCAATGATGACGAGGTGGATGGCGCACAGGCAAGGAGCGCAGCCGTACTGCGTCTCGGGCTGATCGAGGGCGACGGGATCGGGCCTGAGATCGTGCCCGCGACGCGGCGGGTCGTAGACGAGGCGCTCGCGGTGGTGGGCGTGAAGGCCGATTGGGTACCGCTCCCACTCGGACTGCGAGCGATCGAGGATTTCGGTGACCCTCTGCCGGCACAGACCATCGACGCGCTCGCCGATCTCGACGGCTGGATCCTCGGCCCGCACGACAACGCCGCCTATCCGCCCGAGCATCGCTCGGGTCCTCCGCCGGGCGGGGCGATCCGAAAGCGGTTCGGCCTGTTCGCCAACATCCGTCCCGCGCGGGCATTCGGGGGCGTGCGCACGAGATCGCCGGAAATGGACCTGGTGATCGTCCGCGAGAACAGCGAGGGGCTGTACGCCGATCGCAACATGTTCGCCGGCGCAGGCGAATTCGCCGCAACCCCCGACGTGGCGTTGTCCGTGGGTCTGGTCACGCGGGCAGCCTCGGAACGGATTGCGCGCCAGGCGTTCGACCTGGCCCGGCAGCGGCGCAAGCGGGTGACGATCGTGCACAAGGCGAACGTGCTGCCGCTGACAATGGGGTTGTTTCTGGAATCGTGCCGCGATGTCGGTGCCGAATTTCCGGACGTCCGCCTCGAGCACGAACATGTCGATGCGGCCGCCGCGCATCTGGTGCGCGCCGCGTCCGACTACGACGTGATCGTCACCGAGAACCTGTTCGGCGACATCCTGTCCGACCTCGCCGGCGAGTTGGCCGGCTCGCTCGGCATTGCGGCGTCGATCAACTGCTCGGAGAACAAGGCGATGGCGC
>NZ_LRRB01000188.1 GCF_001646865.1 Aldersonia kunmingensis | reverse complement strand
CGTCCTCGACTTCGTATTCGTAGTGCGCCAGCCAGGAACCGGAACACCCGACGTTGTGATTGACGCTGCCGGTGAACAAGATGGTGCCCGGGTCGACGGTGTGCCAGCAGCAGCGGTCGTGGGGATCACCGTGCGCAGAGCCGCGCTCATTCGCGCGCTGTAGCTCACCCAGTCCAGCTGCTCGGCGGCGGCATGCGCGATTTCACCGCGGACGCGTGGCAGCGGGCTCTGCGTCATTTCCGAAGATCCCTGACGAGGGGGTCTTCGCCCGCAACGCCCGGCTCGGTGTGCCACCCGCGATTGTCGACAAGGAGACCATCGCCGCCCTCCGCGACGGATCCATCGAGGTCGTTGGCGCAGTCGAGTCACTCGACGCGCACAGCGTGGGGCTGGCGGATGGCACGCGGATCGACCCGCAGGCGATCGTGTGCGCGACCGGATTCCGCCGCGAACTCGACAAGCTGGTCGGGCACCTGGGCGTGCTGGATGAGCACCGGTGGCCACATGCCACCGGTGCGGAGCCGGCCGCCGAGAGGCTCCGGTTCATCGGGTTCGTACCCAGGCCGTCCCAGATCGGGTACGCATCGAAGCAGGCTCTCCGCGCGGCACGCGCGATCGCGCGGGAACTGCGCTGAGATGAGCCGCGCCCGTCATCAACGTTGCGTGTCGAAATCGCAGCGGCGTCGATGACATCAAGGTGATTCGTGGGCAGTCACGTCACGGCCGTCTGCGCTCATCGGAACCTCCTGCGCGGCGCCGCGCGGGGATGACGGCCTCGCCAAGACGAGACGCAGCAGCGGGTGCCTTCGAATGAAGGCACCCGCTGCCGTTTATCTGTGTTGCCGAGACCTACCGGTTAGTTCGAGGAACCGAAGATCGGGTTGCCTCCGGTGCCCGGATCCTCGGGATCGGTCACATTGATCGCCTTCACGGCCGAGGTCGAAGCGAGGAACCCGGTCCCACCGCTGAACTCCGCGGTGACGCTGTGCGCGCCTTCGGTGAACACGTGCGAGACGGTCGCTACACCACCGCTCACCGACACCGGGGCGCCGATGGCGACACCGTTGTCGAAGAACTGGACAGTGCCGACGGCGTCAGCCGGAGCCACCGTGGCCGACAGCGACACGGACTGGGCCGTGGTCGCGGTCGCCGGCGCGGTCAGCGCCGTGGTGGTGGCAACGTCCTCGGGT
>NZ_LRRB01000040.1 GCF_001646865.1 Aldersonia kunmingensis | reverse complement strand
GAGACACTCGGTGTCGGCGGATTGATGGCGACCTGCCTCGCCCGCGGCATCCCGGTCCTGCTGGTCGCGGTCACCGACGGAGAAGCCTCACATCCGGGCTACCCCTCGTGGACTCCGAAAGTTCTTGCAGCGCAGCGAATCGAAGAGACCCGCCGTGCGCTCGCGACGCTGGGGGTGACGACGACCCCGATCCGGCTCGGCCTGCCCGACGGCGCGGTCGGTGCCCACGAGTCCGCGCTCACTGCGACGATCGCGGGCATGCTGACCGATCTCGGTGACGGTGCGTGGTGTGCGACCACGTGGCGCCGCGACGGGCACCCCGACCACGACGCAACCGGCCGCGCCGCCGCGGCGGCCTGCACAGCGATCGGTAGCCGGCTGCTCGAATTCCCGGTATGGATGTGGCATTGGGCGGTACCGGGCGACCCTACGGTGCCATGGACCCGCGCCCGATCGGTCCGGTTGTCGGCGGAATGCCACCGCACCAAGTTGGCCGCCATCGGTCACTTTCGTAGCCAAACCGAATCCCCGCCCGGTGCCCCCGACCATCCACCCGTGCTGGGCGAACAAGTCCTCGCGCACTGGCGGCGCACCAGCGAAACACTGTTCGCATGAACACTTCCCGCCTCCCGGACGGATACTTCGAGCGGTTGTACCAAACCGCAAGCGACCCGTGGGGATTGCAGGACCGCTGGTACGAGCGCCGCAAGTATGCGCTCACCGTGGCGTCGTTGCCGCAGCAACGGTATCGCCGCGTCCTGGAACCGGGATGCTCGGTCGGGGTTCTCACTGCGATGCTGGCCGCCCGCTGCGACGAACTGATCGCCACCGATGTGGTCGAGTCCGCGCTCGGGGTGACCGAGCAGCGCGTCGCCAGCACGCCAGGGCTGGGCAAGGTGCAGTGTCGCCGGTGGGCCCTCGGTTCGCCGTGGGCACGACTGGGACGCTTCGACCTCGTCGTGCTGAGCGAGGTCGGGTACTACCTGCAGGCCGAGGCGCTGCAGGACAGCCTCGACACCATCGTCGACCACCTCGACCCGGGCGGACACCTGCTCTGCGTGCACTGGCAGCACCCCGCACCCGACTACCCACTCACCGGCGCGCAGGTGCACCGCATCGCACACTCGACGGCTGGACTATCCCCCCTCGCGAGCTATCGCGATCCCGATTTCCACCTCGACGTCTTCACTCGCGGACCGACATCCTCGGTTGCCGCACTCGACG
Source organism: Aldersonia kunmingensis (assembly GCF_001646865.1). Lineage (GTDB taxonomy): Bacteria > Actinomycetota > Actinomycetes > Mycobacteriales > Mycobacteriaceae > Aldersonia > Aldersonia kunmingensis. The sequence continues at coordinate 62 of NZ_LRRB01000040.1, read as the reverse complement.
GACTGCTCGACCGAGCCGACTGACGGTGTCGCGAAGAGCAGCTATTGCTAGTCGAGCATGTA
>NZ_LRRB01000070.1 GCF_001646865.1 Aldersonia kunmingensis | reverse complement strand
AGCCAATCGTCGGTCTTCGCGCCGTGCTCGCGCATATCCGGCCAGACACCGGTAGCGATGTCGTGATCGACCGCCCGCACGACTTCGACCTGAATACCGTGCGCGGCCATGATGCCTGCGCTGATGTCGATCAGTCCCTGGGTGTGGCTCACCTCGGGCGACGGTTTGAGGGTGCAATTGATGATCAGTGCGCGCAGATCGCTGTAGTCATCGGGTGGGTTCGGCTCGGACATACCCCTCAGTGTCCCGCATAGGAGCGCCGCGAACTGGGGTTTTGCCTCGCATCCACGAGCGTTGCTCGGGAAGGGACCAGCCGAATCGTTCCGAACACATCCGGACAAGGGTGGTGAAGACCGCGCACACAATGGCGGCGATGTGGGCGTTGGCGCCACAGCCGAGCGCCGCGGCCAACGCGGCCGTACCGGCGACCGCGGCTACGGCGTAGAGCGAGCCGACCCGCAACATCGCGACGGGTATCCCCAGCAGCATGTCTCGCAGAGCCGATCCGCCGACGGCCGCGAGGGCGCCGATGAACGTCGCGGGTAGCACCGCCACGCCCATCCCGAGCGCCTTGGTCATGCCGATCGCCGCATACATCCCGACCGTCAACGCGTCGAGCAGTTTCCACAGCGAATCGAGTCTGACGATCAGGCGTTCGAGCATCATCCCGATCAGCGCCGCCACCAGGGTTGTCGGGAGGTACCAGTTATTGCTCAGTGCCGCCGGTGTGACGCCGAGGAGCACGTCGCGTGCAAACGCACCGCCGAGTCCTGTTGCCGCGCCGACGATGCCGATCCCCAGGAGATCGATCCGGTGGTTGTCGAATTTGGCCGCGAAGATCGCCCCGGAAATCGACGCGATAGTGATGGCGGCGAGGTCTACCCACAACGGGATCGTGACTTGAGCAACGTTCACCAGGCGCGACCCTTTCGCTCGAAATGTCCTGCGACAGCCGAACTACGCACTGCCCCAAAGCACCTCGTGGGCACGTCGGAGCAGTGCGCGTTGGCCGATGCCTCTTAGGCAGACGTAGTCAGCTGCGGCAGCGCCGCGGCCAAAGCCGTGATCTTGGCCGCAGTCTCGGGATCGAGGTCGGCAAGTGGCTTGCGGGGGCTGCCGATCGGGAAACCGACCGCAGCGGTAGCGGTCTTTACGGCCTGGATGAAGGGTGCAGACATGATCGCGTCCAGCAGCGGATAGATTTGTGCCCACTCCCGCCGAGCGCGGTCGAAGTCGCCCTCGGCGATTGCCCGGCGAACAGAGACGAGTTGAGCAGGCATCACATTCGCG
>NZ_LRRB01000244.1 GCF_001646865.1 Aldersonia kunmingensis | reverse complement strand
GGCAGCACCATCGAGAACGGCGGCTTGTCGGCGCTGGCGTCGGCACCGAAATATCCGGCGCTCACCCAGCCCTCGTACATGGGCGCCTCTACCTCACCGGGGTTCCAGTTTTTGGGAAGGGCATCCGCACGGTTACGGGACTCGTCAGGTGCTGGGCTGCTCACTCGGTGAATTCTAATTGGCGCCAGCCGACGCTCTGCACGGTGTCACGAGGCGCGCACAATGCGGTGCCCGAGCGGCGCGATGGCTTCGTTCGGGCCGCCTGGTCCGGGAGAGACGAAGGGCGGGATGTTCGATGGATGAGGGACACCGAACACCCCACCCTTCGCGACCACCATAGCCCGCATACCGGCACATTTCTCCCCTCGGACACGGCCCGATTTCAATCCTTAACCTGCTGCGATTGATGGTTCCGGTGTTGCCCGTGGTTCACAGTCGGGGTATGCCGGATGAGAGGTTGCCGACCCCGTCGGACCTGCATTCAACACAGGGCGCGAGCGAGCGATCAGCGCGGATCGCGCCACATCGTCCACAACGTCGGCCCGCCGCCGGGAATCGTGATCTCCTCCCGCACGACGAACCCGAATCGCTCGTAGTACGGCACGTTGCTTTCCTTGCTGGACTCGAGATAGGCCGGGCTGTGCTCGGCGTCGCACTTGTCCAGGCGCGAGTCCATCAGCGCCCGGCCGTGGCCTGCGCCGCGCGCCGAGGGGTCGGTACCGAGGACGGCGAGATACCAATGCGGTTCCTCGGGATGGCGCTTGCGCATGGTGTCGGCGACCGCGCCGCCTGCCTGCATACGGGAGCCGAAGGCGCGGAACAGGCCAGGCAGCATCATCAGCTCGCGAATGCGGCCCTGTCGCCACCGGCCGGGCGGGTCCCACATCGCGGCGCCGACGATGCGGTCGCCGTCCCGAGCCACCTCTATGCCGCCCTCCTCGGGCAGGTGCTGATGGCGGGCAAGGGTGCGAAACACGCGCGGCAGCCGAGCGGCGCGGCTCGCTGGGTCCGGCAGCATGTAGGCCATCACCGGGTCGTCATCGAAGGCACGAGCAAGCATTCGCGATAGCTCGGGGAGATCTGCGCGCTGTCCGGGGCAAATGTCCGATTCCACACCGACGACCCTAGCTGCGCACCACGTCAGCTGTGGGGAGAAGATGGACACATGCGGCGAAACCAGGTGCAGGGCTGATGGGACGCGTGACTACGCGCAGACCGGTTATGCGCAGGACGGCGACCGGGCTCGTGCGGCGACCGGACACGCTCGCCGTGGAGGAACCGCTGCAGATCCTGGTCGACGGCAGCCCGCTCACCATCACCATGCGCACTCCGGGGAACGACATCGACCTCGTGCTCG
>NZ_LRRB01000094.1 GCF_001646865.1 Aldersonia kunmingensis | reverse complement strand
GGGGTTCACGGCCGCCGAGATTGCGGAGTTGGTGCAGGAGTATCACCTGCAACCGTATGGGCAGAAAGGGGCATGGCTGGCCGCGCAGGGCCTGACCTACCGCCGGTTTCGGCGGTGGGAAAAGGCGATCTATGACGGTGATCTCGACCGGGCCCTGATTCCGCGCAATGGTGGTGAGGTGAGCACTCCACCAGGGAAACGCAACGCGATGGCCAATGCCCGTGCCGCCGAGACCGCACGCCACGAGGCAGAACTTGCCCGGCTCCGGGCTCGGGTCACCGAACTCGAGCAGACCAACGAGGCGTTGGGAAAAGCTATCGGGCTCTTGCACGCGTTGAACGAGCACGAGCCCGCCGACACCGCGACCACGAGCGGTCCCGACAGTTCCTCGCCTCCGACAACGCCCTCGTCACCGAGTTGACCCGCACCACCGGATCACAACGGCAGGCGTTGCGGCTGGCCGGGCTGTCACGCTCGACGTGGCATTACCGATCCAAACCCCGCCCGGCGGTGCCGAACCCGGTGCATCAGAAGGACCGGGCCTACCGGTCCCGGATCGGGGAGGCCGACCGGGCGGTGATCAGCGAGAAGATCACCGCCGGCTGGCGGGCCGGTCATTCGGTGGATCACTCCTTCGCTTCCTGTTGGGACGGCGGGGTGATGCTGGCCTCGCGGCGCTCGTGGTGGCGGATCGCGGCAACGATCGCCGATCAAAGCACGCGACCGGTCACCCCCAGGCGTGCGGGCACCACCGGTCCGCGCCCGGCGCCGGTGCTCAAAGCCACTGGCCCCAACCAGATTTGGAGTTGGGACATCACCGACCTGCGCAGCCCCTGGCGGGGCGTAGCGTTCAAGGCGTACTCGGTCATCGACATCTACTCGCGCATGATCGTGGGGTGGCGGGTCGAGGAACGCGAATCCGACCACCTCGCCGTCGACATGTTCGCCCACGCCGTCACCCGCCACGGCCGGCCCACCGTCGTGCACGCCGACTCCGGGCCGGCGATGCGCTCAACAGCACTCAAAGACCTGCTGTCCGGACTCGGTATCGACCAGACCCACAACCGGCCGCGGGTCAGCAACGACAACCCGTTCTCCGAATCCGAATTCCGCACCATGAAATACCGGCCGACCTACCCGCGCACCTTCACCGAGATCGACACCGCCCGCGCCTGGGTCACCGACTACGTGTCCTGGTACAACCAACACCACCGCCACAGCGGCATCGCCCTGTTCACCCCCGCCGACGTCCACCACGGGACCTGGGCCCGGCACTGGCAGCAACGCGACCACGCCCTCCAGGCCTACTACACCGCCCACCCCGAACGATTCCGAAACCGCCCCACCACCCCGGCACCCGACGCCATCGTCGGAATCAATCTCGCAACCGAAACCGAACCCAACCGACTCCAAGCAGCTTGACATCGACC
>NZ_LRRB01000036.1 GCF_001646865.1 Aldersonia kunmingensis | reverse complement strand
CTTCCCGGCCTCGATCGCTGCCTGCGCCCGCGCATCCGGGGCCGCCGTACCCAGCTGCGTGCCGGGCCACAGCCGCACCTTCGCAGTGTCGGGCAGCTGCCAGTACAGCAGCCGCTCCTCCACCGGAAACATCGCCCGCAGATAGGCGCCCATGTCCCCGCCCCGGTCGCGGCACGGCCCCTCCCCGAACCAGGCTGCGGATTTGAATTCCTCTGTGCCGGCGACGAACCGGCGCAGATCGGCCGGAAAACCGTTCGGCAACTGCCGCGTCGGCGCCGCCGCACCAGTGACGGGCGGCGGATCGCCCGCATCGTCAGCCCACGCCGTCCCCGCACCACCGAGCGCGAGGACACCAACAGTCATGAGAATCAGAACGGTTCGCATCGCTTCGCCGCCCATTTAGTTGACGTAGAAGGAGTAGTAGCCCTGCTGCACCGGGTTCGCCAGGGCGCTGCCCGTTGGTGGGGCGGTCACCGCGGGGTCCGACGGGTCGGGGCCGGTACGGAAGATCTTGTCCTGCAGCTTCCAATCCCCGTCCTCCCAGACCAGCGACACCTCGTCGGTAGACCACGCGACTCGCACCGCTTTCGGATCGGTCGGGGTGATCGAGTACTGCGCGGTCGACATCTCCCAGATCGACACTTTCGCCGCATCCTCACTGAATGACGTCACGGTCACCGCAGCCGGCGCGATCGTGAGCGTGCCCGGGCCAGGAACCGGATGCCGACCATCCTCGACAAGTTTGAGAGCACCGGTCGAGGCCGCACTGGAGACACGCGACCGCATCACAGTGTCCATCGAAATGCGGCCCGAGAACGCCTCATCGAGTGCCTGCACAGTGTTGACAGCCGCGGTAGCGGCGCCATCCGGATCGCGGCTGTAGCCGGTAGGGACACCCTCGACGATCCCGGTCGGGCCGTGAGCGGTGCGGATCGCCGACGGTGCTCCGATCCCGCCCTGCTCCCCTGTCGGGGTGTCGTCGTTCGTGTCACTGCAACCGCGGACCCCGAGACCGAGCACCGCGAGCAGGATCAGCCCGACCAGTCCGATCGTGACCCACCGGAAAGGTCCGGACCACAACATCGGAGGCATGCCGGGGCTGTCGGGTGTACCGCTGGTGTCGCGGGTGCGGGCGCCGAGGTGGGAATAGGTGCTGCGCATGAGATCTCCCCGTCTGTCGAATCGGGCGGTTAGTGGGGGGCGAAGTTCGCGGCGACCGTCCACACGAACGGCAGCGCCACCATGGCTGCCACACCCAGCCAGGACCAGCGGGCCTTCTGGGTGCGTTCGACGGTGTCTTCGACGTGGGCTTGCTTGCGGGCTATCGCCATAGCCGCTGTCGCATAGATGGAGTACACGCCCAGGACGAAGAACCCGAGCGCCCAGGCGCCGCCGAGCGCGATCTTGCGCCAGTTGTTGAACTCGACGCCGAAGATGGAGAAGTCCGGTTTCACCCCGTT
>NZ_LRRB01000273.1 GCF_001646865.1 Aldersonia kunmingensis | reverse complement strand
CCGAGCAAGGGGTCAACCTCGCCGCGATCGCCCGCATCCTCGACCTCGAAGACGCCAACACCGAACTGCGCGACACCAACACCGCCCTCACCTCCGAACGCGACCGGCTCCGCGATGACCAAGACCCACGCTGACCACCTGGTTGGCGTGGGCCGGTCAGCCTGCGAAGTTGGAGCGCAGGTTCGGAGTCGATGAGCTCACGAACGGGGTGCCGATGGAGGTGGTGGGGCTGTTCTACTGTGGTCATCTCGTCGACGACCTGAGGTTTGCGTGCCGGAGGTGATCGCAGGTCGCGTAACCGCTGCCGCCGTCGGTCCGGCCCCGGTGGTGATCAGTAGGTCGGCGTGCCCGGCGATCTGCGCCAGATGATGGACGACGGACCCGGCGTCGGCGATCTGTGTCGGAAGGGTATGGCGTGACCAACGCGATCAACGCCTGGCGGGTGCTGACACCGGTGCGTTGGGATGCGCGGAATAGGTGACCCTCGACGGTGCGAACCGACATGGTCAATCGTTCGGCGATCTCCCGGTTCGACATTCCATGTCCGGCGAGGGTGATGATCTCGCGTTGCCGCGCAATGAGCGGCACGGGACAGTAATTTGCGCGCAAAGCCGGTGTGTCGGCACAGGTTTCATCTGCTGGGCGGTTCGCGAACGCTGCCGCGGTGAGCGCCGCACCGCGGCGCCCCTGCCCGCGGTACACAACGGCGGCCTGCAGCGGCGTCGGCGGCGGCGATTCGGTCGCCGAAGTCTTCGTAGGCGCGGGCGGCCGAGAACAGGACCTCTGCGTTGTTGTCACGTAGGGCGGCAGCGTGCGCTGCCGCCGCCACAACGCGGGGGCCTTGCACAACGGTGGTGAGTTCCGCGAGCCGGTCCGCGCCGGCCGGATCACCGAACTGTGCCGCGGTTTGCAGGTACAGGACTTCGCGTGCCGGGCTTGTTCAGATACTTCGATCGCCGGTGCTCGACCGATCCCAGCAACTCGCGGTGCGCCACCTGGTAGCTGCCCAGCTTGTCGGTGACGATCACGCGCGGTACATACTCCAGACCTTTGAGCAGCTTGCGGAAGAACCGTTGGCCGCCACCGCGTTTCGGCGGGACTGGACCAGAATATCGAGTACGTTGCCGTGCTGGCGCTGTGCGCCGCAGGTAATGCTGTGTGCTGTTGATCCGGAGGAACACCTCGTCCAGATGCCACTTGTCGCCGGGCCGTGGGCGCCGTCGGCGCAACCGGTTGGCGTATTCCTGCCCGAACTCGGCACATCACCGCCGGATCGTCTCGTAGCTGACCACGACACCGCGTTCGAGCATGAGTTCCTCGATCTCACGGAAGCTGAGCGGGAACCGGAAGTACACCACGCACAGTGGTTGATGATCGCGGGCGGGTAGCGGTGGCCCTTGTACGACGGCATCGCGGTGCTCACCCACCGATTCTCCCAGTTGCCGCGAGCTCAGCAACGT
>NZ_LRRB01000213.1 GCF_001646865.1 Aldersonia kunmingensis | reverse complement strand
CATTCCTCGACTCGGGAAACTGTGCTCCGCTCGACCAAAACTTGGTCGCTCCCGTGTATTCGATTCCTGTTCTTTGCAACCTGTCACGAGAATCGCTTGTCGAAGTTGCACTGGATGCGCGGGCGCTTGCCTGAATCACGTCAATAAATGCTCGCACCCGATCGCGCCGAGAGAGCGCCCGGCGATTTGGGCGCTCCGGGAAGAACCTGGCCTCCGACCCGGAATCGTTTGACTGTCGCTCCTTGGGGCGAACCCGCAGCGGATGACGTCGGTCCCGACCGGCCACGCCGGAACGGCGGGGCAATCAAAGGGGGAGTACATCGATCCGTACGAAACACTCGCCCACGCCGAGTGTCGTCGTCTATTTCGTGAGTGCCGATCTGATGCAGTGCCGATGGTCGGATGGCCCCCCGTAAGGTCTCGCACGCGCCGATCAAGTCGATGAGAGCGACGCGTTTGTACTCCCACGCCCGCTGCTCGAAGTCGAGTTCGGCGGCATGCTCGCGTCGGTATTCCGCGCCTGGTCGTTGACGCGGAGGGTGTACACGATAATCACCGCGGTCGATACGACTGGACTGCGTCGATGGATCGGATTCCGCCACGAGCACGATGACTGATCTTGTCAGTTCCCTCAGTGTCTCGGCACATCGCCAGATTCGTGCCGTGTCCGTCACCGAGGGGACGGCTGTCGGATCAGTTGTTTGGTAACGATTTGACATCCGGCGCGATGTGCCCAGTCAGCGCGCGGACTTCCTTCCGGCGTGCTTGAGCAAGCGCACCGCTTCTGGTCGGCGCGTCCAGATTGGGAGGTTCTCGAGAGTGCAGAGCAAGAAACTGCGTCGGCTATTAGCCGGCGCGAGCACGGTAGCGACCATAGCGGGTTTCGCCGCATCCTTCGGCGTGGGGGCGGCGTCGGCTGCGCCCGTGAGCCAGTCGACAACCGCCGGCCAGTTGCCGTTCATACGGACGGTCCAGGCCAGCATCCCGGCCGACACCACGACCACGCTGGCGGCCCCGGCAACGGCGACGAACGGTGCGCCGGTGGATCTGGTGGCGACGGTCAGCCCGACCCCGGACGGTGGCACCGTCCAGTTCATGGATGGCGGTACCCCGATCGGCGTACCGGTTGACGTCACCGGCGGCACGGCGACCCTGTCGCAGGCGTTCACCACCGACGGTGACCATCAGGTGACCGCGGTGTACAGCGGTACGGCTGAGTTCAACGGTTCCACGTCGGCGGCTGCCACGGTCGCGGTCAGCACCCCTGATGTTGCCACTGCCACCACGCTCTCGGTGCCGGCGACGGCGACCACCGGCGCGTCGGTGAACCTGACCGCGACGGTCTCGCCCGCACCCACCGGCGGCACCGTGCAGTTCCTCGACGGCGGTACCCCGATCGGCGCACCGGTTGACGTCACCGGCGGCACCGCGACGCTGAGCCAGGCTCGTCCACCGCGGGTTCGCACTCGATCACCGCGACCTTCAGTGGTGCTCCCGGGTCGTTCGT
>NZ_LRRB01000264.1 GCF_001646865.1 Aldersonia kunmingensis | reverse complement strand
TGGGGGAGAGGTCTGTCCTCCTCTTGGACACCCTGGACGTCTCCGCGTATTCGGATGCGCCGTTGACGGATGCGGATCGGGTGGCGCCGTTGCGGCCGGCCAATGCCGCGTATGTCATTTACACCTCGGGTTCGACGGGTCGCCCGAAGGGTGTTGCGGTGGCGCATCGTTCGGTGGTCAACCAGATCGGCTGGGTGGCCGGCGAGTACAGCGTTGATGCGTCCGATGTGGTGTTGTGGAAGACCCCGACGACGTTCGATGTGTCAGTGTGGGAGTTGTTCACGGTCACCGGTCTGGGTGGTCGCCTGGTGATCGCGGCGCCGGATGGTCATCGTGATCCGGCGTATTTGGTGCGGGTGATCGAGGAGCAGTCGGTAACGCTGACCTCGTTCGTGCCGTCGATGCTGTCGGTGTTCGTCGGAGAGTTCGGTGTGGGTGCCTGCTCGTCGCTGCGGGCGGTGTTCGTCGCCGGTGAAGCCTTGTCGGGGCAGACGGTGTCGCAGTTCCGGGCGCGAAACGGCGCCGAGATTCACAACCTTTATGGCCCCACCGAATTCACTGTCCACGCGGTCGCGGGTCCTGCACCCGAAGTGCTCGATGCGTTCGTGCCGATCGGTGCGCCGGTCTACAACTCCCGCGCGTACGTGCTGGACGCCCGGTTGCAGCCGGTGCCCGATGGCGCGGCCGGCGAGCTGTACATGGCGGGTGTGCAGGTGGCCCGTGGTTACTTCGGTCGCCCGGACCTGTCGGCGGAGCGGTTCGTCGCCGACCCGTTCGACCCGGCGGGTGGCCGCCTCTACCGCACTGGCGACCTGGTCCGCTGGGCCACAGATGCGTCGGGTGCCGGTGTCATCGAGTACCTCGGTCGTACCGACTTCCAGGTGAAGCTGCGCGGCCAGCGCATCGAACTCGGCGAGATCGAGGCCGCCCTGCTGGCGCAGGAGCAGGTGGGTCAGGCCGTCGTGCTCGTGCGCGCGGATGATCTCGGTGACCGGCTCGTGGCCTACGTCGTTCCGAGCGCGCCGGGAACCGATATCGATGTGGACGCGCTGCGCGCGGCGGTCAAGTCGCTGCTCCCGACGTACATGGTCCCCGAATCGGTGATGGCTCTCGACGCATTCCCGCTGAACGTGTCGGGCAAGTTGGATCGCAAGGCATTGCCGGAACCGGTGTTTGCGGTGGCGGTGTTCCGTGCGCCGACCACTCCGATCGAGCAGCTTGTGGCGGGGGTCTTCGCCGAGGTGCTCGGTTTCGGGGCGAACGAAGCGACGGGCGAGGAATCGCGGCGCGTCGGCCTCGACGATGATTTCTTCGCTCTGGGCGGTAACAGTCTTCTTGCTACGCAGGTGACATCTCGCTTGGGTGCGATGTTGGATGCCGCGGTTCCGGTGCGGGTGCTTTTCGAGGCACCGACGGTGGAACGCCTTGCGGTGGCCGTGGAATCGCATACCGGCACTACGCGGGTTGCGCTCGAGGCGCGGCCGCGGCCGGAGCGTGTGCCGTTGTCGTTGGCGCAGCAGCGGATGTGGTTCCTGAACCGG
>NZ_LRRB01000245.1 GCF_001646865.1 Aldersonia kunmingensis | reverse complement strand
ATGAGGGGCGGTCATGTCATTCAGTCTTGCGCTCACACCGGCACAACGAGCTCTCGTCGAGCGCACACACGCGTTCGCGGAGGACGTGGTTCGGCCGGTGGCCGGCCGATACGACCGAGATCAGGAGTTTCCGTGGGCCGTCCTGGAGACGGCCGCGCAGCAAGGTTTCTACTCGCCGCTGTTCTACCGCGATCTGATCGGTGACCCGACCGGCCTGTCGCTTCCCCTCTTTATGGAGGAGTTGTTCTGGGGCTGCGCGGGAATCGGTCTTGCGATCGTGATGCCGGCGCTGGCGCTGTCCTCGATCGGTCAGGCGGCGACGCCCGAGCAAATGCTGCGCTGGGCACCGGAGTGTTTCGGCGAGCCGGGAAACATCAAGCTCGCGGCGTTGTGTATTTCCGAACCCGAGGGTGGTAGCGATGTCCGCAACCTTCGCACGACCGCTACCCGCGATGGTGACGATTGGGTGATCGACGGGCACAAGATGTGGATCGGTAATGGGGGCATCGCGAATGTGCACGTCGTGAATGCGACCGTGGATCCCGATCTTGGGCATCGTGGGCAGGCGCTGTTCGTGGTGCCCGGCGACGCAGACGGCATCGAGCTCGTTCGTAAGCTCGACAAGTTGGGGTGCCGCGCATCGCATACCGCAGAGCTGAAGTTTCATCGGGTCCGGGTTCCCTCCGACCATCTGCTCGGTGGCGACGACAAGCTGCAGCGCAGGATGCGAAAGGCCCGCGAAGTGCAGGAGCAGGTCGCCGAGGGCGCGCCGCGCCGGCGCTCGGCCACCCTCGGCACGTTTGAGCAGACCCGCCCGATGGTTGCCGCGCAAGCACTCGGGATCGCGCGCGCCGCAATCGAATACGCCACCGAGTACGCCAATCGCCGTGAGGCTTTCGGTGGGCCGATCATCGACAATCAGGGCATCTCGTTCCCGCTCGCGCATCTCGCGACGGAGATCGATGCCGCACGGTTGCTCACCTGGCGAGCGTCCTGGATGGCCGCAGCAGGCGTCGAGTTCCGGCACGGCGAAGGGTCGATGGCGAAACTGGCGGCGTCGGAGGTGGCTGTGAAGGCTACCGAGCGGGCACTGCAGACGATGGGTGGTTGGGGTTACATCAGCGACCATCCGGTCGAGAAGTGGTATCGGGATGCCAAGTTGTACACGATTTCGAGGGCACCAGCGAGATTCAGCAGATGGTCATCGGCCGAGCGCTCGGGGCCGCCGACGGTGGCTCACCGCTGCATTTCGAGCAGCCGACCGAGGGCAGCGTATTCAATCGGACGTTCGGCCGCGGAACGAGGATGCGGACCAGGGCAGGCGAATTCGCGATGTCGGCGAAAGACCGCATCCCCAAATCAGCCCAACGCCTGGCGATGAAAGTGCTTGCGCCGCCGAAGAAGTAATCCGTACCCAGACGATCGCTACTTCGGTGCGATGGCCCCGGAGAGGTCGGCCTCCTTGATTGGGGTGTCGGCGTTGGCTTGCACCGCGCACATCAGATCGATGACGACGATCGCTGCGTCGACGGCGGTTCCGGCCGGCTCTTCGTCGCTACCGCTTTGCTC
>NZ_LRRB01000097.1 GCF_001646865.1 Aldersonia kunmingensis | reverse complement strand
GCGGTGATGCTGTGTGCACCCGTGGTGGTGAACGTGTGCGCGAGGGTCGCATTGCCGCCGGTTACCGGCACGGGGGCGCCGAGGTCGGTCGCGCCGTCCTTGAACTGGACGGTGCCGCCGGCTTCGGGCGCCACGGTGGCGGACAGCGTCACCGAGTCACCCTCGGTTGCGGTGGCCGGTGCGGTCAGCGTGGTGGTGGTGGCGACATCAGCCGCGGTCACGGTGCCGGTCTGCGGGGCCGACGTGGACGCCGCGTAGGTGGCGTCGCCGAGGTACTTGGCGGTGATCGAGTACGCCTGGGCGGCGGACGGGGTCCACGAGTAGGTGGCGGTGCCGTTGCTGACGGTGCCGGTGCCCAGGACGGTGCCGTTGTTGGCGAACTGGACGGTGCCGGTGGCGCCGGCGGGCACGGTGGCCGTCAGGGTCGAGGCGGTGCCGGACTTAGGGGCCGGGGTGATCGCGGCAAGGGTGGTCTGCGACGCGGACTTCGGGACCGTGATGGACGGACCCGCAGTCTGGTTTTCGCTGCCGAGGCCCTGGTTTGCGGAGACGCCGGTACCCGTGGTCAGGGCGATGTCACGACCGCAGTTCGCACCGACGGTGTAGTTGAGGGTGTACGAGATGTTGCGGTCGACGGCGCTGCGGATCCACGATCCCGTCATCTTCACGAAGGCGGGGTCAGTGGCGTTGGTGGTGACGTTATTTCCCTCGACTCGCGACGAGCCCGCGACGTAGGTCAGGCAGGCCGGGTGGAAGTCCCTGAATTCGCTGATGGTCGGCGCCAAGCCGCCGTTGAAACGAATGTTGTTGGTGACGGTGATCGTGTCGCCCGGGGCCGGCGTGCCGTTGCTGATCGTTCGGTTGAACGTCCACTGGCCCCACTCTGTGGACTGGCTCACCGGTGCAGCCGACGCCGCCCCCATGCCCAGCGATGCGGCGAAACCCGCCGCGATCGCCGCCGTGCTCGCGCCTGCTAGCAGCCGACGCAGGTTCTTGTTCTGCACTCTTTCGAGCCTCTCGTCAGGAGCGCCGCCCCGAACCGGACGCTTGTCTAAAACAGTGATGCTTCAAAAGCGACAATACGGTATCGATCGGCCCGGCTATGACCCGGGTCACAGTGCGGGGTCGATTTCCGCCCGGTGCTCTAATCGACGGTGTCCTGTCGAAGCTGGTCTTCGGTCCAATTGTTCTTTTCGTTACGCGATGTCACGCGACTACTCGAGAACGGATTTGCGGCTGCGTGATTGCCTCGCAACCTGAACCAATCGGCGTTGGGACGTTCCCCTCCACATGCTTCGGGGACCTTCTCTCGTTTGGTGTTCGACTCAGGCGCCGACGGGCACGGCGGGACGTTCGTCCAGCACCGCTCGCTCGGGTTCGACATGCTCGTCGGGGCGTCCGCTGGGAATCAGCGACGCGAGGACCAGAGCGACGATTCCCACGCCTCCGCCGATGAGGAGCGACACCCGGAATCCGGCTTCCGAAGCGAACGTGTAACCACCCATTGTGATGGTCATTTGGGCAAGAACCGTGCCGATCACCGCCGCGCCGACCGAGGTGCCGAGCGACCGCATCAAGGTGTT
>NZ_LRRB01000012.1 GCF_001646865.1 Aldersonia kunmingensis | reverse complement strand
ATGATGGCGGCGCTGAATTACCCCGGCTACGCGTGACACGTCTGACCGAACCGCAACTGATCCGAACCATCTGTCTGGCGCATCGGGCGAATCTTGCACCGAGCCATGCCGCCGTTGCCTTCCAGGCAATGCTGAAAGATTCCGTCGATGCCACTGCGGCAGAAACTGCGATGGGCCTCAGCGTGGAACATCCCCGATTGATGAACTCGCCGAGCGAATATGCGCGCAAAATGAATCACCACTGCCGGGCGGCTCGAGGCACGCCCGGCAGTGGGAGATCTGGAGCTACGCGGTGAGGACCAGTCCTGAGGTCGGCACACCCGTACCCGCGGTGACGAGCACGTTCGTCACGTCCGGCACCTGGTTGACCGCGGTGCCGCGGATCTGACGCACGGCCTCGGAAATGCCGTTCATGCCATGGATGTACGCCTCACCCAGCTGGCCGCCATGCGTGTTGATCGGCAGCTTGCCACCGAGTTCGATCGCGCCGTTGGCGATGAAGTCCTTCGCCTCGCCGCGGCCACAGAACCCGAGTTCCTCGAGCTGCATCAGCGCGTACGGGGTGAAGTGGTCGTACAGGATCGCGGTCTGCATATCCTGCGGGGTCAGTCCGGACTGCGCCCACAGCTGGTCGCCGACCATGCCCATCTCCGGCAGACCCGAAAGGGCATCCCGGTAGTAGCTGGTCATGATGTATTGATCCGACCCGGAAGCCTGTGCGGCAGCGGCGATCACGACCGGCTTGTTCGGCAGGTCCTTCGCACGCTCCGGCGAGGTCACCACGATCGCGATGCCGCCGTCGGATTCCTGGCAGCAATCGAGTAGATGCAGCGGCTCGGCGATGTAGCGCGAGTTCTGGTGATCCTCGATCGTGATCGGCTTGCCGTAGAAGAACGCGTTCGGGTTGGTCGCCGCGTGCTTGCGGTCGGCAACCGCGATCGCGCCGAAATCCCGACTGGTAGCGCCATATACGTGCATGTAGCGCTGCGCGATCATCGCGACGAACGAGGCCGGCGTGCTCAACCCGTGCGGGTAGGAGAACGCGTTGTCGGTGCCCGAGGAATTCACCTGCGACACGAGCGACGAATTGACCTGTCCGAAGCGCATTCCCGAGCGCTCGTTGAACGCGCGGTACGCGACAACGACATCCGCAACGCCGGTGGCCACTGCCATCGCCGCCTGCTGGATGGTCGCGCAGGCCGCGCCGCCGCCGTAGTGGATGCGCGAGAAGAAGTTCAGGCTCGGGATACCGACCGAACGCGCAACCGCGATCTCGGTGTTGGTGTCCATCGTGAACGAGGTGAGCCCGTCCACGTCCGCCGGAGTCAGGCCGGCATCGGCGATTGCCGCGCTGACCGCCTCGGCGGCGAGGCGCAGCTCGCTGCGCCCCGAGTCCTTGGAGAAGTCCGTCGCGCCGATGCCGACAATTGCCGCCTTGCCGGACAATTCGCTCATTCGGCCACTCCATTCAGGACGAGGGTGACCTTCGACGTGATGTGATCACCGAGGCTGTCCTTGCCGACGACATCGACCGTGATGAGTCCGTCCTCGTCAACCGAGGCGACGGTCCCCTGCAGGATCAGGGTGTC
>NZ_LRRB01000302.1 GCF_001646865.1 Aldersonia kunmingensis | reverse complement strand
GTTCGACGGCCTGTTGCTGGATCGTTTCGTGCGGGCCGTCACGGCGATCCCGGACGCGACCGCGGTGGTGTTCGAGGGTGAGTCGGTTTCGTATGGCGAGTTCTCGGCGCGGGTGAATCGTCTTGCGCGGCACCTGATCGGTATGGGTGTGGGGCCGGAGTCGCGTGTTGCGGTCGCGATGCGGCGCAGTACTGATCTGCTCGTAAGCATCTACGCAGTCGTGACCGCGGGTGGCGCCTATGTGCCGGTGGATCCGGATCATCCGGCCGATCGCATCGCGTATGTGCTCGACTCGGCCGATCCGGTGGCGGTGCTGACCACGCAGCGGGATGAGTTCGACGCGGGGGAGAGGTCTGTCCTTCACCTGGACACTCTCGATGTGTCGGCGTACTCCGCGGATCCGGTGACGGATGCGGAACGGACGTCGTCGTTGCGTGCGGCCAATACGGCGTATGTGATTTACACGTCGGGTTCGACGGGTCGCCCGAAGGGTGTTGCGGTGACGCACGCGGGCATTGTGAATCGCCTGGAGTGGATGCAGTCCGCGTACGGGTTGGATGGCTCGGATGTGGTGTTGTGGAAGACGCCGGTGACTTTCGATGTGTCGGTGTGGGAGTTGTTCTGGGCGTTGGGTATTGGTTCGCGTCTGGTGGTTGCCGCGCCGGATGGTCATCGGGATCCGGTGTATCTGGCCGGGCTGATCGCTGCGGAGTCGGTGACGACGCTGCATTTCGTGCCGTCGATGATGGCTGCGTTTGTTGGTGCGGTGGCGCCGGGTTCGGTGCCGTCGGTGACTCGGGTGTTCGCTTCGGGTGAGGCGTTGACCGGTGATGTGGCCCAGCGGCTGCGCACGGTGATTCCGGGCACGGGGTTGCACAACCTGTATGGCCCGACCGAGGCCGCGGTCGATGTGACCTTCCATGAGGTGACCGACGCGGACACGGTGAGTGTGCCGATCGGTGCGCCTGTGTTCAACACCGAGGTGTTCGTGCTCGATGCCCGGTTGCGGCCGGTGCCGGTGGGTGTGCCGGGTGAGTTGTATCTGGCTGGTGTGCAGTTGGCTCGCGGTTATCTGGGTCGCGCGGACCTGACCGCGGACCGGTTTGTCACCAACCCGTATGGCGGTGCCGGTGCCCGCATGTACCGCACCGGTGACCTTGTGCGCTGGAACGCGGCCGGGGAAATCGACTACCTGGGGCGCACCGATTTCCAGGTGAAGTTGCGTGGTCTGCGTATCGAGTTGGGTGAGATCGAGGCTGCTCTGCTGGCGTTCGAGGGCGTCACGCAGTCGGTGGTCGTGGTGCACAACGACGGGATCACCGATCGCCTGGTCGGCTATGTCGTCGCGGATGCGGCGACGGATTCGGAACAGGTCCGCGGGTTTGTTGCCGGGCGGGTGCCGTCGTACATGGTGCCCGAGCGGATCATGGTGCTCGAGGCGTTCCCGTTGAATCCGTCGGGCAAGTTGGACCGTAAGGCGTTGCCGGCGCCGGTGTTCGAGGCGGCGGTGTTCCGTGCTCCGACGACGCCGATCGAGCAGGCCGTGGCTGGTGTGTTCGCCGAGGTGCTTGGTCTGGACCGGGTCGGTCTGGACGACGACTTCTTCG
>NZ_LRRB01000017.1 GCF_001646865.1 Aldersonia kunmingensis | reverse complement strand
AAGCAGTGATCCACCTCACTTCGTTCAGCGAGAGGAAACGACGATGAGCAGCTCAATCACCTCGGCCAACGCGCCGAGCAAGAGACATCGCGACCGGACGCATTGGCTGTATGTCGCGGTCATCGTCGCCGTCGTCGCCGGTGTGTTCGTCGGCTGGCTCGCGCCCAGCATGGGCAAAGAACTCGCGGTGCTCGGGACGCTGTTCGTCAGCCTGATCAAGATGATGATCAGCCCGATCATTTTCTGCACGATCGTGCTCGGCATCGGCTCGGTGAAGGCAGCCGCCAGCGTCGGCAAGGTCGGCGGCATCGCGCTGGCCTACTTCCTGGCCACGTCGACGGTCGCCCTCGGCATCGGCCTGGTGGTCGGGAACCTGTTGCAGCCTGGCAGCGGCATGGATCTGTCCGCGCATGCCGAGGCGGGTGCCCAGTACGCCGAGAAGGCGCACGGTGCCGGCGGAACTATGGACTTCGTCCAGGGCATAGTCCCGACGTCACTGTTGTCCTCGCTTACCGAGGGCAATGTGCTGCAGACACTGTTCGTCGCGCTGCTCGTCGGATTTGCGCTGCAGGCCATGGGCAACACCGGCAAGCCGATCCTGAACGCGGTCGGGCTCATCCAGAAGCTGGTGTTCCGGATCCTCGCGATGATCCTGTGGCTCGCCCCGATCGGGGCGTTCGGCGCCATCGCGGGCGTGGTCGGGCAGACCGGTCTCGAGGCGGTCAAGCAGCTCGGCCTCCTCATGCTCGCCTTCTACATCACCTGCGCGATCTTCGTCTTCCTGGTGCTCGGCACACTGCTGAAGTTCGTTGCCGGGGTGTCGATCTTCAAGCTCGTGCGCTACCTCGCCCGCGAATACCTGCTGATCGTCGCGACCTCGTCGTCGGAGTCGGCGTTGCCGCGGCTGATCGCGAAGATGGAGCACGCCGGTGTGCAGCGCTCCACGGTCGGCATCGTGGTGCCCACCGGTTACTCGTTCAACCTCGACGGCACCGCGATCTACCTGACCATGGCGTCGATTTTCATCGCCGACGCGCTGGGCGACCCGCTGTCGCTGGGCGAGCAGATCTCGCTGCTGGTGTTCATGATCATCGCGTCCAAGGGCGCGGCCGGTGTGAGCGGTGCCGGGCTGGCCACGCTTGCCGGCGGCCTGCAGAGCCACCGCCCCGAACTGCTCGACGGGGTCGGCCTGATCGTCGGTATCGACCGGTTCATGTCCGAGGCGCGTGCGGTCACCAACTTCTCCGGCAACGCGGTTGCGACCGTGCTGATCGGTAGCTGGACCAAGACGATCGACAAGGGCCGGGTCGACGAGGTTCTCGACCGGAAGCTGCCGTTCGACGAGGAGGCGATGGTCGACGATCACCTGCCCGAGGACGGCCGGGCCGAAGCGTCCGCCGAGCGCCGCGAACCCGCGCTCATCTAAATCGACCTACGTCCAGCCTTTGGTGCGGGCACGAGCCGAGTCTCGTGCCCGCACCAGTGGTTTCGGTAGGTTCGATGCCATGACGGATCTGCAGAACATTCAGCTGGAAACCCTCGGCGGCGTGCCGACCTCGCTCGGCGAGTACGACGGGCGCGCCATTCTCGTGGTGAACGTGGCCTCCAAGTGTGGT
>NZ_LRRB01000105.1 GCF_001646865.1 Aldersonia kunmingensis | reverse complement strand
GAGTGGATGCTGGCCGATTACTCGGCCCCGCACGATGTCCTGACCGACCGGCTGATCAACGCCGCGGTCATCCGGGTGGGCGACGAGCACTACTACTGGTATTCCTGCAGCCATCACATCGCACTCGACGGCTATGGCGCGGTCATGCTCCTGAGCCGTATTGCCGAGCGGTATACCGCCCTGGTCGGTGGGGTGGAGCCAGCGGACGCGCGTATCGCGGACCTGAGAGCGCTCAACGCCACCGAGGACGAGTACCGCGGTTCATCTCGGGCCGCGAAGGATCGCGAGTATTGGCTGGCCAAGGCGGCCGACCTGCCGGCGCCGGTGACGCTTGCAGTGCGCGCCGGCGAGATGGACTCACGCTCCCGGGTCGCCGGCGGAGCGCTTCCGGCACGGCTCACCGAGGGACTGCGCGACGCAGCGGCTCGGCTTGATACCGCCGATACCGCGATCACCATCGCCGCACTCGCCGCGTTCCTGGCGAGGATGACCGATACCACCGACCTGGTGTTGAGCTTGCCGGTCTCGGCCCGCACCAACGCCGTGCTGCGTCGCTCGGGCGGCATGATCTCCAACGTCGTTCCGTTGCGATTCTCGGTTGGGGCCACAACATCGCTACGAGAACTGGTCAGCGCCGCGCAGCTGGAATTGACGGGCGCGCTGCGACATCAGCGCTACCGCGCCGAGGATCTGCGTCGCGACATCGGCAACGGATCCGCGCGGGGGTTCTACGGGCCTGCGCTCAACATCATGAACTTCGCCCCCGAGCTTGTGCTGGGCGAGCTCGCGGGACGCTTCCACATTCTTTCGACGGGCCCAGTCGAGGACCTGTCGGTCAACATCTATCCCAGTGAAAATGGCTGCCCCCGAGTTGATTTCGAAGGCAACCCGAACCGGTACACCGACGCCGAGCTACGCGCGCACTACGGCCGATTCCTCGATTTCCTTGCCGCGCTCCTCGACGCCGACCCGGCAACGCCCGTCGATCTCGCCGAGGTGCTGGACGTAGCGGAACGCGCCGCGCTCGTCCCCGCCACCGGTGGCGCGGGGCCGGATCCGATCCTGCTACCCGA
This sequence comes from Aldersonia kunmingensis, assembly GCF_001646865.1. Lineage (GTDB taxonomy): Bacteria > Actinomycetota > Actinomycetes > Mycobacteriales > Mycobacteriaceae > Aldersonia > Aldersonia kunmingensis. The sequence continues at coordinate 553 of NZ_LRRB01000105.1, read as the reverse complement.
GATCCTGGCGGCCGGTGTTGCAGCCAACCCCGATGGTGTGGCCCTGGTCGCGGGGGAGCGCACCGTGTCCTACCGGGAACTGGATGCGTGCTCCAACCGTGTCGCACGAATCCTGCTCGCACACGGCGCAGGACCGGAAACCTTTGTCGCGGTGGCATTCCCGCGCTCGTTGGAGGCGATCACCGCGGTCTGGGCGATCGCCAAGACCGGGGCCGCGTTCGTGCCGGTCGACCCGAACCACCCGGCCGAGCGCATCACCCATATGCTCACCGATTCCGGCGCGGGTCTCGGATTGACCCTGGCGGGCGTGCGGGACGGAATGCCCGATACCGACACGACCTGGCTGTGCCTCGACACCCTCGACACGCTCGCGGTGCCCGCCGAACCGGTCACCGATGACGAGCGAGTGTCCTCGCTTCGCACCGAGCACCCGGCCTACGTCATCTACACCTCGGGATCCACCGGACTGCCCAAGGGTGTCGTGGTCACCCACACCGGCCTCGGATCCTTCACCGCGAACGGGCGCCCCGAACTGGGCACCACCCGCGACTCA
>NZ_LRRB01000216.1 GCF_001646865.1 Aldersonia kunmingensis | reverse complement strand
GATGCGTGTCTGCCACCTCGACACCTGCCCGGTGGGCGTGGCGACGCAGAACCCTGTGCTGCGCGAGCGGTTCAACGGCAAGCCGGAGTTCGTCGAGAACTTCTTCAAGTTCATCGCCGAAGAGGTGCGCGAGCTCCTCGCAGAGCTGGGCTTCCGCACGCTCAACGAGGCCATCGGCCAGGTTGGGCTGCTGGACACCACGAAGGCCAAGGAGCACTGGAAGGCGAGCAAGCTCGACCTTTCGCCGATCCTGGAGAGCCTCGAGACGCCGTTCATGCGTCAGGACCTGTACTGCACCAAGGAGCAGGACCACAGCCTGGACAAGGCGCTCGACAACGAGCTCATCACGCTGAGCAAGGACGCGCTCGAGTTCGGCCGCGCCGTGAAGTTCGAATCCAAGATCAGCAACGTGAACCGCACGGTCGGCACCATGCTCGGCCACGAGGTGACCAAGCTCTACGGTGGCGCGGGCCTGCCCGACGACACCATCGACATCACCTTTACCGGTTCCGCGGGCAACAGCTTCGGCGCGTTCGTGCCGGCCGGTATCACCCTGCGGGTGCTCGGTGACGCGAACGACTATGTGGGCAAGGGCCTGTCGGGTGGCCACCTCGTGGTGCGCCCGTCGCTCGATGCACCGGCCAACTTCGTCGCCGAGAAGAACATCATCGCGGGCAACGTGATCCTGTTCGGCGCGACGAATGGCGAGGCACTGCTCCGCGGTGTCGTCGGTGAGCGCTTCGCGGTGCGTAACTCGGGTGCGACCGCGGTCGTCGAGGGCGTGGGTGACCACGGCTGCGAGTACATGACCGGTGGCCGCGTTGTTGTGCTCGGCGAGACGGGCCGCAACTTCGGTGCCGGCATGTCCGGCGGTGTCGCCTACATCTACAACCCGAACGGCACTTTCGAGGCGAACCTCAACCCCGAGTTGGTCGACCTCGAGGAGCTCTCGGGTGACGACTTCGCGTGGCTGCGCGACATCATCGCGCGCCACCGCGACGAGACCGGCTCACCGGTTGCCGAGCGCATCGTGAGCGACTGGTCGCAGCAGGTGAATCACTTCGTGAAGGTGATGCCTCGCGACTACAAGAAGGTACTGCTCGCCATTTCCGAGGCCGAGAAGAACGGTGCGGACGTGGACGAGGCGATTATGGAGGCTGCACGTGGGTGACCCGAGCGGATTTTTGAAGAACACTTCGCGGGAACTGCCCAAGCGCCGCCCCGTGGCCCTGCGATTGATGGACTGGAAAGAGGTCTACGAAGACTTCGACGACCAGACCCTGCAGAAGCAGGCAAGCCGCTGCATGGACTGCGGAATCCCGTTCTGCCACAACGGTTGCCCGCTGGGCAACCTGATCCCGGAGTGGAACGACCTGGTCTACAAGGACCGGTGGCGCGACGCGATCGACCGGCTCCACGCGACCAACAACTTCCCGGAGTTCACCGGGCGGCTGTGCCCCGCGCCGTGTGAGGGTTCCTGCGTGCTCGGCATCAACCAGGATCCGGTCACCATCAAGCAGGTCGAGGTCGAGATCATCGACCGCGCCTTCGATGAGGGCTGGGTCCAGCCGGTGTACCCGACCGGGCTGACCGGCAAGAAGGTCGCCGTGATCGGTTCGGGTCCCGCGGGTCTCGCTGCCGCACAGCAGC
>NZ_LRRB01000307.1 GCF_001646865.1 Aldersonia kunmingensis | reverse complement strand
GCCATCGGCCTGGCCGTCTACACCTGGCACAGCCTGCGCAGGGGAGCCGCGTCGATCATCGACGTCCGTCTGTTCGGCAATCGGTTGTTCGCCAGCGGGACGGTGGCGGTCTTCCTCGTCGCGATCGCGCTGTTCGGCGGCATGCTGCTGCTTCCGCTGTACTACCAGACCGTCCGCGGTCAAGGCGCACTCAACGCCGGCCTGCTGCTGGCCCCACAAGGCCTCGGCGCGATGGTGGCGATGGTGGTCGCAGGCAGGCTTACCGACCGGATCGGGGCGGGCTACGTCGTGCCTGTGGGCGTCGTGCTCGCAGTGGTTGGCACGTTGCCGTTCACCCAGTTGGGCATCGATACGTCCTACGCGTGGCTGTGTGTCGCCCTGTTCGTGCGCGGCATGGGCCTCGGCTCGGTCATGATGCCGACGTTCGCGGCCGCCTACTCGAACCTCGGCAGTGACTCGGTGTCACGGGCGGCGCCGTCGTTGTCGGCAATCCAGCAGGTTGGGGCGTCCCTGGGTACTGCGTTGCTGGTGACGGCGTTGACGCAGCGCCTCACGAACCAACTCACCTCCGCCGGACTCGAGTCCCAAGGCGGCGGAACCGATCAGATGAGCGGCGTACCGCCGGAGGCGATGCCGATCGTCGGTCCACTCCTCGCCGACTCCTTCGGGTTCGCGTTCTGGATAGCGACCGCCCTCACCGCGCTGATCATCATTCCTGCGTTCTTCCTGCCCCGGCACGCGGCGCGGGATGGCGAGAAGGTGCCCACCGTCGTAGGCGGGTAGCCCTAGCGTCCTGGTAAGAGCCGCAACGAATTACATCGATGTTGTTTGTGACTTAAGTTTCATTAGGTTGAAAAGTGTCGTACGGTGCGAATGACACTTTTTGGGGAAGAAGTGTCACAGGGCGTGCAGTGATGCCGCTGTTACATCGGTGGCTTACGGCCCCGACGCTTCGCTGCGCGCCACTGTGAACGCGATCTCCCCGGGTGAACCGACCGAGGGAGCGACCAGTGAGGCGAAGGTCGAACACATCGGACACCTCGCGCGCGAGGAGGCCACGAGGCTGGTTGCGCGCGTCGAATTCGACATTGCGCATAGGTTGCGGGGCACTGCTCGCCACCGTCATTGCGGTTGCCTCCGGCGCCTCGGTTGCGGCTGTCCCGCCGCCGCCGCCCAACCCGACCGACGGCGACATCGCCTCTGCGACAGCGCAAGTCGATGGCGCGGTCGGCCTGGTGGGTTCACTGATCAACGAAGTCGCTTCTGCCAACGAACAATTGCGGCGGCTCGACGACGAGGTCGCAGTCCGCCGCGAGGACGTCAACAAGGCGCTCGTCGATCTGCAGGACGCGCGAGAAGCAGCCGATACCGCCGCCACGATCGTCGGCACCGCGCAACAGGCTGTGAATGACGCCAATATCCAGATCGAACAGGCGCAGCAGCGATTCGACCGTGCGGCATCTCGCACCTACACGCAGGGCAACGACGCGGCGTCGATCGCGTCCTATCTCGGCGCGGAAAATCCCGACGAGGTTCTCGACCGGGCACAGGTGCTCGCAATGATGACCAAGGCGCAGCAGGCGGTGCTCGACGGCCTACAGCGCGCTCGTGCGGAGGAAGCGAACAAGGTATCCGCGGCACGCAAGGCGAAGTCGGACGCCGATGCGGCGGCGGTGC
>NZ_LRRB01000323.1 GCF_001646865.1 Aldersonia kunmingensis | reverse complement strand
ACCTCGGCAACGCCAGAGCCACGAAGCTTTCCGGCCCCGCACCACGGCCGATCAGCAGACGCGCCAACCGGTTCGACGACTCGTCGAGCTCGCGATAGGTGTACGACTGGCCGTCGAACCGCACCGCCACCGCATCCGGAGCCGTCGCCACAGCCGCGGTCAACAGCTCCGACAACAACCCAACCGGCGTCGCCCCCGCATCCGCCACACGGGTCAGCGCCGCAAATTCGCCACTGTCGAGGATCTCGATATCCCCAACCAGCCCAGCGGGATCCGCGACGAACGCCTCGAACACCCGGACCAGCCGCACCCCGAACTCGACCATCGACTCTTCGTCGAAAAGCTCGGTGGCGTAGGTCAAGGCACCCGCAATCCCGCCCGCAGCGGACTCGGACAACGTGACCTGCAGGTCGAACTTCGCGACATCTTCCCCGGCGTCGACACCGGTCACCGTCAGCCCCGGTAGATCGAAGCGCGTCGTACCCACGTTCTGGAACGACAACGCGACCTGGAACAACGGATGCCGCGCCTGCGAGCGGGCGGGCTTGAGTACCTCCACCAACCGCTCGAACGGCACGTCCGCATGCCCGAACGCCGCGACATCGCCAGTCCGAGCCTGCGCCAAGACCTCGTTGACGGATGCCCCACCATCGACATGCGTCCGTAGCACGAGAGTGTTGACGAACATGCCGATCAGGTCGTCGAGCTCACGCTCGCCACGACCCGCAATCGGCGTACCGACTGCGATGTCATCGCCGCCGGACATGCGTGCCAACAGCACCGCGAGTGCCGCGTGCGCGACCATGAACAACGTCGCATCGTGGGCGCGCGCAAGTTCGACCAAGCCGGCGTGCAGCTCAGCCGGGATGTCGAACCCAACCGTGGCACCGCGGCCCGACGCGACTGCCGGTCGCGGGCGATCGAACTGCAGACCCAACTCGTCGGGAACTCCTGCGAGTTGCGTTGCCCAGTAGTCGATCTGGCGCGCGATCAGCGACTCGGGATCGTCCTCCGAGCCGAGGACCTCGCGCTGCCACAGTGCGTAATCGGCGTACTGCACCGGTAGCGGCGCCCAGCCCGGCACCTCACCACGGGTGCGCGCCTCGTACGCCACCATCACGTCACGTGCCAGCGGACCGACGGACACGCCGTCGCCGGCGATGTGATGGACCACCACTACCAAGACGAACTCGTCGGTGCCGTTGGTGACATCGGCAATCCGGAACAGTCGTGCCCGCACCGGCACCTGCTCGATCACGTCGAACCCGCGGCCCACGAACCCGGCAACCTCGCCGAGCACCTCGGCCTGCGCGACCGGCACCGGCGTCAGGTCCAGCACCACGTCGGACGTGGGTAGCACCTGCTGGAATCCGAGGCCATCGATCTCGGGGTAGATGGTGCGCAGCGACTCGTGCCGGCCGACCACATCGGCCACCGCCGATTGCAGTGCAGCAGTGTCGAGTTCGCCCGACAGCCGGATCGCCATCGGGATGTTGTAGGCCGCCGACTCCGGATCCAACCGGTTCAGGAACCACATCCGCGACTGCGCCAACGACAACGGGATCCGCTCCGGGCGAACCTGCGGCACCAGCGCCACTCGGCCCGTACCCGCCTGCGATTCCACCGCGACCGCAAGACGTTCCACGCTCGATGCTTCGAACAGCACCCGGACCGGGATAGTCGAATCAAGGACCTGGCCCAGGCGGGACATGACCTGCATACCCAGCAGCGAGTTACCACCGAGCG
>NZ_LRRB01000071.1 GCF_001646865.1 Aldersonia kunmingensis | reverse complement strand
GGTGACCGGTGAGAGCAGCCACGATTTCGACGCGCTCGCCATCTTCGCGTGCATCTCGACGGTGGTTGCCGTCGTGACTGCGATCGGCGTGTGGCGACTCGTGCGACCGCGTGGGCCGATCCTGTTCTGCGGCATTCTGCTCGGAACCGCCACGGGCGCAGTCACGATGGCCGTGGTCGGCGAAGGTGTTGCCCGGCTTCGGTATCCGAGCGTCGACTCGCCACAGGTCGACCAGATCCTCTCGCTCGCGCCGAGCATCGGCACCATGCTGGTACTGATCCTCGCACCCATGGTTGCGAGCCTCTGCGTCCTCGTCATGGCGACGTTCAGTCCCCATGACGACCTTGGTGCATTGAAGTCGGCGCCGGCCGTGGCCGTCGAGAGCTGATCCAGCGATTTTCGAGTAGCCCGCTACTCGTGTGAGGTCCCTTGGTAGTGACCGACCCTGTGGAAGAACCAGCGCGTTGCGCTTGTCGTCCCAGGAAGGATCCGCCATGACCATCGAGGCACCGATCACGACCGATTCGAGCAAACTACGGCGCAAGCGCGGTGTGTCGCGCGTGCACACGACAATGGAACTCGGCGACGACCACGCGGTGCAGCTGGTCGAGTTCGGTTCCGGCATTCAGGCGGTCGTCGAGACCGGGCTCGCCATCGAGCACACGCCGGCACGGAGAATGGAGTCCGACCCACCGCCGGACGCGGGCGTCACGCGGGTGGGAGAGCGCGCTTACGAGGACGCCGGCATTGCGGTCCGCGATACCGGCGAGCAGATCTGGTTCAAGAACAACTTCTGCAACGCTCTCAGGAGTGCGTGCAGGGCTGGGACTGGGCCGTGTGCGGCACCCGCTTCGCGGTCGGCAGCGCGACGGGCATCGCAATGGTTGGCAGGGAGGGCTCCCGCAACGCGACCTTCACGGTCTACGTCTGGGAGTGCGTCTGTGTCGGGCCGTTCTGCGTGGGCGGCACCGAGTGCTTCTGGGTGGAGAACTGGCGAGGACTGGTGCTGCCAGGGCATTGGCTTTCGGTCGACACCCGAGCACCGGACCACAAGTGGCTGCGCTGGAACCTGGACGGCGCCGGTGGCGACACTCAGGTCAGTCTGGCCGCGAAGTACCGCTGACGGGCGAGGCGTGCCACGCTGAAACGGTGGCCGCGCAGAGTCGACTGGAACGCGGCCGGGCGGCGTTCGACGAGTCCGCCTGGTCGGACGCGTTCGGCCTGCTCGAGGCCGCGGATAGGGAGTCCGAGCTGGTCCCGGCCGATCTGGAAGTGCTCGCGACTGCGGCCTACCTCAGCGGCCGCCATGACGAGTCGCAGAGCGCGTGGACTCGCGCGTATCACGGCTGGCTCGCTCAACGCCGGGTCGACCTCGCCGCGGGGTGCGCGCATTGGCTCGCGTTCGGCTTGATCACCCGCGGGGAACTGGCCGGCTCGGCGGGATGGGCCGCTCGGGGCTTGCGGGACCTCGACAGCGCGGAGTCGGACTGCGTGCAGCGCGGTTACCTCACGACGATCGTTGCCGTGCAGCAGTTCTTTCAGGGGCACGTGGAGGAGGCGCTCGCGGGCATCGCCGTTGCCGCGCCGCTGGCCGAGCGATTCGGCGACGTCGATCTGTACACGCTCATTGCGCTGCTCGAGGCCCAGGTGCAGGTGCAGCTCGGCCGGCTCAGCGAGGGCATCGCGCAACTCGACGAGCTGATGATCTCGGTGCTCGCGGGCGAGGTGTCACCGGTCATTGCGGGTCTGACGTACTGCGCT
>NZ_LRRB01000201.1 GCF_001646865.1 Aldersonia kunmingensis | reverse complement strand
GCTCACAAGCAGGCAACGGTTCGAGCCGTTACGCGATTTGACGCATTCCCGGCGGCGACCACCGGTAGACGTCGGGCCGCGCCTCGTGGTGCAGCGCGATGTCGACGGCGTCCAGGATTGTCTGCCGGGACCCGGTCGACCCGAGCTGCTTGGCGGTGACCGACAGCCGGAGCACCCCGCCGCGCCGGCTGATTCGCTCCGCGCCGAGCACGATCATCCGGAACCACCACTGTTCGGTGCGAAACCCCCCGCCGATGCCGTACACCCGCGCGCGCACCGCGGTTTCGGCGACAAGGTCGTGTATCGCGTTGTGCAGCGCGGCGACGCGGAACCCCGCGACCGGCAGGGCGGCGATCGCACCGGGCGAGGCGATCCAGCGCGGCGGCGCGAACACCCGGGTACGCAGGCCGGTCTGCTCGAGCACCCGATCGGCGGCCATGAGCCGCAGCATTGCCTCGTGCTGCGGCAACGAGGCGAACTCGGCGCGGCGGCGTTTGGTGGCCGCCTGGTCGTAGCCGTGCAGGACGATCGCATCCCCGGCGTCGCGGCGGCCGCGCAGCCATTCCTGGGTTTGCTCGTCACGCACGAGGCGGTACTTGTCCTTCAAGCGCGGGGCGACCAGCAGCGACAGCGGCACACCGCGCGCATCCATCTCCGCGGCAAACTCGGCCGCCTGATCCAGGGTTTCGTTGCGGATACCGGATACCGAGACGATCAACGCACCGCTCATGGCAGCAATCTCGCACTGCGAGATGTACGGCCCGTAACGGTGTGTCGAAAGTCGGGCGAATTGACGTCGTGTGTGGTTCGTCGATGTTGGAAGTGCCGACTGTCCGCGTCGACCTTGAAGACGACTTACCCCTGACGTACAAATTTTCTGTACAACGAAGGAGGTCGTCATGCGAACCATGAGCTATAGCGAGTCGCGTGCCCGCTATGCCGAGGTGCTGGACTCGGTGGTCAATGACCGGGAGGAGATTGTCATCACCCGCTCGGGTCATGAGCCGGTGGTGATGGTCTCGCTGGCGGACTTCGAGTCGCTTCGCGAGACCGCGTACCTGATGCGCTCGCCCGCGAACGCACGGCGTCTGCTCGATGCGATGGAGCGACTCGAAAGCGGCGGGGGCGAGGTGCATCAACTCGTCGACGGTGACGACTGACCGTGCTGCTGGTGTGGGACATCAATGCCTGGGAGGACTACCTGTGGTGGCAGGCGCAGGATCGAAAGGTGCTCAAGCGCATTAACGTCCTCGTGCAGGACATCATGCGAAACGGGAATGAAGGCATCGGTAAGCCCGAACCGCTGAAACATGACTTCGCTGGCTACTGGTTGAGGCGGATCACCGACGAGCATCGCCTCGTGTACAAGGTCACTGTCAATGAGGTCCGCATCGCGGCGTGCCGGTATCACTACGGACGCTGACCCCGGCACGCCACGGACGCGTTCAGTTGGGCAAAACGGCCTGAATAGCCTCGATGACCTCCGGCGCATCCGGCTCGGTGCGCGGGCGGAACCGGTTCGCGATCTTGCCGTCGGGCGCGATCAGGAACTTCTCGAAGTTCCACTGGATATCGCCGGCCTCGCCGTTCGCGTCCGCGGCCTGGGTCAGCTCGGCGTAGAGCGGGTGCCGGTTCTCGCCGTTGACATCGGCCTTGGCGAGCAGCGGGAAGGTGACGCCGTAGGTGGTGGCGCAGAAGGTCTGGATCTCTTCGGCGGTGCCCGGCTCCTGGCCCATGAACTGGTTGCACGGGAATCCGATGACCGTGAGGCCGCGGTCCGCGTAG
>NZ_LRRB01000078.1 GCF_001646865.1 Aldersonia kunmingensis | reverse complement strand
CGCAGGTCCATCAGTGCTACGGCACTGATGGTGTACGCCACAAGTATCGCTGAGCCATGGGTGCCAATGCTCGCGTCCACACCCCTAGGCAAGGTCCACCACCACGCCGGGGCGGCGCCGATCTACCGCGGCGAGCCGGGCTATTGCGCCGAAGCTGGACCGGAACGACGACGGTGTCGCCTGCGAAATAGATCCACGTTGGTACGCGATGAGCTTGTCGCGGCCGAGATCCCGTTCGTGACAAGCCTTCTCGATGGAACACGTCTTCCCAGCACAGGTCGGCACCGTCAAGTACGTGGCGATGCGTTGCGGTTCCGCGCCAGCGACAACGGGCGAGGGACTCCGGCGCACTACTGCAACTACCGCCATCACGATCGCCTGCGCCTCTCGATACGACCACTTTCGCGATCGCCTCGCTGTGTCACAACGGAGTTCACGTTTACGCGCCGGCTGGATCCGCGTCTTGCGGACATATCCTGTGACACCAGCAAGGAGGTTACACAGATTTGCTCACGGCGCTTTCCTGTCCGGCACTGTGCCCGAACTCCGCGACTGCGCTGATGGCCAGCTGTGAGAATAGGTGTCCTGAGAACCCGACCAATAACGCCACGCTAAGTGACACGACAGACCACGGATCGATCCAGGAATCAGCAAAAATCTTGCCCAAAACGCCGATCTCGGCGAGAAAGTTCACCAGCAGCACACCGCCGACGGCAGTAAGTGCGCCGCCGACGGGTCCTAGGATCAGCACACCCCACGCCGAGCGAACCCCCTCCGAGGTCAGCGAAGTCACGGTTGGCGCAAGAAAGCCGCCGACCGCACCGACAAGCATCGTCACTTGGTGACCGAAACCCACGGCGATTCCCGTGATGGCAAGCAGTCCCACGATCGCGAGCCATATCGCAGCTTGTTCGCTTTCGTACTCGAGTGCGAGACTCTCCCCTTTGCGACGATCACATTCTTCCTGGGCTTGCACCAAGACAACGCATTTGTGGCTATCCGAACCAGCCTTGGCGAATCTGTCACGGTAGCCCTGCGCGACCTTTTCGTCCCGGCGAGCGAGTTGTTCAAATAGTGGTTCGGAGTGCGTGGCGAGCTCATCAGGGGGCACAAGGTATACCAATTCACGTTTGATGTCGTCGAGTGTCCCACGCTGACTCCAGAGCTTGAAAAGAGCTGTGGACCCGAACCTTCGAAGCATCCCACGGATACCGGCAGACTTGGCGACCCCTGATTCCGCTTCTCGATTCTCGTCTTCACCCTTTTCGTACAGGTCGCCCGGCCGGACATTCATTTCGGCTTCGAGCGCGCTCAATGCGGTTTCCATCAACTTAGATCTTCGTTTTTGGGCGTCGTCGCCGGACTGCTCGATCCAAATATTCAGCTGTTCCCTACGCCGCTTTATGTGGGCCAGGTCGGCGATGAGCGCGCGGCGGCGTACGAGCGCGACCATCCCGCGGTAGGTCACGCCGATGACGAAGAGCAAGTAGTAGACGCACACTAAGAGCGTGGCCCACCAAGGGCCAAGGGTTCCCTCTCTCATACATGTCTCCGTCTCTGCTATAGCCCGCCTGGCCACTTTCACGGTGAGAACAATCTTTGCCGTTCCGAAGCTGGCCCGTGGCATTGTCGGAGTTTCCGAAATTTGTGCCTGATTACCGCGGAATGCGGCCAGATACGTCTCGCAGATCCTTTCATTTGAGTCGTTGCATCGCCTATCAGCGGCGAACAAACGATCAACGCAGCGGTGCGGGCCGTGTAGTTGCGAATCGCCGCTGTGGTCGACTGATCGTGCCCAAGATCGGGACCCGACAGTCTAAAAGACCCACTGACCTGGTCGAGGTGACAGGATTCGAGCCTATGACCCGGACAGACCGCTGCACGCGGGTTCCAGGGCGACGTGGGCTTCGTCTTCCTTGAAGTGGCCTCGCAGTGTCTGTGAAACGCAAAATC
>NZ_LRRB01000132.1 GCF_001646865.1 Aldersonia kunmingensis | reverse complement strand
GTGCCGACGCACTTTCCCGAGCCATGACAGTGGCGAAAGAGCGGCACGGCATCTTCACCTTCACCGGCAACACCCGGCACCGAGTCGAGGTCAACTGCCTCAAGGACTTCGAAGACCGCCGGTTCGTGCCACCCGGAAGCCTGGGCCTGGCCACCGGTGGCTACACCAGGCTCGGCGCACCCCTGCGCCATCTGACAAACAGACTACTCGCGCAACCGTCTGAACGGCGCCTGCTCATCGTGATCGGAGACGGCCTGATATCCGATGAGGGATACGAGGGCCGCTACGCCTGGGCCGACTCCGCGCACGCGGTGGAGGAAGCCAACGACGCCGGGGTGAGCATGTACTACGTCGGCGTCGGCCCGGTCCGCGTCGATCCCCTGCCCGAAGTATTCGGACCTCGCCGCTCCCAACGAATTCGGCGAGTCGAGGACCTGCCACACGTACTGGCGCATGTTCACCGCGAGCTCGTCGCAGCCTGACCGACAACCATGCGAGGAAGAGATGACCACCGACACCTATTACGCGAACGGCAACGAGGTGAGGCTGTTCGAGCAGGCGTATCACCGGCGTCTGCCAGTGATGCTGACCGGCCCGACCGGATGCGGCAAAACCCGGCTCGTCGAACACATGGGCGTGCTGTTGAGGCGACCAGTGGTCACCATCAGCTGTCATGACGACCTGACCAGCTCGGACCTGGTCGGCCGGTTCATGGTGACGGGCGGTGACGTGGTGTGGACCGACGGCCCGCTGACCCGGGCTGTGAAGGACGGCGCGATCTGCTATCTGGACGAGGTCGTCGAGGCACGCCACGACTCCCTGGCAATCCTGCACTCGCTGACCGATCACCGGCGCTCGCTGTACCTGGATCGGGCCGGTGAAGTGGTCGAAGCGCCCGAGGACTTCATGCTGGTGTGTTCCTACAATCCCGCATACCGCAGCTCGTTGAAGGAGCTCAAACCGTCGTTCCGGCAAAGGTTCGTCACGCTGCCGATGAACTACCTTCCACCCGACCGGGAAGCCGATGTTGTCGTGGCCGAGGCGGGTATCGAAGCGGCGAGCGCCCGGCGACTCGTCGCGTGCGCCACCGCCATCAGGACGGCCGACGAAGCCTTCCACTTCGAACCGCCGTCCACCCGCGTTCTGGTCACGGCGGCACACCTGATCGCGGCGGGCGCAACCGAACTCGACGCAGCCGAGGCCTGCATCCTCGCGCCGCTGTCGACCGACGGCGCGATCTCCGACGGGCTACGTGAAGTTGCGGCGGCCAGCCTGGCTGCCGCTGATAACTCGAGCACACCGCATTAGAGGGAAGGAGTCGGCTCATATGGACGAGAAAGAGAAGAACCGCAAAAGGGCGCTGATCGTCTTCCAGATCTTCATTTACGGCTATCTGCTGGTCATGTTCGGTATTCAGCTCTACATGTCGTTCGCCCGCGGGTGGTGGGAGCTGTGAACCTGCCTCTCAGGAGCCGGTTTTCGAGCTCGAAGACAGCGACGGTGCCGAGTGGTTCGGGGTCGGTGAGCTTCGAGCACCACCACGACGAGTCGCGGCTCGCGCAGCGACGAGCCGACAAGTGGATGATCGTCGGCGCGGCGCTGATGGGCATGTGGGCGCCGGGTCTCATCGGCTTCCCGATCTTCATGCGCGGCGTGTGGCTGCAGCGTCAAGCACTACGCGCCGGTCTGTCGGTGCGCCCGATGATCGTCACCCTTATCGGTTACCTCGTCTTGATCGACGGCATGCTCAACAGCCTCGGCTGGGCCTTGGACTTGGTGGCCAACCACACGCTGATCAATCGGGTGCTCATGGTCGGCTGGGGCAACATGTTCGACGCCGGCTACTTCTGGCACTACAACGAGATGTGGATCGGCGGCGCCGCCGGGCCCGGCGAAAAGGCCTACGTCGGGGGATTGATCCTCACGGTCTTCGCCATGCGGGTCGCAGCCGCGATCGGGTTCCTGCAGATGAAGCGGTGGGGCCATCAATGGTTGATCATCACCTGCTGGATGGGCGTGGTGATCTGGACTGCCTACGTGTTCAACATGACGATGTACGCCGACGTGCGCTACGCCGGCGTCGTCTTCCCGGTTATCGGCTGGTGGCTGTACGACATCTTCTACATCACGCC
>NZ_LRRB01000063.1 GCF_001646865.1 Aldersonia kunmingensis | reverse complement strand
CTGTCAACGGCAGCTGAAGTCTGACCCCTTTTCGGCAACTGAATTCTGACCCCCTTGGGTCGGGTGTGGGTTTCATTCTTCGGTGGTTCCGGCTTGTGGGACGCGGCCGAGGTCGCGGTCTTTGAGCCGGTAGCTGTCGCCTTTGAGTGCGATGACTTCGGCGTGGTGGACGAGTCGGTCGATCATGGCTGCGGCGACGACGTCGTCGCCGAATACCTCGCCCCAGCGGCCGAATGCCTTGTTGCTGGTCACGATCAGACTCGCGCGTTCGTAGCGGGAGGACACGAGTTGAAAGAAGAGGTTGGCGGCTTCTGCCTCGAAGGGGATGTAGCCGACCTCGTCGATGACCAGGAGCGGATAGCGGCCCAGGCGGGTGAGTTCGTCTTGGATGCGGCCGGCGTGGTGTGCCTCGGCAAGGCGGGCGACCCATTCGGCTGCGGTCGCGAACAGTACTCGGTGTCCGGCCTGACAGGCCCGCATGGCCAACCCGATCGCCAGGTGTGTTTTCCCGGTGCCGGGTGGGCCGAGGAACACCACGTTCTCCCGGGCGGTGACGAAATCCAGGGTTCCCAGATGCGCGATGGTGTCGCGTTTGAGACCGCGAGCGTGGTCGAAGTCGAACTCTTCCAACGATTTGCGTGCCGGGAACCGGGCGGCTCGGATGCGTCCCTCGCCACCGTGGGATTCGCGGGCGGAGACCTCGCGTTGCAGACAGGCGGCCAGGTATTCCTCGTGGCTCCAGTTCTCGGCGCGGGCACGCTCGGCCAACCGTGCCACCGAGTCCCGCAGCGTCGGCGCCTTCAGCGCCCGCGTCAGGTAAGCGAGCTCGGCGACGACGTCCCGCGCGGTCGCGGTCTTGGCGGCGGCCATCACGCGACTCCGCCATCGGTGTCGAGCCCGAGCGCGGTGTCGTAGTCCGACAGTTCCCGCACCTGTACGTCGAGTTCCGGTGCGGGACGAATCATCCCGATCCGGTTGCGGCGCAGCACCTTCGCTGCCTCGACATGCGCTGGGTCGGAGATCGTCTGGTGGGTGGCCCAGATCCGTTCGTGATCGGCCACCGACCGGCCCTCGCAGAAGGCGCGCACCCGCTCCAGATCGGCGATCACCTCGATCCGTCGCCCGATCACGCCCGGGTGCACCGAGTAGTCGTTGGAATCGAGGCGGATGTAGTGATCGCGCGCCAACCGCGTGCCGCCACGCCACCCGGTGACCGGCGCGACCGGCGGCAACGCCAACATCGCCTGGCGGTCCGCGCCGATTCGGTCGGTCGGTGCGCACCCCAGCACCCTGCGCGGGCGGGTATTAACCACGGCCAGCCACGCCTCGAGTTGGGTGTTGAAATCCGCCGGGGAGGCGAACGTGCGCCCGGGCAGAAACGAGCGTTCCAGATAGTCGTGGGCGCGTTCGATGATGCCCTTGGCTTCGGGATCGGCTGGGCGGCAGACGATCACCCTCGTCGCAAGGGTGCCGCGGAACGCCTGGCATTCCGGTGTGAGCTCGGTACGGCCGCCGCGCCAACGCCCGATCGCGCCCTCACCGTCCCACACCAGCACCCGCGGCACCGCCCCGAGTTTCTCGATCAGCCGCCACCACGCCGCGAACAGGTCTTCCGATCGCCGGGTCGGGATCAACCGGCCCGACAACCACCGCGAATACCCGCACACCATCGTCAACACCGGCAGCTGCGCCGGGCGGCGGGTCTGCCCGCAGCCGACCGGCAGCGTGATCGGCGGAAACCACAAGTCGCACTGGGCGATCTCGCCGGCCGTATACGTGGTCCGCGAGGCCGGGTCCGGCGGCAAATACACCGGCCGCAGCTCGGCCACCCGTCCCGACAACGTCCGGATCGACCGGGTCCAGCCGATCCGCTCCGCGATCACCGTGGCCGGCATCGTGGGATAGGCCTGCAGCAGTTCCCGGATCAATGGTTCGACCTCGTCCACGACCGAACCCCGCGGCGGCCGCTGGTATCTGGGCGGCCCGTCCGAGGCCAACGCCGCCTTCACCGTGTTCTTCGAGACCCCGAGCACCCGCGCCACGGCCTTGATCGGCAGCCCCTCCGCGCGATGCAGTCGACGAATCTCGGCCCAGTCCTCCACAGACAACATCCCTTCGTCCTCCCGGCTCGACTAGAGCCAGGCCACCGGACCAGGGGGTCAAAGTTCGTTTGCCACGCAGGGGTCAGTCTTCACCTGCCGTCGACA
>NZ_LRRB01000129.1 GCF_001646865.1 Aldersonia kunmingensis | reverse complement strand
AGGTGGCGCTCTCGTTCCAGAACCTGGATACGACCCACTTCGAGCTACCCGGCCTTACGGTGGCGGCCCTGGACGCGGTGACAAATACCGCGAAGTTCGACCTGCAGGTCACGTTGTCCGAGCTCGGCGCCGGCGGCGGGATGGCCGGTGCGTTGACCTACGCCACGGATCTGTTCGACGAGCAGACGATGGTCGCGTTCGGCGCCCGGTTGGTGCGGGTGCTCGAGGCGGTTGTGGCGGATCCGGCGGTCGTGGTCGGTGACATCGGCATTCTCGCCGGCGACGAGGCGCGGCGCTCTGTTGTCGCCGGACCCGAGTCGAGTGCTCCGGTCCTGTTGTCGGACGTCATTGCCCGGCGCGGTGAGTGGAATCCGGATGCGGTCGCGGTCCGGTTCGACGGTCGGTCATATTCATATGCGGAATTGGACGAGTCGTCGAACCGGTTGGCGCGTTTGCTGATCGGTCGTGGTGTGGGTCCGGAGACGCGGGTTGCTCTGGCGTTCGGCCGTTCGTATGCGATGGTGCTTTCCGAGGTTGCAGTGGCCAAGGCCGGTGGGGCGTTCGTACCGGTGGACCCGACGTATCCGCCCGAGCGCGTCGAGTACATGCTGTCGGATTCTGCTGCAGTGCTGGGCATTACGGGCTCGTCGTTCGTTGGGGATCTGCCGGCTGACGGCTTCGGGTGGCTGGTGCTCGACGCACCGGACACCGACCAGGTGCTGGCCGAGTTCTCCGCGAGCCCGGTGACCGATGCGGATCGGCTTGCGCCGGTACGGGTGTCGCACACGGCCTACATGATCTACACCTCCGGCTCGACCGGTCGCCCGAAGGGTGTTTCGGTCACCCATTCCGGACTGGGTGGGCTGTTGGACAGCGCACTGGACCGCTACGGGCTCACCGCGGATTCGCGGTTCATGAGCATCTGCTCGCCGAGCTTCGACCCGTCGGTCTTGGACTGGGTCGCCACGTTGTCGGTGAGCGCGACTCTGGTGGTAGTTCCCTCGCGAATTCTCGGCGGTGCCGAGTTGGCCGACTTCATGGCCGCAGAGCGGGTGACGCACACGATCATCACGCCCGCGGTGCTCGCGAGCATGGGTGCGCCGGAGTTGGCTGACCTCGAGGTTGTCTCGGTGGGTGGCGATGTGTCCACGCCGGAGTTGGTGGCGCGCTGGGCCCCGGGTCGGCGGTACTTCAACGGGTACGGCCCGACCGAGACGACGATCATCTCCAGCTACGCGGAGCTTCGGGCGGACGAGCCGACCACCATCGGTAGCCCGGTCGCGGGAGCTGGAGCCCTTGTGCTCGACGCCCGCTTGCATCCGGTTCCCGACGGTGTTGCGGGTGAGCTGTATCTATCGGGCGATGCGCTCGCCCGTGGTTATCACGAGCGCGCCGCGCTGACGGCGGAGCGGTTTGTTGCCGATCCGTACAACGGCGGCCGGATGTACCGCACCGGTGACGTTGTGCGCTGGACCCGCGCGGGTGAGCTGGAGTTCGTGGGACGCAGCGACTTCCAGGTGAAGATCCGCGGCTTCCGTGTCGAACTCGGTGAGATCGACGCGGCCCTGACCGCCGACGCGACGGTGCACTCGGCGGCGACGCTGGGTCACAGCGACGCGACTCGCGGTATGTCACTGGTGTCGTACGTCGTCGCCGCGCCTGGCGCGCACGTCGATGTGGCGGCATTGACGGCGGCGGTGGCTGAGGTGCTCCCGTCGTACATGGTGCCGGCGCAGATCATGGTGCTCGACGCGTTCCCGTTGACCCCGATCGGCAAGCTCGATCGCAAAGCGTTGCCGGCACCGGTGTTCGAGGCGGCGGTGTTCCGTGCGCCGGCCACGCCGATCCAGCAGGCCGTGGCGGGTGTGTTCGCTGACGTCCTCGGGATCGAGCGAGTCGGCCTGGACGATGATTTCTTCGCACTCGGCGGGAACTCGCTGTTGGCGATGCAGGTGATGTCCCGTCTCGGCGTGGCGTTGGATGCCACGGTGCCGGTGCGTGTCCTGTTCGACGCATCGACCGTGGAACGTCTTGCGGTGGCGGTGGAGTCGCACACCGGTACCGGCCGGGTGGCGCTCGAGCCGCGGCCGCGGCCGGAGCGTGTGCCGCTGTCGTTGGCGCAGTCGCGGATGTGGTTCCTGAACCGGTTCGATCCCGAGTCGGTGGTGGACAACGTC
Source organism: Aldersonia kunmingensis (assembly GCF_001646865.1). Lineage (GTDB taxonomy): Bacteria > Actinomycetota > Actinomycetes > Mycobacteriales > Mycobacteriaceae > Aldersonia > Aldersonia kunmingensis. The sequence goes on along the minus strand of NZ_LRRB01000129.1, from coordinate 97 downwards.
CCGATGGCGATCCGGCTGTCGGGTGAACTCGATACTGCTGCACTGCAACTGGCGGTCGCCGATGTGGTGGAGCGGCACGAATCGCTGCGCACGATGT
>NZ_LRRB01000025.1 GCF_001646865.1 Aldersonia kunmingensis | reverse complement strand
GCAACCCGCCCAGTAATCCCGCCACCGTCGCGTCGGTAGCGATGCGGACCCGGACCGGGATCGTGTTGATGAACAACCCGACCATCGACTCGACACCGGCCACATCGGCCGGGCGACCCGACACCGTCGCGCCGAACACCACATCCGAGGACCCGGTCATCCGGCCCAGCAGGATCGCCCACGCCGCCTGCACCATCGTGTTGACCGTGACCCCGAGCCCGGCTGCAACCTCTGCGAGCCGTGCGGTCTCGGCCTCGCTCAGCTCGACACTCACCTTGCCCGCACCGGACCCGATGCCCTGTCGTGATACCGACTCGAGCAGCGTCGGCCCTTTGACGCCGTCGAGCGCACGCGCCCAGGTATCGAGGGAGCGCTGCCGATCTCGATCGGCCAGCCACACGAGGAAGTTCCGGTAGTCGCGCACCCGCGGCAGCACCGACAGATCCCCGCTGACCGCATAGAGCACCAGCAGGTCTCGCATCAACAGCGGCATGGACCAGCCGTCGAGCAGGATGTGGTGAACCGTCACACCCAGCTGCCACGCGTCGTGCGCCGTGCGAACCAACGTGAAACGCACCAGCGGCGGACGGGTCATATCGAACCCATCGGCCTGATCAGCCACCAGTGCCGCACGAGCCTGCTCGGCCCGCTCACTCTCCGGCACCGCCGTCAGATCCAGCTCACGCCAAGGCACGTCGACCCGGCCGAGCACGAGTTGCACCGCGGCGCCCGCCGAGTCGGTGACGAACGCGGTCCGCAGGTTCGTGTACCGCTCGGTCAACGCCTGCGCCGCCGAACGCAACCGCTCGGCATCGAGATAGCCACCCAAATGCAGGGTCGCCTGCATCGTGTAGATATCGACGTCATCCTCGATGAGCATCGCGTGGAACCGCATGCCCGACTGCAGCGGCGAGAGCTGCCAGACGTCGGTCAGGTTCGGGTAGCGCTGCTCCCAGATATCGATATCGCCCTGACCCACCGCAACCAGCGGCAGATCCGACGGCGTCAGACCACCCGCACCCGGCGCCGCAGTGTGCTGCGCAAGCCCGCGCAACGCGTCGCTCCACAACTTCGCCAGGTCGGCCACGTCGGCGCGATCGATGACTCCGCTCGGGAACGTGAACCCGGCGCTGAGGACGCCCTCGTCCGAGACGATCGCATTGATGTCGATCACCGCGTGCACCGGAATGCTCGACTCGATGTCCGAGGTGAGCGCGCCCAGCGCAGCCGTCAGTCCCCACCCGATATCGGCCAACGCGGCCGGCACCTCGGCACCACCGACACGACCCAGGTAGTTGAAACTCACCTGTCCCTGCGACAGGCCCTCGAGCGCCGAACCCTCAGGATTGAACTGGCGCAGAAGGCCATAGCCCATTCCCCGATCCGGGATGGCGAGTAGCTGCTCCTTGACCGCCTTGACTGCTTCGCCCGCGGCAACGCCACCGTTGAAGGCATCGGCCACATCGATCCCGGCCAGATCCGTGCGCACCGGGTAGGCGCTGGTGAACCAGCCCACCGTCCGCGACAGATCCGCACCCGGGATCAGGGTCTCCTCACGACCGTGGCCTTCCATCCGCACCAAAGCAGACGACAGATCCACGCCCCGATTGCGCCGCCATGTCACGAGCGCCATTGCCAACGCGGCGAGCAACCCGTCGTTGACACTCGCGCGGTACAACTCGGGCAGATCCCGCAGCACCGCGTCGGCAACCTCGGCCGGGATCTCCACGTCGACCCGATCCAGGGTTGACCCGATATCGGTCACCGGATCCAATGCCCGCGAACCCAGCAGCGGATCCTCGACGTCGAGGATTTCACGCCACAGTTCCAGTTCGGCAGAACGGCCCGGCGTTACCGCCTCATCGGCCAACGCATGGGTCCAACGGCGCATCGAGGTACCCGCCGGCGCCAACGCCACCGGCTGACCGGCCGTCAGCTGCGACCACGCGATCGCCATGTCCGGCACCAGAATTCGCCACGAGACACCATCGACCACGAAGTGGTGGCCGACGATGTAGAGCACGCCGTGCCGAGTCGAGCCCGAACCCGCATCGGCACCCGTACCGGTTTTGAAGTCGAACCACAGGAAGCGGATCAGGTCCCCGGTCTGCGGATCCAGTTCACGCAGCGCCGCATCAGCAGCCTGCGACGCCACCGAATTCAACTCGGCGTCATCGATATCCGCGGGCACCGGGTAATGCCGGATCCAGTCCGCCACATCGACCGACCCCACCGGACGCGCCTCGAAAACCCACTCGCCGTTCTCGTCACGATCCAGCGTTGCCCGCAACATA
>NZ_LRRB01000268.1 GCF_001646865.1 Aldersonia kunmingensis | reverse complement strand
GCACGGGTGCAAACCTTCCTCATGGGTGCGAGATTTCGGCCCCGGAAGGAAGTTTTGCGCTCGTTTGGGGGTGACTCCTAGGGGCGAATTGTGTTCGTGTGGGCGAAGTTTCGCCCCTGTTTACGAGTTTTGCTGGCGTTTGGCAGTTCTTCCCCGGGTGCAAACCTTCCTCATGGGTGCGAAACTTCGCCCCCGTTTACACGATTTGCACCCGTTTGGACGGTCGGTCGGGCGCTATTCGAAGTCGCGGGCTACGCGGAGGGTGCCGATGGTGGTGGCCAGCCCGTCGTACTGGGTAGTAAGCAGCACGACCTCGATCAGGCGGCGCTCGTCGTAGTGCTTACCGAGCTCGGCCCAGGCGGCATCGTCGACGTCCTTGGTCGCTACCAATTGATCGACCGCGGTGAGCAGGGCGCGGTGCTTCGGACTCCAGCCCTCGGCCTCGGGTCCGGTGCGAACCCGATCGAGGATCTCCGGCGTCACGCCGGCGCGGCGGCCGAGGCGGATGTGGTGATCCATTTCGTAGCCGCAGTCGCGCAGGTGGGCGACGCGGAGGATCACGAGTTCGGACTCGTGGCGGGGCAGCCGACCGCCGGGCATCAGCTTGCCGCTGTAGTGCAGCCAGCCGCGGAACAGCCCGCCCGCTCGCCCGAGCGTGCTGAACAGGTGCGCATCCGGTGCTCCGGCGCCGAGCGACAGGGCCCGCCACAGCACCCAGTTGATCGGTCCGAGTTCGCGCAGGCGGCCGGGCTCGATGCGGGGAGCGCTCATAGTCTGAACGTAGCAGCCGAATTTCCCGCTTTCGGTCCGCTGGACGGATACGTACAAGCCGACGCCGCGCACCGGTCCGGGTTCGCCGACGGCGCCCACGCCAACCGGGCGTGCTGGGAATTGGCCGGTGCCGCACCGAGCACCCTGATCCGTGCCTTGAAAGTAGTGCCGCCCAACGGCTGTCGCTCGAACTGAGCAGTGTTCGAAATCGTCGCCGCATATCACCTACTGAGGACCCGATGGTCCTCAGCGTCCCTGTGCCGGAGCCTGCGCTAGATCGCCATCGCGGCCCGAACGGTCGCCTCCGATCCAGCTCCACCCGCACCCGACGACGTGCACCGACCCGATTCGAACACGTAGTACCGCTGGGCCGCCTGTAGTGCAAAGCCGATGTGCTGTTCCACCAACAGCACGCTCAACCCGCCGCGTTCGGTGAGAGCGACGATGGTGCGCTCGATCTCCGCCACCACCGATGGCTGGATGCCCTCGGTGGGCTCATCGAGGATGAGCATCTTCGGCTCGGTGATCAGCGCTCGCGCGATCGCAAGCTGCTGGCGCTGGCCTCCGGACAGCAACCCTGCACGGCGGCCGAGCAGTTCCTTCAGCGCGGGGAACAGGTCGAGTGCCTCGTCGATCCGCTCCTTGCCACGCTTGCGGCCGTCGGCCACCACCTGGAGATTCTCTTCGGTGGTCAGCTGCCCGAACGATTGCTGCCCCTGCGGGACGTACGCCAGCCCGCGCCGCACACGCGCGCTGGGCCGCAGGCGAGTGATGTTCTCACCGTTGAAGAGAACCTTGCCCGAATTGGTGCCGATCAGACCCACGGCGGCACGCAGCAGCGTGGTCTTGCCGGCGCCGTTGTGGCCCATCACCGCGGCGACGCCGTTCTCGGGCACCTCGATCGACACGCCGTGGATCACCTCGGTACGGCCGTAGCCGCAACGCACATCGATGAGTTCAAGCATCCTGGGCCTCCGACTCCCCACCAACGAGTTCCTCGCGGGCCGCGACCTTCTCGAGTTCCTCGCCGCCCGCAGCTGTACCGAGGTAGACCTCCTGAACCTTGGGGTCGGCCTGCACCTCCGCGACGGTTCCCTCGCTGAGCACCTTGCCGCCTGCCATGACCGTGACCGAGGTGGCGAAGGCGCGCATGAAATCCATATCGTGTTCGACCACGACGACGGTGCGTTCACCGCCGATGCGGCGCAACAGATTTCCCGTCTCCTCGCGTTCTTCGGTGCTCATACCGGCGACCGGTTCGTCGAGCAGCAGCACCGAGGCATTCTGCACCAGCAGCATCCCGATCTCGAGCCATTGCTTCTGGCCGTGCGCCAGGATGCCCGCCGGTGCGTCGACGAGGTCGGTAAGCCCGGTGATGTCGAGCGCCTCCTCGATGCCGGGCAACACGAACTTGCGGCGGCGCAACAGGGTGAGCGCGGAACGGCCCGCGCCCGCAGCGATGTCGAGGTTCTGCAGCACCGTCAACTGCTCGAACACGCTGGCGGTCTGAAAGGTTCGTCCG
>NZ_LRRB01000219.1 GCF_001646865.1 Aldersonia kunmingensis | reverse complement strand
GAACACCCAGCCGGTGCCAACGAGCGTGATCAGCAAGCCGGAGATCGCCGGGCCGATGATGCGCGCGAGGTTGAAGGTCATCGAGTTGAGCCCGATGGCGTTGGACAGCAGGTCAGGGCCGACCATCTCGATGGTGAACGACTGGCGCACCGGTGCGTCGATCGCCGACGCGCAGCCCATGATGAACGCGATCAGATACACGTGCCAGAGCGCCACTACGCCGCCCAGATCGAGGGTGGCGAGGGCGAGCGCACAAGCGGCCATGGCGATTTGGGTGCCGATGAGGATGCGCCGCTTGTCGTAGCGATCGGCGAGCACGCCGCCCCAGACCGACAGGAACAGCGTGGGCCCGAACTGCAGGGCCATGACGATGCCGACCGCGAGAGCGTTGCCGCCGGACAGGGTCAGCACGAGCCAGTCCTGCGCGACCCGCTGCATCCAGGTGCCGATCAGCGAGACAATTTGCCCCGATGCCCACAGTCGGTAGTTGCGTGCGCGCAGGGCACGGAACATCGACGAATCGGAAGACACCACAACTCCATGATGCCCTAAGCCAAGCTAACGAACTTGGGTCTAAATCGTCAGGATTCTTGCTCGTCGACGATCTCGGAGAAAATGCCGATGGCCTTGCGCAGAGTTTCGAGCTGGTCGGGGTCGAGCGTCGCGAGGCGCTCGGTCATCCAGGCTTTGCGTGCGGTCGCCTCGTTGGCGATCAGCACTCGGCCCGCCTCGGACAGTGAAACGATGACCTGCCGACCGTCCGTAGGATGCGGATGCCGCTCCACCAGGCCGATATCGGCGAGCGATGCGATCACCCGCGTCATCGAAGGCGGTTGGACCCGTTCCTTGGCGGCGAGTGCGCCCGGCGTGATCGGTCCCTGGCGGGACAGCGTCGCCAGTGCGGACAGCTGAGTGAGCGACACTGTCGCGTCCAGCCGTCGCCCGCGGAGATGTCTTGTCAGGCGGACGATCGCCAACGACAGATCGCTCGCCAGCGCCTGAATATCCGTTGCCGATGTCACAGACGCTCACAATACGGTAAGCAAGGGCAACCTTTCAGGTAATGGCGTTGGTGATCGGGTCGATCGCGAAATACACCGCGAAAAGTATGGCCACAACCCACATCAACGGATGCGTCGACCGGGCCCGTCCGGTGAACGCCGCGATGAGCACCCACGTCACGAATCCGACGCCGATGCCGTTGGCGATGGAGAACGTGAACGGCATGACCACGATGGTCAGGAACGCCGGCAGCGCGATTCGGAAGTCGGAGAACTCGATCTCGCGGACCTGTCCAATCATCATCGCGCCGACGACAACCAGCGCGGGCGCTGCCGCCTCGATGGGCACCACTTCATACAGTGGTGTGAGGAACATCGCGGCAAGGAACAGGACGCCGGCGACGATATTGGCGAGTCCGGTCCGGGCGCCTTCGGCGATGCCGGCGGCGGACTCCACGAACACGGTGTTCGACGAGGACGACACCGCGCCGCCGACGATCGCGCCGGTGCCCTCTGCGACAAGCGCCTTACCGACCTTCGGCAGGTTGCCGTCCTTGTCCATCAGGCCCGCCTCCCGGCCCAACCCGGTCAGCGTGCCCATCGCGTCGAAGAAGTTCGCCAGCACGAGCGTGAACACGAGCAGGCTCGCGGCGAGCACGCCGATCCGCTCGAACCCGCCGAACAGGCTGAAGTTGCCGACAAGCGCGAGGTCCGGCTTCTGCACCAATGTGTCCGGCGTGGTGGGCACATTGAGGTTCCAGCCGGTCGGACCCACGTCGTTCGACGGGCCGACGTCGGCAATGGCCTCGACGATGATCGCAAGAACAGTGGTTGTCACGATGCCGATCAGCAAGCCGCCGCGGACATTTCGCGCCACAAGGATGCTCATCAGCACGACACCGAAGACGAAAATCGCGGTGGGCCAGGAAGCGATCGAGCCGTCGATGCCCAGTCCCACCGGAACCGTCGTGTTTGCGGCGTCGGGCACGCGCCGGACGAACCCGGCATCGACCATGCCGATGAACGCGATGAACATTCCGATACCGGCGACAATCGCGGCCTTGAGTTCTCGTGGCACCGCATTGAAAACGGCGGTCCGCAGGCCGGTCACGGCGAGAATGACGATCACGATGCCGTCGATGACGACCAGTCCCATGGCCTCCGGCCAGGTCACCTGCGGAGCAATGGTCACCGCGAGCAGGGTGTTGATGCCGAGGCCGGTCGCGAGCGCGAACGGGTAGCGGGCGAACAGACCGAAGATGATGCACATGACGCCGGCGGCGAGCGCGGTAACC
>NZ_LRRB01000037.1 GCF_001646865.1 Aldersonia kunmingensis | reverse complement strand
ACCGACCTGTTCGGCGCGAAGTTCGCCAACGTGCAGCCGCACTCCGGCGCACAGGCCAATGCCGCGGCCATGGCCGCGCTGCTGAGCCCGGGCGACTCGATCCTCGGCCTCGCCCTCGCACACGGCGGGCACCTCACCCACGGTATGAAGCTCAACTTCTCCGGCAAGCTCTACGACGTCGCGGCGTACCACGTGCGCGAGGACGACCACCGCGTCGACATGGACGAGGTCGAGCGACTCGCCCGCGAGCACAAGCCGAAGCTGATCCTCGCCGGCTGGTCCGCGTACACCCGCCAGCTCGACTTCGCCGCCTTCCGGCGCATCGCCGATGAGGTCGGCGCGTACCTCATGGTCGACATGGCGCACTTCGCCGGACTGGTCGCTACCGGGCTGCACCCCTCCCCTGTGCCGCACGCGCACGTGGTCACCTCCACGACGCACAAGACCCTCGGCGGTCCGCGCGGCGGCATCATCCTGACCAACGACGAGGCGCTGGCGAAGAAGTTCAATTCGTCGGTGTTCCCCGGGCAGCAGGGCGGCCCGCTCGAGCACGTGGTCGCCGCAAAGGCCGTGTCGTTCAAGCTCGCCGCCGAGGACGCGTTCCGTGAGCGCCAGCAGCGCACCCTGGATGGCGCGAAGATCCTGGCCGACCGCCTGCTGCAGGAGGATTCGCGCGCGGCCGGGATCAGCGTCGTATCCGGCGGCACCGATGTCCACCTCGTGCTCGTGGATCTGCGCGACTCGGAGCTCGACGGAAAGCAGGCCGAGGACCGGTTGCACCGGGTGGGCATCACCGTGAATCGCAATGCGGTGCCGTTCGATCCGCGGCCGCCGATGGTCAGCTCGGGTGTCCGCATCGGAACGCCCGCGCTGGCAACCCGCGGGTTCGACCTCGACGCGTTCCGCGAGGTCGCCGACATCATCAGCCTCGCGCTGCGTCCCGATACCGACGACGACGCGCTCGAAGTGTTGCGCGGCCGGGTCGGCGCGCTGGCGAAGCGTTTCCCGCTCTACCCCGATCTGGAGGCCACGCTCTGATGGCGCAGTCCGTGTCGACCGAACCCCCCGGCGCTCACCTTCCGGACCATCCGGACTTCCTGTGGCGCAACCCCGAGCCGAAGAAGTCCTACGACGTCGTCATCGTCGGCGGCGGTGGACACGGGCTCGCCACCGCGCACTACCTCGCCAAGAACCACGGCATCACGAATGTTGCTGTACTGGAGAAGGGTTGGCTCGCGGGCGGCAACATGGCCCGCAACACCACGCTGATCCGGTCCAACTACCTGTGGGATGAGAGCGCCCGGATCTACGAGCACTCCCTGAAGCTGTGGGAGGGCCTCGAGGAAGACCTCGACTACCCGATCCTGTTCAGCCAGCGCGGCGTCCTCAATCTCGCCCACAGCCTCCAGGATGTGCGCGACAGCGTGCGACGCGTGGAGGCCAACAAGCTCAACGGTATCGACGCGCAGTGGGTCGAGCCGGACGAGGTCAAGAAACTCTGCCCGTTGGTCAACACCTCGAGCGACATCCGCTACCCCGTCCTCGGTGCGACCTACCAGCCACGGGCCGGCATCGCCAAACACGATTACGTCGCTTGGGGATTCGCGCGCCGTGCCGACGAGGCCGGCATCGACATCATCCAGAACTGCCAGGTGACCGGGTTCGTCACCGACGGCGACCGGGTGACCGGGGTTCGCACGAACCGCGGCGATATCGCCGCCGGGCAGGTCGCGCTGTGCGCGGCCGGACACACCTCGACGCTCACCGACATGCTCGGTATCCGGACCCCGTTGCAGAGCCACCCACTGCAGGCGCTCGTGTCCGAACTGCTCGAGCCGGTACATCCGACGATCGTCATGTCGAACGCGGTGCACGTGTACGTGTCGCAGGCGCACAAGGGCGAACTCGTCATGGGCGCCGGCGTGGACTCGTACAACGGGTACGGCCAGCGCGGCGCGTTCCACATCATCGAGCGCCAGATGGCGGCCGCGGTCGAACTGTTCCCGGTCTTCGCTCGCGCTCACCTGCTGCGCACCTGGGCCGGCATCGTCGATGTCTGCCCCGATGCCTCACCGATCGTGAGCCGCAGCCCTTACGAGAATCTCTTCATCAATGCGGGTTGGGGCACAGGCGGTTTCAAAGCCACTCCAGGCCTCGGCTGGTGCCTCGCGGACACGATCGCGAACGACGCACTACACGAATACATCGCCCCGTTCGGCCTGGACCGCTTCGTCAGCGGCGCGCTGGTCGACGAGCACGGCGCTGCCGGCGTCGCGCACTGACACCGAAGTCACGCGGAATACAGGAGCCAC
>NZ_LRRB01000262.1 GCF_001646865.1 Aldersonia kunmingensis | reverse complement strand
TCCCAGGCGGTGGGCACGATGATGAAGCGCTTGATCTGCTCGACCTGAGACAACTTGGCGTTGCCCTCCTTCACCGCCTGCTTTACCTCTCCTCGAATCTCGGGATGCGCCACCAGGGTTGCCATGTCGGCCTCGGGAACGCCGAGTGCCTTGGCGCGAACGGCGGCCGCATCCGGGTCGAGCACGACGAGTGCCGCGATGTAGGGCTGCGCGTCGCCGATCGCGGCGACCTGGCCGATCAGCGAGGATGCACCCTTCATTGAGTTCTCAATGTTGGTCGGGGACATGTTCTTGCCGGCCGCGTTGATGATCAGTTCCTTCTTGCGGTCGACGATCGTGACGAAGCCCTTGTCGTCGATCTTGGCGATGTCGCCGGTCGCGAGCCAGCCGTCGGCATCGATGGTCTCGGCCGTCTTTTCAGGCAGTTTGCGGTACCCGGGCATGATCATCGGCCCACGTACGAGGAGTTCGCCGTCGTCGGCAAGCTTCAGTTCGACACCCTCGACCGCGCGGCCCACTGTGCCGAATGCGAGGTCGCCCGGCCGCGTGCTGGTCGTCGCTCCGCACGTCTCGGACAGGCCCCATACCTCGTTGATCTCGATACCGAGACCGAGGAAGAACTCGAGGACTGCGGCTGGAGTGGCGGCCGCGCCGCACGACGCGACCTTGATCTGGTCGAAGCCAAGTGCGTGGCGGACCTTGGACAGCACCAGCCGGTCGGCGAGGTCGTATTGCAGCTTCAGCGGTGCCGGGACGCTCTGCCCGTTCACCCGCCGGTGCGCGACCTGCTGCGCAACCCCGACCGCCCAGCCCGCCAGGCGCTTCTTGACTGGGCTCTCCTCGGCGGCGAGCTTGGCCTCGATCCCGGCCTTGATCTTCTGCCACACCCGCGGCACTCCGAAGAATACGGTCGGGCGCGTGTCGGGCAGCGCGGCGGCGATCTCTCGCGGGTCTTTGACCGAAGTGATCTGGATGCCGCAGAGCATGTTGAGACCGTGCGCGGATGCGCGGTCGGCAATGTGCGCCGCAGGGAGGTACGAGGTGATGCGGTCATCGAAGTCGGCGTCGAAGATCGGGTGCAGCGCGAGGCCCTCGGCGATGAGGTTGCGATGCGTGATCTCCACGCCCTTCGGCGGTCCGGTCGTACCCGAGGTGTAGATGAGTGTCACGAGGTCCGATGGCTGCACGGCCTGCCAGCTCGCGGCGAAGTCGAAGTCCGGCTTCGGTTGGTTCTCGACTTCGGCCAGTGTGATCGCGCCGGTGGCAGGACCATCAACGCACACGATCGTCTCGACCTGGGTGTCGGCAGCCTTGATCGCCTCGAGGAAGGCGAGTTCGGTGATCACGATGCGGTTCTCGGCGTTGCCGAACAGGTAGGTGATCTGCTCGGGCGAGCTGGTGTTGTAGATCGAGAACGGTGTCGCCCCGAGATGCACGGCGGCCGTGTCGACGAGGTGGAACTCCGGTCGGTTTGTCAGCATGATGCCGACCCGGTCACCCGGCGCGACGCCCAGCGCCGCGAGCCCGGATGCGATCTTCTCGACGCGCTCGGCATACTCGCGCCACGTCACCGTCTGCACGTCGCCCGGCGTGCGCAGGGCAACCTTTTCGGGATGCATTGACGCGGTCGCTTGGAAGGCTTCGGGCATCGTCCGGACCGGTTTTCCGGTGGCGTGCGGGTAGGCGACGTCGGCTGGCTGGTTCATCACGGCTCCCAAGAAGGCGGAAGGGCGGCATCACACGGTGGCTGTCCGAAATGTGAGTTTCGTTACACCGGGTGGCGCCCAACATAGCACCAGTGATGGTTGCTGGGGGGAAACCGAGAAATGCCGTGGTCAGCGAGCCGTGGCGAGGTTTGCCGCAACCCGGACGCGGCGTCTGGCGGTGCTGAAATCGTCGCTTTCACAGGTTCTCTCTGGCGACCATTTCGGTGGTGACGACGACGGCAATGCTGCTGACGGCGAGCAGCGAGATCAGGACGAACAGCTGCATCGCCGCGGCCGCGGTGGTCGATGCGCCGCCGAGGATCATGCCGACGAATGCGCCCGGAATGGTGACCAGGCCGACCGATCGCGTTTGGTCGAGGCCGGGCACGAGCGCGGTCGCTGCCGCGGTGCGGCTGATCTCCATCCTCGCGTCGCGCGGAAGGTAGCCGAGTGCGAGGGCGGCTTCCACTTCGCCTCTGCGGGTTCGTAGTTCGTCGTTGGCTCGCCGACCGGCCAGCGAGGTGGTGTTCATCGCGCCGCCGAACATGATTCCGGCGGTGGGGATGATGGCAAGCCCTGTCGCCGGAAGCACTCCGATGAGCACAAGAACCGTCAC
>NZ_LRRB01000236.1 GCF_001646865.1 Aldersonia kunmingensis | reverse complement strand
GGATTCGCGATCGTGCTCGGAGCACTCGAAAAACCGCTGCACCAAAGACGCCTGGCGCGGAGGCCGCCACGTCGACACCCGAGGCCTCACCGAATACCTGAAACTGCTCGCCGACCTCGGCTACACCCTCGCCCCCATCGAGCAAGTCATCACCGGCGACCGCCAACCCGATGATCTCGACAACGGCGACCAGGCCAACTAGACCCAGTCCGGCAGGTGGCCCGCACCGACTGCGGGCCACCAGCCCGGAACCGGAGATTCCCACCATGACCACACAGGACCTGTTCGACGAATGCCACTACCACCGCATCTGCGGCAACCTCGTCACTCCGGGAGAAACCGTCTGCCACACCTGCCGCACCGAGTTCGGGCAGCTCCTGCGCCACCAGTCCGCCGAACCCCGCTGCGGCGACGCGATCACGCAAACGAAGGTCCACCTCGACCCGGCCGACCACGCCAGCGCCGAAAAACGTCGACGGCAAGCAGACGGGAGCGAAGAGAAGCCGAGTCAACAGTGCTGGCTATGCGAGCAAACCCGAGTCTGTCTACTCGTCGACAGACGCTGGGAATGCCGGCACTGCCGCACGATCAAGTGAAAAGAACCCTCAACCATGAACACCGGCCCACTCACCCCGATAACACCGAGACCAACTGTCGTCGACTCGATCGCCGGCCTGGACAGTTGCGACAGCACTAGTGGTGACGAGGTCGACACGATCGCCAACGGATGCCTCGAACTCGATCCGGAAGTTCAGTGCCTCAACGCCCTGCTGTGGACACCCACGGCCGCCGTCGTCAAAATCGCCGAGCACCTCGACGAAACCGACTTCTATCGCCCGGATTTCGGCGCGATCTACGCCTCGATTGCTCGTCTCGCGCGAGGAGGTCACGCTCACACCGCAGCACTCGTCGCCGCCGAACTGCAGCGCGACGCCGGCGCCCGCACCGATTACCTCCGGGGAGCACTACTCGCTGTCGCGATCGGAGATGCCCGCGCCCACGACGCGAGCCACTACGCGCTCGCAGTCCTGTCCCAGTCCTACCGCCGTGGCTACGCTATCGCCGCCGCGCGATTTACCCAGATCGCCGAAACAGTTAGCGAGGACGAACTTTTCGAGCAAATGTGCGCCCTCGGCCGCGAACGCCGCACCGCACGCGACCGCCTTCGAGCCGCCGCCCAGGCCCTTTCGCAAATGGACGAGCCGTGACACTACTAAGACCGGATTGATGGCGGTCGTTTGTCTGAGGTTGCCAGCGTTCGGTGTTGTCGCTGGCCCTCCTAGTCAGCGTGGGTGATCACCCGCACGGACGGCCTCTTAGGTAGTAACTGGATGCGGCGATCGTCGCGCGAAGGATTGGTCCTCGTAGGAGAGTGCAGCAGCACGGGCGAATCAGGCGGGCCGCTGGCCTTTGGCGTTCCTGATGTTGAAGAGGGACCTGCCGTCGTGCGAGATCAGCCAGATTCGACCGCCCCAATGGACCTCGAAGCATCCGTCGGGCCGCTGGACGACGTCCTGGGGTCCGAATCCACTGATTGCCGCCCGAATGCCGGCGTCGGATTCCGCGTCCTCGGTCTGGTCGGGTCCTGAATTCCTTGCATACCATTTGCGCACGCCGGCGGTCAGGTACAGAGACATTGGGTCGAAGTTGGCGGTGAATTCGGCCAGCGCCAGGACCGTACTCCGCCGCCGAGGGGCCGATGGCGAATCAGGCCGCCCGTTTCCGGTGGATCGAGAGCTGATGCCGGCTTTGATCTGCTCCCATGTGCGCTCGCGGTGGTCGGTGTAGTACCCGGTGATTGCTGCGCGGTCGGGAGAAAGGACAAGCTTGTAGCCCTTCCGGGAAAATCTGAGGTAGCCACCCGCCGTGATGCGACGAGCAGACTTCAAAAGAAAGTCCTCGAGCATGCAGCGCAATTGGACCTCCGCTTCATGCTTTCCGCCGCCGTGGTGGAACCGGAAGCTGTCCACCGCGCGCATCGTCACGCGGATGTCTGGAACGTCGTCGACGGAGGGGATTGGTATGTCGGCTGATCGACTGCTGGGCGCGGCAGTCCCCAGGAAAGCTTGTGAATTTGTCGGTGCGAGCACTGGGTTGGGTCGCACGAAACCTGGGCAGTTCGTCTGGCGGCACCACCCATCGACATATTCCGTTTCATTGGTACAGGCGGACCCGTCCCTTCGAAAACGACGGCATACCAGCATGGATGGATTGTGCCGGAGGATTTCGACATCGCTCAGGCAAATGCGACAATGTGCCACAGACGGACAGATCGACGGCCACTCGAGAACGGCGAATCCTTCTTCGAAGTCGAGGAATGAGCCAGCC
>NZ_LRRB01000153.1 GCF_001646865.1 Aldersonia kunmingensis | reverse complement strand
GAACGAACGCTGCGGGCAACGGTTTTCGTTGATGAGCTCTCGGTCACCGTGGATGGCGTGCGGTCGACGTTCCGCGTCGCCGAGCATGACGGCCATATCTGGATCGCCGGTGCCGGGGGAACCTGGTCGGTCACCGAGGCGCGTGAGCCGAGCATCCGTGCGGACGACGCACATGCGGGCGAAGCGGAACTGACTTCGCCGATGCCCGGCAGCGTGATCGCTGTCGCGGTCGAGGACGGCGCCGAGGTCACCGCGGGCGCAACCGTGGTGGTCGTTGAGGCAATGAAGATGGAGCACGCGCTGACCAGCCCGATCGACGGCACCGTCGAACTGCTCGTGAAGGCGGGCGAGCAGGTGAAGGTCGACCAGCTGCTCGCTCGAGTGCTGCCGCATCCCGCAGCCGACGAAGCCGAGAAAGTAGAGAAATAACGATGACCGACTACCTGTCCACCGGCACGCTGCCGGACGAGTACGCCCAACTTGCCAAGACCGTCCGCGATTTCGCCAACTCGGTGGTCGCTCCGGTCGCCGCCGAGCACGACGCCAACCACACCTTCCCGTACGAGGTGGTGGCCGGCATGGCCGATATGGGCCTGTTCGGCCTGCCCTTCCCCGAGGAGTACGGCGGCATGGGCGGCGACTACTTCGCCCTGTGCCTCGCGCTCGAGGAACTCGGCAAGATCGATCAGAGCGTCGCGATCACCCTGGAAGCCGGTGTGTCGCTCGGCGCTATGCCTATCTACCGCTTCGGTAACGAGGCGCAGAAGCAGGAGTGGCTGCCGCAGCTGGCGAGCGGCCGCGCGCTGGGCGCCTTCGGGCTCACCGAGCCGGGCGCGGGCAGCGATGCCGGAGGCACGAAGACCACCGCCAAGCTGGACAGCGGCGAGTGGATCATCAACGGCAACAAGCAGTTCATCACCAACTCGGGTACCGATATCACCCGACTGGTCACGGTCACCGCGGTCACCGGTGAGGCCGGTGGCAAGAAGGAAATCTCCACCATCATCGTCCCGACCAACACCCCGGGCTTCACCGCTGAACCGGCCTACAACAAGGTCGGCTGGAATGCCTCGGACACGCACCCGCTGACGTTTGCGGACGTGCGGGTGCCGGAGGAGAACCTGCTCGGTGAGCGTGGCCGCGGCTACGCGAACTTCCTGCGCATCCTCGACGAGGGCCGGATCGCGATCGCCGCGTTGAGTGTTGGTGCCGCGCAGGGCTGCGTGGACGAGAGCGTGAAGTACGCGGGCGAGCGCACCGCGTTCGGCCGCGAGATCGGCCGCAACCAAGCGATCGCGTTCAAGATCGCCCGTATGGAGGCACGTGCGCACGCCGCACGCACCGCCTACTACGACGCGGCTGCACTGATGCTCGCCGGCAAGCCCTTCAAGAAGGAGGCCGCGATCGCCAAGCTCGTCGCCTCCGAGGCGGCGATGGACAACGCACGCGATGCGACGCAGATCCACGGTGGCTACGGCTTCATGAACGAGTACCCGGTCGCGCGGCACTACCGGGACAGCAAGATCCTCGAAATCGGCGAAGGGACAACCGAAGTGCAGCTCATGCTGATCGGCCGGGAGCTCGGTCTGTGAGCGGCGAGGCGCATCACAACGAGCGCCACATCGTCCAGCGCGGACTGTGGTTCGAGGAGTTCGAGACCGACGTTGTCTACAAGCACCGCCCCGGGCGCACGATCACCGAGGCCGACAACGTCATGTTCACGACGATGACGATGAACACCCAGGCGCTGCATCTCGACGCGGCGTTCTCGGATGCGCTGCCGCCGTTCAACCAGCGCCTGGTGAACTCGATGTTCACGCTCTCCACGCTGGTCGGTCTGTCAGTGGCGCAGCTGACTCAGGGCACCATCGTCGGGAACCTCGGCTTCTCCGAGGTCAGCTTCCCGAAGCCGTTGTTCCACGGCGACACGATGTATGCCGAGACCGTGATCACCGACAAGCGTGAGTCGAAGTCCCGCCCGGGGGAGGGCATCGTGACCTTCGCCCACACCGCCCGCAACCAGCACGGTGACATCGTCGCGACGGCGGTCCGAAAGACGTTGGTACGCAAGCGCCCCGGCGCCGAAGCGAAGGAGGCCTGACGACGTGGCTGATTGGATCCTGCCCGGCCCGGCGTGGCTGTTCTGCCCGGCCGACCGCCCGGAGCGGTTCGCAAAGGCAGCTGCCGCTGCCGACGTGGTGATCCTCGACCTCGAGGACGGTGTCGGCGCCGATGATCGCCCGGCCGCGCGCCGCGCGTTGATCGACACCCCGCTCGACCCGGTACGCACCGTCGTGCGGATCAACCCGGGCGGAACCCCCGACCAGCAGTTGGATTTGGCTGCGCTGCGCGAGACCGAGTACCGCGTCGTGATGTTGCCCAAGGCCGAATCTGCCGAGCAGGTCCGCTCGCTGGTC
>NZ_LRRB01000148.1 GCF_001646865.1 Aldersonia kunmingensis | reverse complement strand
GGTTTTGCGTTTCTCACGACGTCCTGCGTCATCCCCGCTCGGAACCCGCATGAGCAGCACCCTTGTCCGTCGCATTGCGCCATCGACCCAGCCGTCGGAGCGTGATTGGCCCGTTCAAGTGCGGATATGACGACAAACGGCCGGATTAGGCTGGGAAGACCTCCTCGCCGAATTGGGGTCCACTATCGCGCTGCACCATGTGGCGCGGGCCGGACGTCTTCCGCTGGTCACGGCCGGGTACGCGCGGGTCGCGTAAACCCGGTCGAACCCCTTCGGCGCCTCTTGTCTGCCGGTTACGGTGTCTCGCATGAGCGAAGTCGCCGACGCCGTAGTGGTGGGAGCAGGGCTGGCCGGACTGGCCGCCGCCGCCGAATTGGTCGACGTCGGCCGCAAGGTTGTCATCGTCGATCAGGAGAACGCCAACAACATTGGCGGACAAGCATTCTGGTCCTTCGGTGGCCTGTTCTTCGTGGACAGTCCGATGCAGCGGCGGCTCGGCATCAAGGACTCCTACGAACTCGCCCTGCAGGACTGGATGGGCAACGCCGGATTCGACCGCGAGCGCGAGGACCGCTGGCCGCGCAAATGGGCGCAGGCCTATGTCGAGTTCGCCGCGGGGGAGAAGTATCCGTGGCTCGCGCAGCAGGGACTCAAACTGTTTCCCGTCGTCATGTGGGCCGAGCGTGGTGGCTACGGTGCGCTCGGTCCGGGCAATTCGGTGCCGCGCTTCCACATCACCTGGGGCACCGGCCCGGGTTTGGTCGAGATCTTCCTGCGTCGCGTCATGGTGGGTGTCGAGTGCGGGTTGGTGCGGTTCGCGCACCGGCATCGCGTCGACGAGATCGTGCTGACCAACGGTGCAGCCACGGGTGTGCGCGGTTCGGTCCTCGCGCCGGACGATGCGGCGCGCGGGGTGTCCTCCTCGCGTGAGGTCGTCGGCGATTTCGAGATCGCGGCGCAGGCGGTGATCGTCACCTCGGGCGGTATCGGGCACAACTTCGACATGGTGCGCGAGGACTGGCCGCAGCGGATGGGGACCCCGCCGATGAACATGCTTGCCGGCGTGCCCGCGCACGTGGACGGTCGCATGCTGGCGATCTCGGAGGCGGCGGGCGCGAGCCTGGTGAACCGGGACCGGATGTGGCACTACACCGAGGGCATTATCAACTATGACCCGGTGTGGCCGTCGCACGGCATCCGGGTTGGGCCGGGTCCGTCGTCGCTGTGGCTCGACGCGACCGGCAAGCGCCTGCCTGTGCCGCTGTATCCGGGTTTCGACACGCTGGGCACGATGGAGTACATCGTCAAGACCGGCTACGACTACACCTGGCTCATCCTCGATCAGAAGATCATCGAGAAGGAGTTCGCGCTCTCGGGGCAGGAGCAGAACCCGGATCTCACCAACCGTGACCTGAAGCTGCTGCTGCAGCGTGTCCGTTCCGGTGCGCCCGGCCCGGTCGAGGCGTTCAAGCAGAAGGGCGTGGACTTCATCGTCTCCGACAACCTTGCTGATCTGGTCGCGAAGATGAACAAGCTTTCCGGCGACGACCTGCTCGACTACGAGCTTGTCCGCGGCGAGGTCGTGGCCCGTGACCGCGAGATAGAGAACAAGTACTCCAAGGACATGCAGGTTGTGGCGATCCGTGGCGCGCGGAAATACTTGGCGGACAAGATCATTCGCGTCGCCAGTCCGCACCGGATTCTGGACCCGAAGGCGGGCCCGTTGATTGCGGTGCGGCTGCATCTGCTGACGCGAAAGACGTTGGGCGGCATCGAGACCGACCTCAACTCGCAGGTGCGTCGCCCCGACGACACGCCGTTCGAGGGCCTGTACGCTGCGGGTGAGGTGGCCGGTTTCGGTGGCGGCGGTGTGCACGGGTACCGCGCGCTGGAGGGCACGTTCGTCGGCGGGTGCATCTTCTCCGGCCGCAGCGCGGGGCGCGGGGTCGCCGCGAACCTCGGGACTTCTCGGGGGCGGTCATCGGTGTCTGATTGAGCAGCACGGACTAGTCGGCATCCTGGACCGTCATGTGCTTGGGCTGATGAGGCAGGCGGTTGTTTTGTGCTCCCGCTCCTGGGGGTGGTCGCCAACAACAACGGCAGCCAACAACATTATTTCCGCCGGACAGTTCCTCACCGCCGAGGTGACCAGGGTACTGGTAACGCCGCATATTCGATCTCGTCGTATTCCACTCGGCCTGGACTCGTTTCGGTGTGCTCGGAGACGCGGTATGCCTGGGGCGGCGACATACATGTCGCCTACCGGGCATCGTGTGAAGGCGCTCGGGACATCGTCGTTGTGCCGAGCTGTGTCACGTGTTGTGAGTGATTCCGGAGCTACTGTCGATACAAGGGCTAGTTTGCTCGCGGTTCGGTCGGTTATGACGTAAGTGCCGATGGCGCTAACGCCATCGACTAGCACCTCGGGCTCAACGG
>NZ_LRRB01000274.1 GCF_001646865.1 Aldersonia kunmingensis | reverse complement strand
GTGCAGCGCGAAGCCGGGCAGGCACTCACCGAGGCGAAGACAGCGTTGCGAACGGCGTGCCTGTCGGGCGTCATCACCGCCGGCCTCGCGACAGAGCGCGGGCCTGACGCCGGCGATTTCACGTTGTCCCCCGGCGATCTCGACGAGGCTGTGTCCGGGCTGCTCACCGATGGGCTCGCGGCCAGCGACGCCGAAGGCCGCACGGTGCCGAGCGGTTTCTCACGCGTCGAGGCGTTCCGCTCAGGCGTGCTCGGCGGGCGCGCCGCGTGCGACGCCCGCTACAACTGACGAGTGAGCGCGGCTCAGTAGAGCGCCGCGGCGAGCTTGCGGCGCGCGGCGACGACGAAGGGCTCGGCGGGATCGAAAAGCTCGAACAGCTCGAGCAGCCGGGTCCGGACGAGAGTGCGATCGTCGCCGGCAGTAACCCGGACCAGATCGATCAACCGCCCGAATGCGGCCTCGGGCTGCTGGCCGAGCAATTCTGCATCGGCAGCGAAAAGCGCGGCCTCAACGTTCTTCCGGTCGGCATCCGCAGTGGCGATCGCATCGGCCGGAACATTCTGCGCGCGGGCCATGAAGCGCACCTGCCGCTGTGCCGCCTTCGCCTCGGCGTTGTCCGGCTCCACATCGAGGATCGCCTGGTACGCGGCCTCGGCGCCGGCGAAGTCGCCCTGGTCGAGCGCATCCTCGGCGGCGGTGAAACGCGGGTCCTCCGGCGCTTCCTCCTCGGCAGGCTCGTCGCCCTGCGCACCGGAAAGCTTGCCCTCGACCGCGCGCAGAACCGCGTCGATCCACTGCCGCAACTGCGGCTCGGCCTGCGGCCCCTGGAAGTCGGCGAGCGGCTGACCCGCGGCGACCGCGACCACGGTCGGGATCGCCTGCACGCCGAAGGCCTGCGCGATTCGCATGCTGGAGTCGACCTCTACGACACCGAGCACCCATTGACCCGCGTCGCCTTCCGCCAGCCGCGCCAGCGAATCAGCCAACTCGAGGCTTTGCGGGCTGCGGCCCGACACGAGTGCCACGACCACCGGGACCTCGGTCGAGCGCTGCAGTACAGCGGACTCGAAATTCGCCTCGGTCACCTGGAAGACGACGCCCGCGGGCGCCTCGCCACCGGGTCCGGCTTGCGGTTGCTGCGGCGCCTGCGCGCGCTCCTTCAAACCGGAGAGGTCAACAGCACCCGACATCGCGGCTGCCATGGTGGGCGAGGGACGGCGAGACGGTCCGGGTCGAGTCACGGCTCCAAGTTTGTCACGACTGCGCGGGCACCGGTTCGGGCGCGGTGCTCAACTCGGCGAGCTTGCCATTGCGTGCCGCCCACTTCTCGAAAAACACCGTGCCGAAGGGCGGAACGCTGGAAACCAGCGCGAGCAGCGTCGTCTTCCAGTCCCAGCGCAGTTCGACCGCGGTCACCAGCGCCACGATGACGAACAGCGTGAAGCCGGTGATGCCATGCAGCATGCCGGGGATCCGAATTGCCTCTTCGTGCCCGAGCACCCACTTGAAGAACATTGCGACGAGCAGAATCGCCCAGGTCACCGCTTCCCAGTAGGCAACCAGGCGGAAGCGCTTCGCGGGCGTGGACACATTGAGGACGTTTCCCATGCGCCCATTGTGCCCGAATTTCTACTACGGGCCGTAGTTACTTTGCTCGCACCCGGGCGCCTCACGTGTGATGAAAATCACCGGATCGCAGAGGCGTCGCCGGGCCCCTTCTCAACCCCCGACGACCAGGCCTTTTACACCCAATTCTCGGTCGAGTCCGAGAAGGTATCCGCGCACGGGATACCCGGCGCGAACTCATCCCGCGAGAGCGCTACCTTTTTGGTATGACACTTTCCGCCTCTGCAGACGGCGCCACCAATGCGGCGGCCGTCGTACTCGATTCCCAGCTGGTCCTCGACATCGATCATGTCGGTATCGCCGTCCCCGATTTGGACGCTGCCGTTGAGTGGTACTCCACCCACCTCGGCATGGTTGAAACCCACCGCGAGGTAAACGAGAGCCAGGGCGTCCACGAGGCGATGCTGTCTGTGCGCGGCAGCACGAGCGGCACCGCGGTGCAGCTACTCGCTCCCCTGACTGCAGACTCGACGATCGCCAAGTTCATCGATCGCAGTGGCCCTGGCCTGCAGCAGCTCGCCTACCGAGTCTCCGATATCGATACGGTCGCGGATCTTCTACGGTCCCAGGGCATTCGGCTACTCTACGACGAGGCTCGTGGCGGCACCGCGGGTTCGCGGATCAACTTCATCCACCCCAAGGACGCCGGTGGCGTGCTGGTGGAGCTTGTGGAACCGGCTGCTGCCGGTCACTGACTTATTGCGCGCGCATCACTGTCGATGCGTCGCTCCACGTGTCGGGCTTGAACCGACTGATATGACGGTAGGTTGACACCCATGTCCAACGAGCAGGATCGTCAGGCGACGAGTTTGCCTTTC
>NZ_LRRB01000247.1 GCF_001646865.1 Aldersonia kunmingensis | reverse complement strand
ACTCGGCATCGAGCAGCACCGCGTCGTCCTCCCAGCTGTCCCACAGCTCGAGCGTGGCATCGACGAATTCGGTTGCGCGCTCGTATCTCCCGCCATGTTGAGGTGTGTCGTCGAGGCCGAAGTTGGCTGCCTCTTCCGGCAAGGCGGAGGTAACGATGTTCCAGCCCGCCCGCCCACCGCTGATGTGGTCGAGCGAGGCGAACTTGCGCGCCGTCGTGTACGGATCGGAGTACGAAGTCGTTGCGGTAGCGATCAAGCCGATCCGCTCCGTGGCGACGGCGATGGCCGACAGCAGCGTGACCGGTTCGAAGATCCACAGCGCGTTGTGCTTGATCCGGGAATCGACGGCCAGGGCGTCGGCGAAGAACACCGAATCCAGCTTCCCGCGCTCAGCAATCCGGGCCAGGTTCTGATAGTGCGCGACATCGAGCAGGTCGCGCTCGTTGGTGAGCGGATGCCGCCACGCGGCCTCGGCCTGCCCGACACCGAAAATGAAAAGGTTGAGGTGAAGCTGCCTGTTCGACTGAGGCATTGCGCCGAGCATCCTCCTATCCGTACACCAAATACGCACGGGAGGACGAGGATTCGTCCTCCCGTGCGTATTCCACCTCCCGACTCAGAGCAAGAGTCAGGCCGTTGTCGCCTCCGCACGCGCCGCCGCGAACTGGTTGTCCAGCTCACCGAGCCCGTAGTGGCCACGCAGCGTGGTCGAGGTGTACTCGTCGCGGAACAAGCCGCGCTGCTGCAGGATCGGGACGACCCGATCGACGAAATCTTCCAGTCCGCCCGGCAGGTACGGCGGCATGATGTTGAAGCCATCCGCCGCACCCTGGGTGAACCACTGCTCGAGCTCGTCGGCCACCTGCTCCGGCGTGCCGGCGAATGTGCGATGCCCACGTCCACCACCGAGGAGACCGATCAGCTCGCGCACGGTGCGATTGCCTTCCGCCGCAAGATCCTTCACCAGCTGGTAGCGGCTCTTGTGGCCCTCGATCTGCTCGATCGGGGGCAGCGGCGGCAGTGGGGCGTCCAGCGAGTGCTCGGTGAGGTCGACGCCGAGCATCGTGGACAGCTGGCGCAACGAGTATTCCGGCGAAATGAGATCCGTGAACGACTGCTCCAGCGCCCGCGCCTCTTCCTCCGTGTCCGCGATGAACGGCACGATGCCCGGCAGCACCTTCAGGTCGTCGGCGCTGCGGCCCGCCTTTACCACGCGAGCCTTCAGATCGCGGTAGAACTCCTGACCCTGTTCGAGCGTGCGCTGCGCGGTGAAGACTGCCTCGGCGTAGCGGGCAGCGAAATCCTTTCCGCTCTCCGAGGATCCGGCCTGCACGAGCAAGGGACGCCCCTGCAACGACCGAGGCGAGTTGAGCGGGCCGCGGATCTGGAAGTGCTCACCCTTGTGGTTGATGATGTGCACCTTGTCCGGATTCGCGAAGATGCCCGCCTCGACGTCAAGTCGCACCGCGTCGTCTTCCCAGCTGTCCCACAGCTCGATCGTGACGTCGACGAATTCCTGTGCGCGGTCATACCTTCCGGCGTGCAGAGGGGTGCCATCGAGCCCGTAGTTCGCGGCTTCGTCGGCACCGGCCGAGGTGACGATGTTCCACCCCGCACGGCCGGCGCTGATGTGGTCGAGCGAGGTGAACTTGCGGGCAGTCGTGTACGGATCGGCGTAGGTCGTCGACGAGGTCGCGATCAATCCGATTCGCTCGGTGGCCACGGCAATCGCAGACAGCAGCGTCACCGGCTCGAAGATGGCCTGCACATTGTTCTTGACCCGAGGACCGACCGCGAGCCCGTCGGCAAAGAACACGGAGTCGAGCTTGCCGCGCTCGGCGATCTTGCCGAGATTCTGGAAGTGCGCCACATCGAGCGCGTCGCCCGCATTGGTGCGCGGGTGCCGCCACGCCGCCTCATGATGACCGACACCCATGAGAAAGGCGTTGAGATGAAACTTCTTGTTCAACTTGGACATTGAGAGGTAACTCTTTCCTACGAATCCTGGCGCCAGCGGGAGAGCCGGCGTTCGATGAAGACGATGACTGCGTTGAACACGAGGCCGACGAGCGCGATCGCGATGATCCCGGCGTACATCTGCGGGATCTGGAAATTCAGCTGCGATGCGGTGATCAGGTAACCCAGACCCGCCTTCGCACCCACCATCTCGGCAGCGATCAGCACGAGAATCGAGGCAGCGGCCGCCATTCGAATACCGGTGAAGATGGACGGCACCGCAGCCGGCAACACCACCTTCTGGAACAGCCGCAACGACGAGAAACCCATGGACTGAGCGGATTTCACCAGCAACGGCTCAACAGTGCGCACGCCGGTAATGGTGTTGAGCAGGATCGGGAACGTGCAGGCGTAGACCACCAGCGCGACCTTCGACTCCTCACCGATGCCGAGGATCAGCACGAACACCGGCAACAGCGCCAGCGCCGCGGTGTTGCGGAACAACTCCAA
>NZ_LRRB01000057.1 GCF_001646865.1 Aldersonia kunmingensis | reverse complement strand
GCCGGTCTTCGGGTCGAGCCGCAACAGCCGTCCGGTGCCGCCGTGCTCGAGGATGTCGAGTTTGTGCTCCGCGATGGCGTATCGCGCCGAGGAATCGCTGAAGTAGATGGTGCCGTCACGTGCGACCGCCGCATTGTTGGTGGCGAGCAACGGCTGCCCGACGGCGGTGTCGGCAAGCACTTCGCAGCGACCGCTGTCATCTACGCGCAGCACCCCGCGCTCGCAGTCGCAGACCAGATACCTTCCGTCGTCCAGCATTTCGATGCCGAGGGGCCGGCCGCCGGTGCGTGCGATGAGCTCGGCCTTGCCGTGGGTGTCGAAGCGCCAGATCGCGCCGTCCGCGGCCCCGGTGATCACGCGGCCCTCGTGGTCGACCGCGACGTCCTCGGGGCCTTCGCCCGACGGGAGCAGCCAGCGCTGTGCCGCGTCGAGTTCGGTGTTCGGCGCGAAAGCGCCGGTGCGGTCGGGCGCCTTGGGGGCGCGCCACGCGACAGGCTCGATACCGACGCGGTTCAGTCGTCCCAGGATTGCCATTTCCCTCCCCTTCTCGATCAGCGCCACGCGAAGACGGGCTGTTCCAGCCCGTCCACGCGGGTGGAACGACCGTGCAACACGACCTCTCGGAACTGGTAGACGATCGCGCCGGTCGGCGCGTGAATCAAGTGATCCCGGAACGGCCACTGCACGACCGGCCGCTCGGACTCCGGAATGGAGATGAAGCGTGGGTCGACGTCGAGCTCGGAAAGGGTGGGCACGAACAGTTCGGCCACCTCCTCCGGGTTCGGATCGATATCGGCAAGCCCCTCGGCGACCCAGACCACGTAGGGCGAGATCACGTATCCGGACCGGGTCACATAGTCGTCGAGCCGGCCGAGCACGGCGCTCGGGTCGATGAATACCCGCATCTCTTCACCGAGTTCGCGGACTGCTGCTTCCGCGGGGGTCTCGCCATTGTCGACGCGCCCGCCGGGCAGCGCGAACTGGCCGGGATGAGCGCGCAGGCGTGCCACCCGGCGCGTCAGAATGAAGCCGATCTCCCCCGATTCGGTGGGGCCGAACGCGAGCGCGACCGCGGCGGCGCGCCGTCCGGCGGCGTCGACGGTGTGCACGTCGAACTGCGCCAGCCTGGTGGTGGTCTGCGCCAGGAAGGCGTCGGGATCCGCCGAAGGTGTCATCACTGGTGACCTTATGTCACAGCGGACGGGTGGCTGCATAAACGGGCTGGGGCCCGGTACACCCGAGGTGGATGTACCGGGCCCCAGCCGGTGTCGTGCGGAATGCAACCGTCAGCGCGGCGCCATCCGGATCGCGCCGTCGAGACGGATCACCTCGCCGTTGAGCATCGGGTTCGAGATGATGTGCGCCGCCAGCGAGCCGTACTCGGCCGGGTCGCCCAGACGCGACGGGTGCGGCACCTGCGCGCCGAGCGACTTCTGCGCCTCTTCCGGCAACGAGCCGAGCAGCGGGGTCTTGAACAGGCCCGGCGCGATGGTGACAACGCGGATGAGCAGCGACGCGAGGTCACGCGCGATCGGCAGGGTCATGCCGACAACGCCGCCCTTCGACGCGGAGTACGCGGCCTGGCCGATCTGGCCGTCGAACGCGGCGACGGAGGCGGTGTTGATGATCACGCCACGCTCGCCGTCGACCGGGTCGGTCTTCGAGATGCGCTCGGCCGCCAGGCGCAGCACGTTGAACGTGCCGAACAGGTTGACGTCGACGACCTTCTTGAAGGCGTCGAGGGGGAACGCGCCGTTCTTGTTGACGGTCTTGATGGCGGTGCCGATGCCGGCGCAGTTCACCGCGACACGCAGCGTGCCGAGCGACTCCGCGACGTCCAGCGCGGCGGCGACGGACGCCTCGTCGGTGACATCGCCCGCAGCGAAGCGCACGCGGTCGCCGAGCTCCTTGGCGATGGCCTCACCGTTGGACGACGGCAGGTCGAAGATGACAACGGTGGCACCGTCGGCGATCAGCGCCTTGGTGGTCGCGAGGCCGAGGCCCGAGGCACCGCCGGTGATGATCGCGACGGTATCGGTGACGTTCATGGCTCCCTTTCGGATGGTTTACTTATCGCTCGCTAAACAGCTATCACAGCAGGTCCGCCGCGGTCAAAGCGCACCACCCCTCGTCAGTACCCGCTCGCGTGGGGTAATGATGAGTCGGAGCAGACCGGCCGAGTTTCGGCCCACGGAGAAAGAGGTCCCGCATGAGTACGGCAGCTTCCGAGACCGAAGCGCCCGGCGCCGCCATTCCGGGCGTCGACGTCACCGTCGATTCCGGCGTGCTGCGTGTGACTCTCAACCGGCCCGCGCGGATGAACGCGCTCACCTACGCCTCCCTCGAAGCGATCGCAGAGGCTTTCGAGAGCCACGCCAACGATCCCGCGGTGCGGGCTGCCGTGCTGACCGGCACGGGTCGCGCGTTCTGCACCGGCGCCGACCTGTCCGCCACCGAAAAGAGCGAGGACCGCCCCGCGGACACCCGCACAATCGACGCCGCCAACCGCGCGGTCGCTGCGATCCGTGCATTCCCGCGCGTCGT
>NZ_LRRB01000202.1 GCF_001646865.1 Aldersonia kunmingensis | reverse complement strand
GACGCGGTGATGTGCCCGGGCGCGTGTTCGCGCAGGCAGCCGCGCGGCGCCGAGCCGAGGAAGGCCAGCATCGTCTGCCGCACCGATTCGTCACCGCGATCGACAGGCGACCAGGCCCCGAGCACCTCGACGGCCGAGGCGTGCAGGCTCTCGGCGCTCACAGTTCGATCAGCCCGTCACCGGGATCGCGCGTTGGGCGCGGGGAGAGTTCCTCGGTCGGGTAGCCGATCGCGACCGCGCCGAGCGGCTGCCACTCCGCACCCAATCCGAGTTTCTCGCGCACCACGTCGGCGGCGAAGATCGTCGACCCGATCCAGCAGCTGCCCACGCCTTTCGTGGCCAGCGAGACGAGTAGGCCCTGCACCGCGGCGCCGACGGCGACGGTGAACATGGTGGCCTCGGCGTCCGTGCGGCGGGTGTCGGGATAGTCGTGGGCACCGTCGGGGACGCAGAACGGCACAACAACCTCGGGGGCGTGGTGCAGAATGTCGCCGCGCGCGATCCGGCGCTCGATCCGCTCGGGCGACCAGCCGTCGCCGGCGAGATCGCGCTGCCACTGTTCGCGCATCGCATTCAGCAGACGGTCCCGTACCTCGGGCGTACGCAGCCACACGAACCGGACCGGCCGGGTGTGATGCGGCGCGGGCGCAGTGAGGGCCTCGGCGATTGCGCTGCGAAGGATTTCGGCAGGCACCGGGTCGGTCGCGAACTGGCGCACCGACCTGCGCAGCAGCAGTGCCTCGCCACGACCGCGCTCGATCGCCTCCGCGGTGCCGAGCCAGAACAGGTCGTCCTCGCCGCCGCGGAGCAGCGCCCTTGCGGTGGTGCCGTCGTCGCGCGGGTCGAGTCCACGAACCACCGCGACCGGAACGTCGCGCAGTTTCCCTTTCACCAGATCACCGGCGGCCGCCAGTTCGTCGGCGATGGCAACCTCGGTGACCTGCAGTTCGTTGCCCTGGCCGTCGGTGGAACCGGCGTAGGCGTGCAGCACCGAGATGCCGGCCGAGCCGATCGCGGCGTCGGTCTGCCCATTGCGCCACGCCCGGCCCATAGTGTCGGTGATGACCACCGCGACGCGGACGCCGAGCAGCTCGCCGAGCCGTGCACGCAGGGCGGCGGCGCTGGCGTCCGGATCAACCGGCAGCAGCGCGAGTTCGGAGCCGAACACGTTGGAGCCGTCCACGCCGGAGGCAGCCTGCACGATGCCGAGCTTGTTCTCGGTGATCAGCGTGCGGCCCTTGCGGGCGAGCACACGCACCGATTCTTCGTCGATCAGCCGGCGGCGGGCGGCGTCGCGCTCCTCGGGGTCCGTTGGCGCCGCGACGATGCGGCCCTCCGCCTTGGAGAGGATCTTGCTGGTGACGACGAGAACATCGCCGTCGGCGAGCCAGGGTGCCTGCCGCGCAAGGTGTTCTGCGACGTCGTCGCCGGGTCGGAATTCGGGCAGCCCCTGGACGGGAAGGATCTCTAGGCCCGCGGGCGCGGAGTGGTCTGCGACGTTCACAGCGAGACTCCGCCCAGAGCCATTGCGGTGCGAGCCATCTCGGCGGTGGTTTCCGGGTCGGTCATGAGCAGCGGGACGCTGCGCACCTCGACGCCGGGGACGTCCGCGGTGTCGGTCGAGTGCACGAGCCAGCCGTCCAGAATTCCGTTGCCGCTGCGCGCGCCGTAGTGCACGCCGATCGCCTGGGCCGAGGTCTCCACACCGATCACGGTGAGGCATTCGTCGGCCATACCGCGCAACGGTTTTCCGTCGATCACGGGGGACAGGCCGATCACCTTGGCCTTGGTGGTGCGCAGCGCACCGCGGATTCCGGGCACGGCGAGGACGGCGCCGATGCTGACGACGGGATTCGAAGGTGCGAGCAAGATCACATCGGCAGACTCGATCGCTTCGATCACTCCGGGGGCCGGTTTGGCTTGTTCCGCGCCCACATTGGCGAAGCTGTGTGTCTCGATATCTGCGCGGTAGCGGACCCACCATTCCTGGAAATGAATGGCCTTGCGCTCGCCGGAATCGGACTCGGGATCCGTCACGACGACATGCGTTTCGCTCCGGTCGTCGGTCACCGGCAGCAGCTGCACGCCCGGCTGCCAGCGGTTGCACAGGGCCTCGGTAACGGCCGAGAGCGCGTAGCCGGTGCGGAGCATCTGGCTGCGGATGAGGTGGGTGGCAATGTCGCGGTCGCCGAGGCCGAACCAATCGGGCACCGCGTTGTACTTGCTCAATTCCTCTTTGGCGTGCCACGTTTCGTCGATATGGCCCCACCCGCGCTCGGTGTCGATACCGCCGCCGAGGGTGTACATGCAGGTGTCGAGATCCGGGCAGATGCGCAGTCCGTGCATCCAGACGTCGTCGCCCACGTTCACGACCGCCGTGATTTCGCCGCGTCCATCGAGGAGTTCGCGCACGCCCTGGAGGAACCGCGCACCGCCGACGCCGCCTACCAGAACGACCACGCGCGGCCCGTTTACTTCGCCGTTGCTGCTGACTTCGCTCACGACCGAACAGCCTATGCCCGGCAACCTGCTAACTGGTCACTGGTCCAGACACGAGCCAAAAAGAATTGGATAGTAATGGATTTCGGGTGTCGACTTGACCATCCGAACTCTCGGCGTGTCTAATCACAACTATGTCATTCCACGTCAGCGGGACGAGTGTTCCTGCGGTGATGAATGATTCGAATGGGTGTTCGATATCGTACACCTGGCCGCGTTCCGTTGGGAAGGC
>NZ_LRRB01000122.1 GCF_001646865.1 Aldersonia kunmingensis | reverse complement strand
GGCGCAGTCGCGGATGTGGTTCCTGAACCGGTTCGATCCCGAGTCGGTGGTGGACAACGTCCCGATGGCGATCCGGCTGTCGGGTGAACTCGATACTGCTGCACTGCAACTGGCGGTCGCCGATGTGGTGGAGCGGCACGAATCGCTGCGCACGATGTACCCCGAGATCGACGGTGTGGGCTACCAGTTGGTGCTGCCCGCTTCTGAGGTGGTTCTGGACCTCGCGCCGGTTCCGGTGCCGGAGGCAGAGCTGTTCGGTGCGGTGGCCGGAGTTGTCGGGCGTGGGTTCGATGTCACGACCGAGGTTCCGGTGCGGGCGCGTCTGTTCCGGGTGAGCGACGCGGTCGCCACCGACGTCACAGGTGCCACCGAGTTCGTCCTGGTGTTCGTGGCGTATCACATTGCTACCGATGGTTTCTCGGTTGCTCCGTTGGCGCGCGATGTGATGGTGGCGTACGAGGCACGGACCCGTGGTGACGTGCCGGGCTGGGCTGCGTTGCCGGTGCAGTACGCCGATTACGCCCTGTGGCAGCGGGAGGTGCTCGGGTCGGAGGACGATCCCGAGTCGCTGATCGCGGGCCAGCTCGGGTACTGGCAAGGCCAGCTGGCGGGTGTGCCCGAGGAGTTGGGGCTGCCGTTCGATCGGCCGCGACCGGCGGTCGCGTCGGGGCGGGGTGCGAATGTCGAATTCGACGTGCCGGCCGAGCTGCACACCGCGCTGGTCGGAGTCGCGCGGGCCCATGATGCGACGTTGTTCATGGTGGTGCACGCCGCGTTGGCGGTGCTGCTTGCACGGCTGTCCGGTGGCGACGATATCGCGGTCGGCACCC
Organism: Aldersonia kunmingensis; assembly: GCF_001646865.1. Classification (GTDB taxonomy): domain Bacteria; phylum Actinomycetota; class Actinomycetes; order Mycobacteriales; family Mycobacteriaceae; genus Aldersonia; species Aldersonia kunmingensis. The sequence continues at coordinate 1,927 of NZ_LRRB01000122.1, read as the reverse complement.
CGATCGCGGGTCGTGGCGAGCGTGAGCTCGACGATCTGATCGGCATGTTCGTCAACACCCTGGTGCTGCGCACCGGTGTCAGTGGTGGCGAGTCATTCGCGGAGCTGCTCGCGCAGACGCGCGAAACCGATCTGGGTGCGTTCGGGCATGCGGATGTGCCGTTCGAGCGGCTGGTCGAGATCCTGGATCCGGTTCGGTCGCAGGCGCGCAATCCGTTGTTCCAGGTGGCGCTGTCCTTCCAGAACCTGGGTACGACCCGGTTCGAGCTCCCAGGTCTGACCGTCGCCGGCCTCGACGCGGGGTCGGAGGCTGCGAAGTTCGACCTGCAGGTGACCTTGTCGGAGTATCCGTCCGACTCCGGTCGCGGCATGGGCGGCGTGCTGACCTATGCGACCGAACTGTTCGACGAACAGACGATGGTCGACTTCGGTGCACGGTTGCTGCGTGTCCTGACCGCGGTCGTTTCGGATCCTGACGTGTTGGTGGGGGATATCGAGATCCTCGATGCGGGCGAGTTCGCTGCGCTGACCCAGGTGTCGGGCGCCGGTGCGATGCCTGTCGGGGTGTTGCCGGAGCTTCTGACGGCGTCGGTGGCGTCGTCGCCGGATGCGGTGGCAGTGCGGTACGACGGGCAGTCCTACACCTATCGGGAGTTGGATGCGTCGTCCAGCCGGTTGGCGCGTTTGCTGATCGGTCGTGGCGTGGGGCCGGAAGGCATAGTGGCGTTGGCGTTGCCGCGGTCCTACGACATGGTGCTGGCGGTGTGGGCGGTCGCGAAGACCGGTGCTGCGTATGTGCCGGTGGATCCCACGTATCCGGCGGACCGTGTCGAGTACATGTTGTCGGATTCCGGTGCGCTGCTGGGTATTACGGGGTCCGATTTCATCGGCGGCCTGCCGGCTGCCGGATTCGAATGGCTCGAGCTGGATGCGCCGGGTACCGACCAGGCGCTGGCCGAGTACGAGGCGAACGGCGTGACCGATGCGGATCGGCTTGCGCCGGTGCGGGTGTCGAACACGGCGTACATGATCTACACCTCGGGTTCGACGGGGCGCCCGAAGGGCGTTGCGGTAACCCACGCCGGCCTCGCTGGCGTGACGCAGTATGCGACCGGTTTGTATGGCGTGAATCCGGATTCGCGGTTCCTGCATGTGTGTTCGCCGAGTTTCGATCCGTCGGTGCTGGAGTGGACCGCGACGTTCTCGAACGGCGCGACTCTGGTGATCGTGCCGGCGGGAGTGATCGGTGGCCTGGAGCTGACCGAGCTGCTGGCCGCGGAGCGGGTGACGCACTCGATCATCACGCCGGCCGTGCTGGGCACGATGGATGCCTCGATGCTGTCCGACTTCGAGGTCGTATCAGTCGGTGGTGACGTCTCGACGCCGGAGTTGGTGGCGCGGTGGGCGCCGGGTCGCCGGTATTTCAACGGTTACGGCCCGACGGAAACCACGATCATCTCCTCGTACGCCGAGCTGACGGCGGATGGTCCGGTGACGATTGGTACGCCGGTGGCCGGGATGTCGGCGCTCGTTCTCGACGCGCGATTGCGTCCGGTTCCGGCGGGTGCGGCGGGTGAGCTGTACCTGTCCGGTGATGCGCTGGCGCGTGGCTATCACGACCGGGCGGGTCTGACCGCGGAGCGATTCATCGCGAACCCGTACGCGCCGGGCGGCGAACCGATGTACCGCACGGGTGATTTGGTGCGGTGGCGCCGCGACGGTGCGTTGGAGTTCGTGGGGCGCACCGACTTCCAGGTGAAGGTCCGTGGTTTCCGTGTCGAGCTGGGCGAGATCGACGCAGTGCTCGCCTCGCATGAGTCGGTGCGGTTCGCCGTGACACTGGGCCGGACATTGGATTCGGGTGCCACGGTGCTCGTGTCGTATGTGCAGCCCGCGGGTGGCGCGGTGATCGATACGGGTGCACTCGC
>NZ_LRRB01000038.1 GCF_001646865.1 Aldersonia kunmingensis | reverse complement strand
AGCGTACGAGGCGCGCACGCGCGGTGAGGTGCCGGGCTGGTCGCCGTTGGCGGTGCAGTACGCGGATTACGCGCTGTGGCAGCGTGAGGTGCTCGGGTCCGATGCTGATGCGGAATCGTTGATTTCGCGTCAGATTGCTTACTGGTCAACGCAACTCGCGGGTGTGCCGGATCAGCTGGATCTGCCGTCGGACCGCCCGCGGCCGGCGGTCGCGTCGCGCCGCGGCGCAACCGTCAAATTCGAGGTGCCGGCGGCAATGCATGCCGGTCTCGTCGAGGTGGCGCATGCTCACGGGGCAACACCGTTCATGGTGGTGCATGCGGCGCTCGCGGTGCTGCTCGCACGTCTGTCGGGCACCGAGGACATTGCGGTCGGTACCCCGATCGCCGGTCGTGGCGAGCGTGAGCTCGATGACCTGATCGGCATGTTCGTCAACACTCTGGTGCTGCGTACCGAGGTCGATGGCGGCAAGTCGTTCGCGGATCTGCTTGCGGGCGTGCGGGAAATCGACGTGTCCGCGTTCGGACATGCGGATGTGCCATTCGAGCGGTTGGTAGAGGTGCTCGATCCTGAGCGCTCCCAGGCGCGGCATCCGCTATTCCAGGTGGCCCTCGCGTTCCAGAACCTGGCTCAGACGAGGTTCGAACTCCCGGGTCTGCACGTCGCGCAGTTGGACCATGACATTGCAGTGGCCAAGTTCGACCTGCAGGTCACGATGTCGGCCGACGAATCCGACGGCGGTCTGCTCGGCGAAATCACCTATGCCACCGACCTGTTCGACGACCGCACGGCGCAGTCGTTCGCCGATCGGCTGCTCCGGATCATCGCTGCGGCGGTGGCGAATCCGCTTGGTCTGGTGGGGGATATCGAGATCCTCGATTCGGTTGAGCGCGGGACGTTGGTTGATGGGTGGAGTGGTGCGGGTGCGACGTCGGGGGCGGACCTTTCCGTCACGCTGGCGGGCCTGTTCTCCGAGCAGGTTGCGCGGGATCCGGGTGCGGTCGCGGTGGTGTTCGGCGACGAGCGGTTGACGTATGGCGAGTTGGCGGCGCAGGCGCGTCGGTTGGCGCGGCATCTGATCGCCCAAGGTGTGGGCCCGGAGTCGCTGGTGGGTGTGGCTCTGCCGCGGTCGCTCGATCTTGTGGTGGCGGTGCTCGCGGTCGTCGAGGCCGGCGCGGGGTACGTGCCGTTGGATCCGACGTATCCGCGTGAGCGGATCGAGTACGTGGTGGCCGATGCGGCTCCGGCGTGCGTGATTTCGTGGTCGGGACGTGAGCACGAATTCACTGGTGTGCCGGTGCTCGATATCGACACCCTCGATGTGAGTGCTGTGTCGGGCGAACCGATTTCGGTGTCGGAGCGGACGGTTCCGTTGCGTCCCGAGCACGTCGCCTACGTCATCTACACGTCGGGGTCGACCGGGCGACCGAAGGGCGTGGCGGTCGCGCATCGCAACGTCGTCGAGTTGATGACCGGTACCGAGGAGCTGTACGGGTTCGGTGCGGACGATGTGTGGACGATGTTCCACTCGATTGCGTTCGACTTCTCGGTGTGGGAGTTGTGGGGCCCGTTGCTGACCGGTGGACGGCTGGTGGTGGTGGATTACTTCACCTCGCGTTCCCCGGCCCAGTTCCTCGAGTTGGTGGCGGCCGAGGGTGTGACGGTGCTGAATCAGACGCCGTCGGCGTTCTATCAGTTCGTCGAGGCCGATCGGGCCCGCTCGAATGACGTGCTGGACGATTTGGCGCTGCGCTATGTGATTTTCGGTGGCGAGGCGTTGGAGCCGCGGCGGTTGCGGGGCTGGTTCGATCGGCGCGGGGATCTGGGCTGCGTGCTGGTGAACATGTACGGCATTACCGAGACGACGGTGCATGTCACGCACCGGCGCATCAATGCGACCGATACTGCTGCCGCGAGTGTGGTGGGTGGCCCGATCGCCGGGCTTCGGTTGTATGTGCTGGATTCGCGGTTGCGCCCGGCTCCGATGGGTGTCGCGGGCGAGGTGTACATCGCCGGTGGCCAACTCTCGCGCGGCTATCTGGGTCGCAGTGAGCTGAACGCGACCCGGTTCGTCGCCGACCCGTTCGGATCGGGCGGGCGGCTGTACCGCTCCGGTGACGTAGCGCGCTGGACCCACGACGGTGAGCTCGAGTTCGTGGGACGTGCCGACGATCAGGTCAAGGTGCGCGGTTTCCGCATCGAGTTGGGTGAGATCGAGGCCGTCCTGGCGGCGCTGCCCGACGTCGGCGAGTGCGCGGTCGTGGTGCGTGAGGACATTCCGGGCGATGCACGGCTGGTCGCTTATGTGGTGCCCGCTGCCGGCGCGGTGTTCGAGGTCGAGACGGTGCGCACGTTGGCGGCGGAGCCGCTGCCCGCGTACATGGTGCCGAGCGCGTTCGTGGTGCTCGATCGGATCCCGTTGACCGTCAACGGCAAGCTGGATCGCAAGGCACTCCCGGCGCCGGAGTTCGAGACCGCGGTGTTCCGTGCCCCGACCACGTTGATCGAGCAGGCTGCTGCGCAAGCGTTCGCCGAGGTGCTCGGAATCCAGCAGGTCGGTCTCGACGACGACTTCTTCGCGCTCGGCGGCAACAGCCTGCTGGCGACGCAGGTAGCGTCGCGCCTCGGTGCGGCCCTCGATGCCACGGTGTCGGTGCGGATGATCTTCGAAGCGTCCACGGTGGAAGGTCTCGCCCGAGCGGTTGAGTCGCACGTCGGTGGGGGTCGGGTCGCGTTGGTCGCAGGTCCGCGCCCCGAGCGTGTGCCGTTGTCGTTGGCGCAGCAGCGGATGTGGTTCCTGAACCGA
>NZ_LRRB01000177.1 GCF_001646865.1 Aldersonia kunmingensis | reverse complement strand
GTGCTGCCGAAGATGTCCGACCGGCTCGGCCTGCTCACCCGCACCAACTCCGAATCCATCGTCGGCGCGGGCAAGTACAAGGTCGACCCGGCACTCGACCTCACCAAGGGCGTCGCGATCACGTCGTCGTTCCACCCGACCGCGGACACCCATATCGAGCCGGTGCGCTACGGCAAGGGCTCGAACGCGATGGGCCTGCTGCAGACGCTGATGGTGGACGGTGGTGGGCGGGTGCCGCGCTGGATGAAGTTCATCTTGGCGGTACTGCGAAACCCGATCGGGACAGCGCGGCTTTTGTCGGTGCGGAACTGGAGCGAGCGCACCATGATCGCGCTCGTCATGCAGAACCTCGACAACTCGATCACCACGTTCACCAAGCGCGGACTCTTCGGGCGCCGGTACACGAGCAAACAGGGCCACGGTGAGCCGAACCCGACCTGGATCCCGGTCGGCAACGAGGCGACTCGCCGAATCGCCGGCAAGATCGACGCGGTCGCGGGCGGCACCTGGGGTGAGATCTTCGACATCCCACTGACGGCGCATTTCCTCGGCGGGTGCACGATCGGCGACGGCCCGGATACCGGCGTAATCGATCCGTACCACCGGGTTTACGGCTACCCGACGCTCAGCATCGTGGACGGCGCAGCGGTATCGGCGAACCTCGGTGTCAACCCGTCACTGACCATTTGCGCGCAGGCCGAGCGGTCCGCGGCGATGTGGCCGAACAAGGGCGAGGCCGACACCCGTCCCGAGCAGGGGGCCGCGTACCAGCGGCTCGCGCCGGTGCACCCGAAGCAGCCCGTCGTGCCCGCCGAGGCGCCCGCGGCACTGCGGCTGCCGATCGTTGAGATCAAGTCGGCCTGATGCGCGTAATCGCACTGCCCGGTACGGGCGCGTTCGCGCCGTGTCGTCGCAGCTAGAATCATCCGAGTGGCACAAACGCAGCAGCCCGATTCCCCGGTCCTCGTCGTCGACTTCGGCGCCCAGTACGCACAACTGATCGCGCGCCGCGTGCGCGAGGCGAAGGTGTACTCGGAGGTGGTCCCGCACACGACCACGGTCGAGGAGATGGTGGCGCGCAAACCCCGCGCGATCGTCCTGTCCGGCGGGCCGTCGAGTGTGTACACCGAGGGCGCACCGCAGCTCGACCCGCGGTTGTTCGATCACGACATCCCCGTCTTCGGCATCTGCTACGGATTCCAGGCGATGGCCCAGGCCCTCGGCGGCACGGTGTCGCACACCGGCACCCGCGAGTACGGCCGCACCGAACTCAGCGTCGACGGCGGCATCCTGCACGGCGGGCTGCCCACCGTGCAGCCGGTGTGGATGAGCCACGGTGACGCGGTCACCGACGCCCCGGAGGGTTTCGAGGTCACCGGCACCAGCGCGGGTGCGCCGGTCGCGGCGTTCGAGAACCGCGCGCGCCGCCTGGCCGGCGTGCAGTACCACCCCGAGGTGCTGCACTCGCCGCACGGCCAGCAGGTGCTCAGCCGCTTCCTGCACGAGATCGCGGGCATCGATGCGGTCTGGACGCCCGCGAATATCGCAGAGGCCCTGGTAGAGCAGGTCCGTACCCAGATCGGTGACGGGCACGCGATCTGCGGTCTGTCCGGCGGTGTCGACTCCGCGGTCGCCGCGGCCCTAGTGCAACGCGCAATCGGTGACCGTCTGACGTGTGTGTTCGTCGACCACGGTCTGCTGCGGGCCGGCGAGCGTGAGCAGGTGCAGCAGGACTTCGTCGCCTCCACCGGTGCCAAGCTGGTCACCGTCGACGCCGTCGACAAGTTCCTCGGCGAACTCGACGGAGTGACCGATCCGGAGGAGAAGCGCAAGATCATCGGCCGCGAGTTCATCCGCAGCTTCGAGGGTGCGGTCGCGGAGGTTGTGAACGAGACCATGACGACGACCGGCCTGACTGGTGCGCCGGCAGTGGAGTACCTCGTGCAGGGCACGCTGTACCCGGACGTCGTCGAGTCGGGCGGTGGTTCGGGCACGGCAAACATCAAGAGCCACCACAACGTCGGTGGACTGCCCGACGATCTCGAGTTCGAACTCGTTGAGCCGCTGCGGTTGCTGTTCAAGGATGAGGTCCGCGCCGTCGGCCGCGAACTCGGATTGCCCGAGGAAATCGTTGCGCGCCAGCCCTTCCCGGGTCCGGGCCTGGCCATCCGCATTGTCGGCGAGGTCAACGAGGGACGGCTCGCGACGCTGCGGCAGGCCGATGCGATCGCTCGCGAGGAACTCACCGCGGCCGGTCTCGACAAGCAGATCTGGCAGTGCCCGGTGGTGCTGCTCGCAGACGTGCGCAGCGTCGGTGTGCAGGGTGACGGCCGTACCTACGGACACCCGATCGTGCTGCGGCCGGTGTCGAGCGAGGACGCGATGACCGCCGACTGGACCCGCCTGCCCTACGAGGTGCTGGAACGAATCTCGACTCGCATCACCAACGAGGTGCCCGACGTGAACCGCGTCGTGCTGGACGTGACCAGCAAGCCGCCGGGCACCATCGAATGGGAGTGACCGAGCGCGCGAGTTAGCGCTTGCTGGGCGTGAAGACGAGAAGCGCGCCCACGATGATCGCCGCAACGACAAGGATCCAGCCGAGGTTCGGGCCATCCACGCCCTCGCCCGGCCAGCCGTTCCCACCGGCGAGCGCCCACCCGCTCACGACGAGCGCGAGGATTCCGGAGAGCAGGAGCAGGACCGACGGTCCGCGTTTGCCTTCGCGCGGCGCGGAGCCTGCGGAGCGCCCATCTTCTGCCCAGTCGGTGTCGAATTCGTCAGCCACGGAGCACCTCCACCTTGCCGAATCGGCCATCCACATCCAGCGTCA
>NZ_LRRB01000211.1 GCF_001646865.1 Aldersonia kunmingensis | reverse complement strand
CCGCGCGGGGTATGAGTCTGCCATTACGACCTGAGACGTCGCTGACAGACCGGCAACGCCTAGGCTTGATCATCGTGAGCAAGCCGAACGCATTCGCCGCGCCGAAGGGCGTGCCCGACTATTTGCCGCCCGATTCCGCCGGTTTCGTGGCGGTCCGAGACGCACTCACGCGCGCCGCCCGTCTCGCAGGGTACGGCCATATCGAGTTGCCGATCTTCGAGGACACCGGGCTGTTCGCCCGCGGTGTGGGCGAGTCGACCGACGTGGTGAGCAAGGAGATGTACACCTTCGCCGACCGCGGCGATCGCAGCGTCACGCTGCGGCCGGAGGGTACGGCGGGTGTTATGCGTGCGGTAATCGAGCACGGTCTGGACCGCGGGCAGCTGCCGGTGAAGCTGAGCTACAACGGCCCGTTCTTCCGCTACGAGCGGCCGCAGGCGGGACGGTACCGCCAGTTGCAGCAGGTCGGTGTCGAGGCGATCGGTGTGGACGATCCGGCGCTCGATGCCGAGGTGATCGCGATTGCCGATACCGGTTTCCGCAGCCTCGGCCTCGACGGGTTCCGGTTGGAGATCACCTCGCTCGGTGACGACACCTGCCGCCCGGAGTACCGCGCCCTGCTGCAGGAGTTCCTGTTCGGCCTCGATCTCGATGAGGAGACACGGCGACGGGCGGAGATCAACCCGCTGCGCGTTCTCGATGACAAGCGCCCGCAGGTCCGGGAGATGACCGCGGACGCGCCGCTGATGATCGATCACCTGTCCGCCTCTGCGAAGGCGCATTTCGACGAGGTCCTTGGCCACCTGGACCGGCTCGGAGTGCCGTACGTGGTCAACCCCAGGATGGTCCGCGGGCTGGATTACTACACGAAGACGACGTTCGAGTTCGTGCACGACGGTCTCGGCGCCCAGTCGGGCATCGGTGGCGGTGGTCGGTACGACGGGCTTATGGCACAACTCGGCGGCCAGCCGCTGTCCGGGATCGGCTTCGGGCTTGGCATCGACCGCACGCTGCTTGCTCTCGCGGCGGAGGGCAAGTCCGCCGGTGATCCGGCGCGGTGCGAGGTCTTCGGTGTACCGCTCGGAGACGAAGCCAGGGCCGAGCTCATCGTGCTCGCGCACCGGCTGCGGGCCAACGGCGTCTCGGTCGATCTCGCCTACGGCGGACGCGGCCTGAAGGGCGCGATGAAGGCCGCCGACAAGTCCGGGGCGAAGTACGCCCTGGTGCTTGGCGATCGGGATATCGAGGCGGGCACCGTCGGGCTCAAGGACCTGCAGACCGGCGACCAGCGCGATATCGAGCTGGCTCGGGCGGTTGAGACCGTCGGAGAACTCCTTGCCGGAGCCTGATCAGCGGACGGAACTCGACCTCATCGACCCCGCGCTGGTCGTTCCGCGTCTGCGTACGGTGGCGCTGGTAGCTGCCGGCATCGGCGTCCTCGCCGCGGTGGTGGTGGGCGCGGTGGCTTCGTGGCCGATTGGGATCCTGGTGGGCGTGATCATCGGGGGGCCGACCGGGATCTCGGCAATGCTCGCGATGCGGCGGCGAAAGTGGATGTCCGGCACGGTGATTCATGCCCGCCGGGCACTCGGCTATCGCACCCTCGATGTCGCGCAGGCAGTAAGCGCCGAGTTGCAGGTGCGGACCGCGCGGGTTAGCCAAGTATCGCTTCGGATCGGCGACGGCAATAAGTCGGTGACCGTGCCGCTGGCTCTCTACACCGACACTGGCGGCGCCGAACTCGGCGTACTGGCACTGAGAAAGCTCGCAGACGCGCTCGCGTCGAGTGAACTCGCCGCCGCGGCGGCAGTGTCGTCGGTGCTGGTGCAGCAGTTGCGCGCCGAGGCCCGTGAGGCGGGACTCGACGAGCGTCCGCTCTATGCGGCGGTGCGGGCGGTCCGCGATTCGGGCAGAGCGAATTTCACGACGTTGTCCGACGCCGAGGTCGCCGGGCTTCTCGATCCGTAGGACCGCCGCCGGCGTGTGCCTGGCGACGGTCCGAAATACGTATCAGAGGTCGTCGTATGCGGCCCCGAGCACGGGCGACACCACCTGCGGCAGATCGCCGACGACCCCATTGGCATCGGTCACCGCATTGAGGTAGCCGGGCGAGTTGCGCACGGTGTCTTCACCACCGCCCGCGGGTCGGGCGCCTGCCATGGGGCCCATCATCCCGCCGCCGGGCACGGCGCCAAGGACACCCGATCCTGCGAAGCCGGTGGGACCGTAGCCTGCGGTCGCAGCCACTGCGCCTGTGCCGCCGAGCGAGGGCGTCGACAACGGTGCTGTGCCCAGACCGCCGCCGATTCCGCCGCCGCCGGAGTGCCCGCCGCCCACGCCGGCCGCGTGGGTTTGACCGCTCGCGTCGGGCGAGGCTGCATCGCCTTCCGCGTTGCCTGGGAACATCGGCGACTCGGTGATGGTGCGAATGCCCTCGGTGACGGTGGAAATAACCGGCTCGCCAACTGACTCGAGCACCTTCGATGCGATCGCCATCGGCGACTGGCCGGTTCCGGTGCCCAGCAATGGGCCGGCCAGCGCAGCCATGGCCGCCGTAGGACCGGCGAGTTCGCCACGGGTCCGGGACACGACGGCGAGCGCCTGGCCGAGCGACTCGGTTGCCGTGGCGATCAAGGCAGCCTGGCCGGGCGGGGTGAGCGCGACCGGCACGAAGGCGGTGGCCTTGGCGACGAAGGCGTCGAGAATCGCGGTCAGTTCGGCATTGCCGCGTTGTACGACCGCCGCGGCGTCGCGGGTCACCGTGGCGATATCCGAGGCCTGCTGCGACGATTCGGTGCCGTCGGCCTGCATCGTGCGTCCCTGCTGCTGTGCACTGTCGGCAGCGATGCCCTGCCACACCTGATCGAGTGCGGACAGGCCGCCCTTGCCGAGTTGCATTGCGCCGTCGA
>NZ_LRRB01000149.1 GCF_001646865.1 Aldersonia kunmingensis | reverse complement strand
GGTCTGCTGCTGCCCAAGATCGCCGACCGGGTGGTCACGCTCGCCAGCATTGCGCACCGATCGGGCAAGATTTCGATCGACGACCCGAACTGGGAGAAGCGCAAGTACGAGCGCTGGTCCGCCTATGGCCAGTCGAAACTGGCGAACCTCATGTTCGCCCGCGAACTGCAGCGTCGGCTGACTCAATCCGGGTCGAAGGTGGCATCGATCGCGGTCCACCCCGGCGTCGCGGCGACCAACCTGCAATCGCACTCCGAGTCGCTCTTCGACCCGTTGATGCAGCTCAACAACAAGATCATGGCCCAGAGTGCCGAGATGGGTGCGCTGCCCACGCTCTTCGCGGCGACTTCGCCCGACGCGGAGGGCGGCGAGTACTACGGCCCCAGCAGTTTCTTCGGGACGCGCGGTTACCCGGGCAAGTCAGGATCGACTGCGCGGTCGAAGGACACCGCGGTGGCCGCGCAACTGTGGGAGCTCTCCGAGCGGCTCACCGGAGTGAACTACCAGTTCTGAGCCGCCGTCGCACACTTCCCGTTGCTACGCATACGTGTCGGCATGCCGAACGCTATGCGACAGTGCAGGAAGTGTGCGACGAGGATGTGGTCAGTCCTGAGCAATAACCAGTTCGACGTCGATGTTGCCGCGCGTGGCATTGGAGTACGGGCACACCTGATGTGCCTTTTCGGTCAGCGCGGCAGCTTCGGCTTCGTCGACGTTCGGGAGTGAGATCTCCAGCGTCACCTTGAGTCCGAAGGCTCCGCCTTCGCCGACGCCGAGGCCCACCTTCGCGCCGACGGCCGAGTCGCTGACGTCCGCGCCTGCCTGCTTGGCAACGAGGCGCAGTGCCGAGTGGAAGCAGGCCGCGTACCCGATCGCGAACAGCTGCTCCGGGTTGGTGCCCTCGCCGCTGCCACCCATTTCCGGCGGTGCTGCGAGCGCGACGTCGACCTTGCCGTCGCTCGTGCGGCCGTGTCCATTGCGGCCGTCTCCGGTGGCGAGTGCCTCTGCGGTGTAGAGAACCTTCATTGTTCCTCTTTCCTTTGTTGGAATTCGCGGATCGAATCGGTGAGCCGGACAAGGGATTCGCGGAGCGAGACGAGCTCGTCGACCGGCAATTCGCTCGCCTGCGCGAGCGTGCGGGGCACTCCGACGGCTCTGTCCTGCAGGTCGCGGCCCGCGTCGGTGAGATGGATCGCGACCCGGCGTTCGTCGGTTTCCAGCCGCTGCCGCTCGATCAACCCGGTCGCGGCAAGTCGCTTGAGCAGTGGCGACACGGTGCCGGTATCCAGCGCCAACCGAGCGCAGAGTTCGGTCACCTGCTGCCCATCGCGCTCCCATAAGGCGAGCATCACCAGGTACTGCGGGTAGGTGAGCCCGAGTTCGTCGAGCAACGGGCGATAGACCGCCGTCGTCGCGCGGGCTGCGGCGTGGAGGGCAAAGCACAGCTGCCGGTCGAGGGCGAGCTCTTCGTACACGATTGCCAAGGTAGCCCACAATTATGTTGTGCACAACCTTTTGGAGTGAACGGAAGCGTTCACTCCGTCTAACGCAACAAATCTTCCGTTCACGGGCCCGGGACAGCGCGCTTGGAGCGGTCGTAACAGCCGGTTTTGAAGATCCCCGACATCGCCTGATACAGTCGCCGCCATGCCGCGCGCGTATTTCTGGTTTAGCAACCCGGCCCTGGGTGGGTCGGTTAGCGACGCCGTGTCTTCGCGCTGACAAATAACCACCCCGAGCCGGATCCAACCGGCTCGTGGATTCGTGTGCGGGCCGGCCACCGTTGAGGGCCAAACCCTAAGGAACCCGCACAGATGACTACCGCCACGTCCGCTGCCAATCTCGACGACCAGCGGACCATCAGCATCAGCCCGCTCGTTTCGCCCGCGCAGCTGCGCGCCGAGCATCAGCCCGACGACGCCGCCGTGGCGACCGTGCGTACCGGCCGCGCCGCCACCATCGAGATTCTCGACGGCCGCGACGACCGCATGATGGTGATCGTCGGCCCGTGCTCGGTGCACGATCCGGCTGCCGCAATGGACTACGCGCAGCGCCTCGCCTCCAAGGCCGCAGACCTCGCCGATCGGCTGCACATCGTGATGCGGGTCTACTTCGAGAAGCCGCGCACGACGCTGGGCTGGAAGGGTCTGGTCAACGACCCGCACCTGGACGGCAGCTTCGACATCAACACCGGCCTCGCGATCGGCCGTCAGCTGCTCGTCGACGTCAGCTCGCTCGGGCTGCCGGTGGCGTGCGAGTTCCTCGACCCGATCACCCCGCAGTACATCGCGGATCTGGTGAGCTACGGCGCTATTGGCGCCCGGACCGCCGCCAGCCAGGTGCACCGCCAGCTTTCCAGCGCGCTGTCCATGCCGGTCGGCATCAAGAACGGCACCGACGGTGACGTGCAGGTCGCGGTCGACGGCGTGCGGGCCGCCGCTGCAAGCCACGTGTTCCCCGGCACCGATCTCGACGGCCGCGCCGCGCTCATTCGCACCGTCGGCAACCCCGACTGCCACGTGATCCTGCGTGGCGGCAGCGCGGGACCGAACTACGACGCGGCCTCCACCGCTGACGCGCTCGCGCGGCTGGAGAAGTCCGGTCTGCCCGGTCGCATCGTCATCGATGCCAGCCACGGCAACAGCAGCAAGGACCACAACAAGCAGTCGCTGGTTGTCGCCGATGTAGCGCAGCGCGTTGCCGCCGGTGAGCGCACGGTCGTCGGCTTGATGCTGGAGAGCTTCATCGAGGCGGGCCGCCAGGATCTCACCCTCGGCAAGGCCGACGAGCTGACCTACGGCCAGTCGATCACCGACGCGTGCATCGACTGGGAGACCACCGCCACGCAGCTCGACATCCTCGCCGACGCGGTTTCGCAGCGCCGGAACGCCGCCGGAGTGTGACGATGGAGGCGTGCCGCAGCCACCGTCGCGCC
>NZ_LRRB01000067.1 GCF_001646865.1 Aldersonia kunmingensis | reverse complement strand
GAGCTCTACAACTGGCTTGTTGCCAACGGCGACGGCGTTCTGACCGGTGACTCGTTCTTCCACCTGTCCGCCTACGGTGACGCCCTGCCGGGCCTGAACCTGTGCGGCGCCGGACGCGTGGTGTGCCTGATCGATCCGATCGGCGACGTATACGCTTGCCCGTTCGCGATTCACGACCAGTTCCTGGCCGGAAACATCGTGCGCGACGGCGGTTTCCAGCACGTGTGGCAGCACTCCGAGCTGTTCGCCGACCTGCGCTCGCCGCAGACCGGTGGCGCGTGCAGCAAGTGCGACCATTACGACTCCTGCCGTGGTGGCTGCATGGCCGCGAAGTTCTTCACCGGCCTGCCGATGGACGGCCCGGACCCCGAATGCGTGCAGGGCTACGGCGCTTCGGCGCTCGAGGCGGATCGCAGCGTGCCCAAGTCGAGCCAGGACCACTCCCGCAGCGGGCAGCGGAAGACTCCGCGTGCGTCGGTTCCGCTCACCCTGTTGACCCGGCCCCCGGCCAAGATCTGTGACGAAAACCCGCTCGCGGGAATGACTTAGAGGAATCAGATGGCAAAGAATGCGTGGTTCGAGACTGTCGCCGAGGCGCAGCGTCGGGCCGAGAAGCGGCTGATCAAGCCGGTGTACATGGCGTTGGTCGCCGGCTCCGAAAAGGGTCTGAGCACGTCCGACAACATGGACGCCTTCGGCGAGCTCGGCTTCGCGCCGCACGTGGCCGGGCTGTCGGACAAGCGGGAACTATCGACCACCGTGATGGGGCAACCACTGTCGTTCCCGGTGATGATCTCCCCGACCGGCGTGCAGGCCGTGCACCCCGACGGTGAGGTCGCCGTCGCCCGTGCCGCCGCCGCACGTGGCGTCCCGATCGGCCTGAGCTCGTTCGCGAGCAAGTCCGTCGAGGAGGTCGCCGAAGCCAACCCGCAGACGTTCTTCCAGATGTACTGGGTGGGTTCGCGCGACGTGCTCGTGCAGCGCATGGAGCGTGCCCGCGCGGCAGGTGCCAAGGGCTTGATCATGACCCTGGACTGGTCGTTCTCGATGGGCCGCGACTGGGGCAGCCCGGCGATCCCCGAGAAGCTGAATTTCGCCGCGATGCGGCAGAACGCGTGGCAGGGCATCACGCACCCGAAGTGGTTGTGGCAGTTCGCGAAGGCGGGCTCCATCCCCGACCTGACCACCCCGAACCTGGCCCCGCCCGACGGCGGACCGGCGCCGACGTTCTTCGGTGCGTACGGCGAGTGGATGGGCACCCCGCTGCCCACCTGGGAGGACGTCGCGTGGCTGCGTGAGCAGTGGGGCGGGCCGTTCATGCTCAAGGGAGTCATGCGGGTCGACGACGCCAAGCGTGCCGTCGATGCCGGCTGCACCGCGATCTCCGTGTCCAACCACGGCGGCAACAATCTCGACGGCACCCCGGCCCCGATCCGGGCGCTGCCCGCGATCGCCGAGGCCGTGGGTGACGACCTCGAGGTCGTGCTCGACGGTGGCATCCGGCGCGGCAGCGACGTCGTGAAGGCCGTCGCCCTCGGCGCCCGCGCGGTGATGATCGGTCGCGCCTACCTGTGGGGCCTCGCCGCCAACGGGCAGGCCGGTGTCGAGAACGTCCTCGACATCCTGCGCGGCGGTGTCGACTCCGCCGTGCTCGGCCTCGGACACTCCAACATCGCCGACCTGTCTCCGGCCGATCTGGTCATCCCGGACGGCTTCCGGCGCGATCTCGGCGTCTGATCCAGACCGGAAAGAAGGGGATTCGCCTGCGGTGCAAGGCGAATCCCCTTCTTGCTTCACTGGGTCAGCTCTCCGATTCGGCGTCCACCGTGGAGGTGTCGGGCTCGATCGACTTCTGGCCCGACGACAGACTGCTCACCTCGATGCGGCGCGGCTTCGCCTTCTCCGCGACCGGCAGCGTCACGCTCAGGACGCCGTTCTCGTAGGTCGCGCTGATGCGGGACGTGTCGACCCCGTCGCCGAGCGAGATCTGCCGCATATAGGTGCCGGCGAACCTTTCGGACGCGATCCACTGCACGCCCTCGTCGCTCGGCACGCTGCGCTGCGCCTTCAGCGTGAGGGTGCCGTTGTCGACGTTCACGTCTACCGAGCCGGGATCCACGCCGGGCAGGTCGGCGTGCAGGACGTAGTGGTCACCGGCCTTGAACAGGTCCATCGGCATGAACCGCGGTGCTCGTGCCGTCCCAGCCTGGGTACCGAGAAGTTCGCGAGTCATGGCATCGAAATCACGGAACGGATCGAAACGAAGCACAGTAACCACCTCCCGAATGTTGAGGGCGCCCGTCACCTCGGCGGGCGACCGGATCCGGCTGTGCAAAATCCGGATCTAGCACTCTCAACGGTTGAGTGCTAATTGTTGTTCCCAAAATCACCAGCGAACACCAAATAATTTTCGGTCGTCGCCCTCGAATTCCACCCGGCGCCCGGACTTGATGGTACCCGGCGTTACAGTTACGAGTGACTGCGCCGGTTGCTTCGTCGGCTCGATTGCTTGGAGGTAGTGCATTGGGTGCGCAACGCTCGACCGACTTCGACGTGCTGATCGTCGGCTCCGGATTCGGCGGCAGTGTGACCGCGCTGCGACTCGTCGAGAAGGGGTACCGAGTCGGGATCCTCGAGGCAGGCAGGCGGTTCGCCGACGACGAGTTCGCCGAGACCAGCTGGGACCTGAGGCGGTTCCTGTGGGCGCCCAAGCTCGGCTGCTTCGGCATTCAGCGCGTCCATCTGCTGCGCAACTGCCTGATCCTGGCCGGTGCGGGCGTCGGCGGCGGGTCGCTGAACTACGCCAACACCCTCTACAAGCCGGGCGCCACCTTCTTCGACGACCAGCAGTGGGCGCACATCACCGACTGGAACGACGAGCTCACCCCTTACTACGAGCAGGCACGCAGGATGCTCGGCGTCGTGCAGAACCCGCACATGACCCCGGCCGACGAGATCATCAAGCAGGTCGCCGACGACATGGGCGCGGGCGACACGTTCATCCAGACGCCGGTCGGTGTGTTTTTCGGTGAGGCCGGCACAACCGTTCCCGACCC
>NZ_LRRB01000319.1 GCF_001646865.1 Aldersonia kunmingensis | reverse complement strand
AAACAGAACACCAAGTACTTTCGGAACTACCAGGTCAGACCGGACGCCTCACCTCCAATTGGACCAACTGGACCGGCTCATCCGACCCGTTGGCCGGATTTTGGCTGGATAAAACGATCGGCCGGGGGCGGCACTCGGCGCCATCGGGAGAGGCGCCATGCTCCCAAACAGCAAGCCCGGACGATCGATCTCGAAGCACCGTTTACTCACGCCGTCAGCCAATCACCTGGCCGGCGGCGACACCACGGGCGCGAGATACGTGCACGGCACAGGCCGCTGGCGCCGCAAAACCGGTCTCGAGTCGCGAAACAGCACGTAATGGACACGAAGAGCCATTTGATCGACACGCGCGACCCCGTTCGACGAACCAGCACACGATCAGCCTGCCGCGCGGCCAGATCTCGATGGCCTGGCCTGACCAAGCACGTCGATGCCATCGGCGGGGCGACGAACGATCCTGCTTCCACCACCGTCGCCGGGGTCTGCATACTCTTCCGTGAGCTCCCTTGGTCCTGATTTATCCACAACTCATCCTCCGGTTGTGGATAACCATGTTTATGGTCGTAGGGTCCAGACTGTCTTGTTTGGCGGCGACAACGCCCGGCGAGCGGTGGGTGTGCGCGATCGCGCGGGCACCGTCCGGCCGTCCCGGACCGCGCACCGACACATTCCCCTCGCGACGCGAGGGGCCATCGTGGGTCGACTCGCCCAGCGGTGTGAAACGTCCGGCTTTTCGCGAACGTCACCCGGGAGATGGCATCGAGTTTCCGCGCACCAGCGCGCACCAGACGATCGTCCAGGAGGCACCGTTCACTCACGATTTCAGCCAACCACCCGGCCGGTCGCGGGAGCACTACCGCGAGACGCGCGCATGGCACAGACCGCCGGTGCCCCGACTCCACTTCTCGATTCGCGTGACTGCATTGACGAAATGACGAACTGGACCGAAGACCGGCTTCGACACAGGACGCATCCGTGGTGTGTCGGCGGACCCTTCGCACTCCCCGAAGCCCGCCCCGTTCGGAGCCCTTCTCGGACGACTCGCAGGTCAATACAATTAGTCATCGACGCGGTGAAGCGCAAAGATCTGTCGCGGATGGGCTCGGTGCGGCTCGACGACGGTGGGATTAGGGAATCGATAATTGGGTATTCCTGCCGAACCATAGCCTTGCGGCGGGAAGAGCGGAGCGGAGCGATGCTGTACCGGGCACGGCTGCGCGAACGACGCGTGGTGTGGTGGATCGCCCCGACGCTTGCCATCCTGGCTACGACGATCGTGGGCGTGGGGCCCGTCAGCGCGGCTCCGCTGGTATCGCCGCGCACGCCGGTCGCGGCGCGAGTCGATCTCAACGTGTACTCCCCGGCGATGAATCGATTCGTCCCTATTCGCGTGCTGCGCCCCGCCGGCACACCTGTCCCCCGCCCCACGTTGTATCTGCTCGACGGTGTGGGCGGCGGCGAAACCGGGTCGGGGTGGATGGACCGGACGGACGCGGCGACGTTCTTCGCGGACAAGAACGTGAACGTTGTACTTCCCTTGGCCGGTCGGGCGAGCTACTACACCGATTGGGAGCACGACGACCCGATTCTGGGGCGCAACAAGTGGACGACGTTCCTGACGAGGGAATTGCCGCCGGTGATCAACGCGACGCTCGGCACGACCGGACGCAACGCGATCGCCGGCCTGTCGATGTCCGCATTGTCGGTGTTGAATCTCGCCATTCATGCACCGGGGCTCTATCAGGCGGTGAGTTCTTACAGCGGTTGCGCACGCACAGCCGACCCGGTGGCCCAGGCCTTCGTGACATCAATGGTCGTCAGCTACGGCGGCAATCCGTTCAACATGTGGGGTCCGCCGTCGGATCCGGAGTGGGCGGCCAACGATCCGACGTTGCATGCGGATCGCTTGCGCGGGACGCAGCTTTATGTGTCGGCGGGTACCGGTGCGCCCGGGCCGCACGAAGCGTTGGGCGACCGCGATATCGCGGGTAACCCGATCGCGTTCGCCGATCGTGTCGTCATCGGCGGCGGGTTCGAGACGGTGGTCAACGACTGCACGCACCGGCTCGCGGCCGCGTTGGGGGCAGCGGGCGTTCCCGCGCGTATCGATTTCCGGCCGACCGGAACACATGCGTGGGGGTATTGGCAGGACGCACTGCACGAATCCTGGCCGATGATGGCGGCCGCGATCGGGGCCTGATCGTTCCGATTCGTCCGTTTTGTGCCGAGGTTTGAACCATGTCTCAACGGTGTACTCCGCAACAGCATTGAGCCCCAGCGCCGGTGCCCTCGATCGTGCAGACACCTCGAACCATGCAACTACCGGATAGGACGGATCGAGATGACCGTTCACCTTGATGCCCGCGCCGAGCGTGAGCGGACTGCCCGTGAGTTCCGCCCGGGGCAACCCTTGCCCAACTTTTCCTATAGCGGCGACGAGGACGCACTGTGGTCGGATGTCTTTGCGACGCTGCGCGGCATGCACGAGCGACGCAGCTGCACGCAATACCGTTTGGCCGCACAACGCGTCGGATTGCCCGCCGGCCGGGTGCCGCAACTGAGCGAGGTCTCATTCCAACTTCGGAATTTGACCGGTTTCGAGCTTGCGCCCGTGATGGGATCCCTACCGGGCCGGCTCTTCTATCCCCCGCTTGCGCACGGCATCCTCAGATCGACCCCGGCTTTGCGGCCGGTTTCGGAGCAATTGTTTTCGCCCGACCCCGACGTCATTCATGAGCTGGTCGGGCACGCTGTGATGCTTGCCGATCCGGAGTTCGCGCAGATGTATCGCTGGTTCGGACGAGCCACCAAGCGCGCCGAATCGGACGAAGCGATGGCGGCGATCGCGCGGGTGTTCTGGTACACGATGGAGGTCGGCGCGGTCATCGACGACGGTCGGCCGCGCGCGTGTGGTGCCGCCATCCTGTCCTCGGTCAGCGAGATGGAGTCCTTCGTGGATGCGGAGTTGAGGCCTTTCCGCATCGAGGATGTCGTCGCCACCGATATCGACGACAGCGTCTGTCAGCCCGCCATTTTCGCGCCGATTCGGTCACCGCGATGATGGATGAGGTTTCGCGTTTCCTCGAGACAACTGCCGGTTCGTGACACGTCGGTCTCAATACCCGGAGTCGCTCATGCGCGTACAACTGAG
>NZ_LRRB01000027.1 GCF_001646865.1 Aldersonia kunmingensis | reverse complement strand
CGGGCACCTGTGTGCTCGACGACAAGCCGACCACGGCCCAGGTCGGCCGGGTCGCGCTCGCGTTCCAGCACGCCCGGCTGCAGCTGCAACGGCGCACGGTCAGCTCCGAGATCGAATCGTGGGGCGGGCCCGGTATCGGGTCCGCTGGCGTCGGGCGAGCACTCGACGCCGTCGGGCTCGATCGGATGCTGGCGGCCCGCCCGATCGACGAACTCAGTGGCGGCCAGGCCCGCCGCGTGGTGCTCGCCGGGATCCTTGTGAGCCACCCGAAACTGGTCGTACTCGATGAGCCGCTCGCCGGTCTCGACCCGGAAGGACGGCGCGGCATCGTCGAACTGCTTGCCTCACTTCGCCGTTCGGGGCTGACACTGGTAGTGATCTCGCACGACACCGAGGGAATGACGGCCGTGTGCAATCGCACTGTCCACCTCGCCGCGGGCCGAATCGTCGATCCCGCGGCTCCGGTCGGGCCCGCAGTGAATGCCGTCGCGATGCCCGACGCCCGGACGGGAGGTGTGCGATGAGCACCGTCGTCCTCCGCCGCGTGCCCGGCGACAGCGTCGTACACCGCCTGTGGGCCGGCACGAAGATGCTCGTCGTCTTCGCAATCAGTGTGCTGCTGATGTTCATCCCTTCATGGCCGGTGCTCGGCCTCGTCACCGCGTTCCTCGTTGCAGTGACAGCGATCGCGCACGTGCCGCCGACCGCGGTGCCGCGGTTGCCGTGGTGGTTCTGGGGGCTGCTCCTGCTCGGCGGGCTGATCAACGTCCCGGTCGGCCAACAGGCCGTGCTGCGCTACGCGCAGATCGCGGTCTTCGGCCTGGTGCTGCTCGGCGCCTCATTCGTGATCGCGTGGACGACCGCGCTGAACGAGATCGCCCCGGCCATCTCGACGCTGTGCGCGCCGCTGCGGAAGCTCCGGCTGCCGATCGACGAGTGGGCGGTGGCGATCGCGCTGAGCCTGCGCAGCCTGCCGCTGCTCATCGAGGAGCTGCGGGTGCTGCGCGCGGGCCGGCGGCTGCGGCCCAAGGGCGGGGCATCGCACAGCCCGCGCGACAACGGGTTGATCGACATCATCACCGCGGTCATGTCGATCTCGACCCGTCGCGCGGGCGAGCTCGCCGAGGCGATCACCGCCCGCGGTGGGACAGGTCAGCTCACCGCGTACCCGGGCCGGCCCGGGCGTGCGGATGTGGTCGCAGCGGTGGTTGTCGCGGGCGTCATGGCCGGGGCGGTCGCGCTGCACCTGGCGTTCTGAGCGCTCCTGACCGCACGTACGGTTCCCACATTTCGGGATGCACTCGGACGCCGTGAACGGAAGATCCGTTGCGTTAGACGGAGTGAACGCTTCCGTTCACTCCGCTGAGCGCAACGAAAGTTCCGTTCACAATGTGGGAATCACTCACCCCGCTCGAGCGCGCAACTCCTTGTCCGCGGTACGCAGCACACCTTTGAATCCGGCCGCTACGCCCACAGCCAGCAGCCGGGTCGCGAGGCCGTTCAGGATCGGCGCGGTGGACTCGAAGCGCGACACCCAGGTGACGGTCGTCCCGCCCGCTGCCGAGCTGAACTCCATCGAGCCGTACTCATGCCGCATAGGGGGGAATGACGACAGCACGCGGTAGCGCATCACGTTGGGGCGGTCGAGCTCGAGAATCTGCTCGGTCAGCTTCATGCCCGCACTGACGACTTTCCGAACCGCCCCGGGCCCCTGCGGGGTTGGCGCACCCGGCTCGACGAGGTCCGCGACGAACACCCCCGGCACCCGCCGGTAGTTGTCGGAGTTGGTCATCCAGTCGAACACGTCGTCGATCGGCGCGGGGATGGCCTTCACCACTCTGACCTCGCGTATCACTTCAGATCACCTCGGTCTCGCATGCTCGGCATGTTAATTTTCGTTCTCCTACTGAGTAAGAATCATGCAACCGGTTCCATTAGCATGTCGAACATGTCTCCCGGCCAACCGCGCAGCTCTGCTGACCAGGTTGTAGCCGAACGTGTCGTCAAGCGACGGCCGAAGAACCGCAAGTCGACTATCGCGGCCGTCGCTGCCGAGTCGTTCGGCGCCCTCGGGTACCACGCGGTGAGCATGGAGGACATTGCCGCGAAGGTGGACGTCTCCGCCGCCGCGCTCTACCGGCATTACCCGAGCAAGTACGCGCTCTTCCGGGATGCGGTGCTCACGCTCGGCGGCCAACTGCGCGCCGCTGCGACGCTGCCCGACGAGGCCGCCACCTGGTCCGCGGAGCAGCGTATCGACTGGCTGCTGCAGTCGATCCTCTCCTTGACGATCACCAACCGGCAATCCGGCGCGTTGTACCGCTGGGAAGGGCGCTACCTCGAGGGCCCCGACCAGGCGCTGCTGCGTGAACAGGTCAATGGCGTGCATGCCGCCATCACCCAGCCGGTCGCCGAGTTGCGTCCCGAGCTCAGCCCCGAAGACCTCTCGATGCTGGTCGCAGCGACCCTGGCCATCCTGGGCAGCATCACCGATCACCACGCGACGCTGCCGCCGAAGGCGCTGCAGAAGCTGATCGGCAACACCTGCTGGACCGTGCTGCGCAGCAACCTGCCGAGCATCACCGACGAGGAAGCCTCCGCCGAGCCGGCCGCCGAAATCCCCGAGACCTTCAAGCACGAACTCCTGCTCGAGAAGGCGATCGTGCTGTTCCACCAGCGCGGTTATCCCGAGGTGGGGATCGACGATATCGCCACGGCCGCGGGCCTCCCCCCGTCCGGCGTCTACCGCTACTACCGGAGCAAGGCCGACATCCTGACGGCGGCATTCCGTCGAGCCGCGGATCGGGTATCAGCGGCGATCCCGGTTGCCGTTGCGCAGTCGTCGGATTCGCGCGAGGCCCTCACCCGACTCGTCGATCTCTACGTGACCAGCGCCTTCGCGCAGAGTGAGCTGACCTTCGTCTATTACTCCGAGATCGGCAATGTGCCACCGCAGGAGCGCAGCACGCTGCGCAACATCCAGCGGCTCAATGTCGAGGAGTGGGCGCGCTTGCTCACCGATACTCGACCCGAATTATCTGCGCGCCAAGCGCGTTTCCTGGTTCACGCAGCACTCGGCCTCGTCGTCGACGTCGGCCGGCTGCTGCGCTTCGACAAGAGCCCCTCGTCCGAGGGGCGCGTGCAGCTTCTGATGCTGCGAGTTCT
>NZ_LRRB01000047.1 GCF_001646865.1 Aldersonia kunmingensis | reverse complement strand
CGGGGGAGAGGTCTGTCCTCTTCGTCGACACGTTGGATGTCTCCGCGTATTCGGATGCGCCGTTGACGGATGCGGATCGGGTGGCGCCGTTGCGGCCGGCCAATGCCGCGTATGTCATTTACACCTCGGGTTCGACGGGTCGCCCGAAGGGTGTTGCGGTGGCGCATCGTTCGGTGGTCAACCAGATCGGTTGGGTGGCCGGCGAGTACGGTGTTGATGCGTCCGATGTGGTGTTGTGGAAGACCCCGACGACGTTCGATGTGTCGGTGTGGGAGTTGTTCACGGTCACTGGTCTGGGTGGTCGCCTGGTGATCGCGGCGCCGGATGGTCATCGTGATCCGGCGTATTTGGTGCGGGTGATCGAGGAGCAGTCGGTAACGCTGACCTCGTTCGTGCCGTCGATGCTGTCGGTGTTCGTCAGCGGTTTCGGATCCGGCAGTTGCGCTTCATTGCGCGCGGTGTTCGTCGCCGGTGAGGCCTTGCCGGCGGAGACGGTGTCGCAGTTCCGGGCGCGAAACGGCGCCGAGATTCACAACCTTTACGGGCCAACCGAATTCACCGTGCACGCCACGGCAGCGCCGGCACCGGACATCCTCGGTGCGTTCGTGCCGATCGGTGCGCCCGTGTTCAATTCGCGGGCGTATGTGCTGGATGCCCGGCTGCGTCCGGTCGCGCCGGGTGTGGCCGGCGAGCTGTACATGGCGGGTGTGCAGGTGGCCCGCGGCTACTTCGGTCGCCCGGACCTGTCGGCGGAGCGGTTCGTCGCCGACCCGTTCGACCCGGCGGGTGGCCGCCTCTACCGCACTGGCGACCTGGTGCGCTGGACGCTCGACGCATCCGGTGCCGGTGTCATCGAGTACCTCGGTCGTACCGACTTCCAGGTGAAGCTGCGCGGCCAGCGCATCGAACTCGGCGAGATCGAGGCCGCGTTGCTCGCGCTCGACGATGTCGATCAGTCGGTTGCCCTCGTGCGCGCGGATGATCTCGGTGACCGTTTGATCGCCTATGTCGTACCCGCGGTCGCCGGTGCCGCGCTGGATCCGGAGAGCGTGCGGTCCGCGGTGGCGGGTGTGCTGCCGTCCTACATGGTGCCCGAGCGCGTCATGGTGATGGATGCCTTCCCGCTCAACGTATCCGGCAAGTTGGACCGTAAGGCCCTGCCCGTGCCGGTGTTCGAGGCCGCGGTGTTCCGTGCCCCGACCACTCCGATCGAGCAGACCGTGGCGTCCGTGATCGCTGAGGTGCTCGGGTACGGGGCAAGAGAAGCGACGGGGGAGGAGCCGCGGCGCGTCGGTTTGGACGACGACTTCTTTGCTCTCGGTGGCAACAGCCTGTTGGCGACGCAGGTGGTCTCGCGCCTTGGCGCGGCGCTCGATGCCACGGTGCCCGTTCGGGTGATGTTCGAGGCGCCGACGGTTGAACGCCTCGCAGTTGCGGTGGAATCAAACACCGGGACAACGCGTATCGCGTTGGTGGCGGGTCCGCGGCCGGAGCGTGTGCCGTTGTCGATGGCGCAGTCGCGGATGTGGTTCCTGAACCGGTTGGATCCGGAGTCCGCGTCCTACAACATTCCCATGGCGATCAGGCTCTCGGGCGCGTTGGATGTAGCGGCGTTGGCTGCCGCGGTTGCCGATGTGGTTGCGCGGCACGAGTCGCTGCGGACCATCTACCCCGAGATCGACGGGATTGGCTACCAGCAGGTGCTGCCGGTGACCGAGTCCGGGGCCCTGCTGTCACCCGTGCCGGTGCCGGTGGGCGAGTCCGAGGTCTTCGCGGAGGTGGCCGGGTTCGTGGGTCGCGGGTTCGATGTGACGGTCGAGGCCCCGGTGCGGGCGCGACTGTTCCGGGTTACCAACGTGATCGACGAGTACGTGCTGGTTGTGGTGGTGCATCACATCGCCGGTGATGGTTTCTCGGTGGGCCCGATGTCGCGGGATGTGATGGTGGCCTACGAGTCCCGCACCCGCGGGGAGGTGCCGGGGTGGTCGCCGCTGCCGGTGCAATACGCGGATTACACGTTGTGGCAGCGTGAGGTACTTGGCTCGGAGGACGATCCCGAGTCGCTGATCTCTGGTCAGCTCGGGTACTGGCGTGAGCAATTGGCGGGTGTGCCCGACGAGTTGGGTCTGCCGTTGGATCGCCAGCGGCCGATCGTGGCGTCCGGCCGGGGTGCGAGTGTCGAGTTCGAGGTATCGGCCGACGTGCATGCCGCGCTGTTGTCGCTGGCTCGCGCGCATGACGCGACGTTGTTCATGGTGGTCCATGCGGCGCTCGCGGCGCTGCTCGCACGGTTGTCCGGAACCAAGGACATCGCGGTCGGTACCCCGATCGCAGGGCGCGGTGAACGTGAGCTCGACGATCTGATCGGCATGTTCGTCAATACCCTGGTGCTGCGCACCGGTGTCGATGGTGGCGAGTCGGTCACGGATTTGCTTGCGGCCGTTCGGGAAACGGACCTCGCGGCGTTCGGGCACGCGGATGTGCCGTTCGAGCGGCTGGTGGAGGTCCTGGACCCGGCCCGGTCGCAGGCACGGCATCCGTTGTTCCAGGTGATGTTGGCGTTCCAGAACTTCGGGCAGCTCGACCTCGCGTTGCCGGGGCTGACCGTTTCCGGGCTCGATGCCGGGGAAACGGCGGTGTCGAAGTTCGATCTGTCGGTGACAGTCGGCGAACTCGACGCCGCGGCGGGGACGCCGTCCGGCTTGGTCGGCACTGTCGTGTACGCGGTCGATCTGTTCGATGAGGCCACGGTCGCCGGTTTCGCGCGGCGCCTGGTGCGGGTGCTGGAGGCGTTGGTCGCGGATGCGGCTGTGCCGGTGGGTGATATCTCGATCCTCGATGCAGGTGAGCAGGCCGCGTTGCTCGCAGGGTCGGCGGGCACCGCTCGTGTGGTGGATGAGGCATTGCTGCTCGACGGGTTCGAGCGGGCTGTTGCGGCGACGCCGGATGCGACCGCGGTCGTGTTCGAGGGCGAGTCGTTCACCTACGCCGAGTTCTCGGCGCGCGTGAATCGCCTTGCACGGCATTTGGTTTCGCTGGGCGTTGGTCCGGAGTCCCGGGTTGCGGTGGCGATGCGCCGCGGCACTGAACTGTTGACGGGCATTTATGCGGTGCTGGCTGCTGGTGGTGCTTATGTGCCGGTGGATCCGGATCATCCGGCCGAGCGGATCCGGTATGTGCTCGACTCGG
>NZ_LRRB01000185.1 GCF_001646865.1 Aldersonia kunmingensis | reverse complement strand
CGTCACGCGCGTCTCCCCGCAGAAGCGCGATATCGGCTTCGTGTTCCAGCACTACGCCGCGTTCAAGCACATGACCGTGCGCGACAACGTGGCGTTCGGACTGAAGATCCGTAAGCGTCCGAAGAACGAGATCAACAAGCGCGTCGACGAGCTGCTCGGCATTGTCGGTCTCGATGGCTTCCAGCACCGCTACCCGGCCCAGCTCTCCGGTGGTCAGCGCCAGCGCATGGCGCTCGCCCGTGCGCTCGCGGTGGATCCGCAAGTGCTGCTGCTCGATGAGCCATTCGGCGCCCTCGATGCGAAGGTCCGCACGGATCTGCGCCAGTGGCTGCGCCGGCTGCACGACGAGGTGCATGTCACGACTGTGCTGGTGACCCACGACCAGCAGGAGGCGCTCGACGTTGCCGACCGGATTGCGGTGCTCAACCGCGGCCGGATCGAGCAGATCGGTCCGCCCAGCGAGGTGTACGACACCCCCGCCAACGAGTTCGTCATGTCCTTCCTCGGCGATGTCGCCAAGCTGAACGGTCAACTCGTCCGCCCGCACGACATCCGCGTCGGCCGCACGCCGGATCTCGCTGTCGCACAGGCGGAGGGGACCGCCGAGACGGCCGGTGTCACACGGGCCATCGTGGAGCGCGTAGTGCATCTCGGTTTCGAGGTGCGAGTCGATCTACGCAACTCCGCCACCAACGACCTGTTCTCGGCGCAAATCACGCGCGGCGACAGTGTCGCGCTGTCGCTGCATGAAGGAGAGACGGTCTACGCCAGGGCGACGAAGGTGCCCGATCTGCCGACCACCGAGGTGGAAGTGCCAGTTCTGTCAGCGGTGCAGTGACCACGCCGCGGGAAGGCGCATCGAGCACCGCCCCCCGGCGGGACAATGTCCTGATCGTGCACTGGCACGATCTCGGTCGCACATTGGGCGCCTATGGGTCTTCCGGCGTGCAGAGTCCGAACCTGGATCGCCTTGCGCGCGAGGGGATTCTGTTCACCGACGCCCATGCCGCAGCGCCGCTGTGCTCGCCGTCGCGCGGGGCGATCTTCTCCGGCCGCTACCCGCACCACAACGGTCTGGTGGGCCTTGCACACCATGGCTGGGAGTACCACGATGATGTGCGGACCCTTCCGTCGCTGCTTTCCGAATCTGGTTGGTACACATCGCTGTTCGGTATGCAGCATGAGTCGGCCTACCCGAGTCGGCTGGGGTACCACGAGTACGACGTAACCAATTCGTATTGCGACTACGTAGTCAACCGCGCACAGAACTGGCTGCGCAGGTTCCCGCCGACGCCCTTCCTGCTGACGGCGGGCTTCTTCGAGACACATCGCCCGTATCCGATCGAGCGGTATGTGCCGGGCTCGCCCGACGAATTCGATGTTCCCACTTACCTTCCCGATGACCCGGCGGTCCGTCAGGACCTCGCCGAGTTCCATGCCTCGATCGAGGTGGCCGACGCCGCGGTGGGTGAGCTGCTCGCCACGCTGGAGGAGCAGGGACTCGACGACTCGACGTGGGTGTTCTTCCTTACCGATCACGGCGAGGCCTTCCCGCGTGCGAAGTCGACGCTCTATTCCCGCGGCACCGGAATCGCTTTCATCTGCCGTCCGCCGCGCCGGCTGGGGGTGCCGCCCAGCGTGTACGACGGGCTGTTCAGCGGGGTGGACGTGCTGCCGACCATTCTCGACTTGGTCGGGGTGAAGATCCCGGCGGAGGTTCAGGGTGTTTCACACGCGCGGGAGCTGCAGCTCGGTGCGGACGCGACGGCGCCGGTGCGGTCCGAGCTGTTCACCGAGAAGACCTATCACGACACGTTCGATCCGATTCGTGCCGTGCGCACCAAGCAGTTCAGCTATATCGAGAACTACGCGAACCGGCCGCTGCTTGACCTGCCACTCGACATTCTCAACAGTCTCTCCGGATCGGCACTCGCCGATGACAAGCAGGCGCGCCGGGCTGCGCGCGAGCTCTACGATCTGATCAACGATCCGGACGAGGTGGACAACCTCGCCGAGAATCCCGAATTCGCAAGCGTACGTGACGAACTCGCCGAGCTTCTGCACCAGTGGCGCGACGAGACCGGCGATTCGATGCCGGACGAGGCGGAGGGCACGGAGTTCGCACGCCGCGCGATGGAGGAGTATCTGGCCAAGCTGGAACGGCGCCCGAATGTTCGGTCCGCCTACAGCAGGGACCGCGGACTACTCGACCCCGACGTCGTCGAATCGGCGGACGCACCGTCTGTCAGCGCGGAATAGCGCCCAGCCGGGCCACGCGGTATCCGGTCCCGCATTGTGAACGGAAGATCCGTTGCGCTCAGCGGGGTGAACGGATCGTTCACCCCGTCTAACGCAACAAATCTTCCGTTCGCGACGTGGCCGGCTCACCTCGAGCGCGCGTCAGCTCTCCTGGCGCGCCGCGAGCAGGTCGACGACTCGCGCGACCAGTTGGTCGATATCCGCTCCGGTCGTGTCGAAGGCGAGGTCCGGGTGCTCCGGGTCCTCGTACGGCGCGTCGATACCGGTGAGCCCCTTGAGTTCTCCGGCTCGGGCACGTTTGTAGAGACCCTTCGGGTCGCGCCGCTCGCATTCCGCCACCGGCGTGCTCACATGAATCTCGAGGAACGGGAGACCGGCCGCCTCGTTGAGGGCGCGGGCAATCTCGCGGTCTGAACGCAGCGGGGACACCATCGACGCGATCGCCACCGCGCCGGCGTCGGCGAACAGCCGGGTGAGGTGCCCGACGCGGCGAATGTTCTCGGCGCGGTCACCGGGGGAGAAGCCGAGGTCGTCGGAGATACCGTGCCGCACGTTGTCGCCGTCGAGAAGGTAGGCGACGCGCCCGGAGTCCACCAGGTAGCGCTCCAAAGCAACTGCCACAGTGGACTTTCCCGACGCGGGCAGGCCGGTGAGCCACACCGTCGCGCCGCGCTGGCCCGTCGAACCCCAGCGCCGGGCGCGATCCAGCGAGGAGGGATGCCATTTGATATCGCGGCGGGTCTGCTCGCCGGGCTTCACCTCGCGCGGTTCGAGGATGACGCCCGCGCCGACCGTGTCGTTGCTGTGCTCATCGATGAGGATGAATGCGCCCGTATCGCGATTCTGCGTGTACGTATCGGCAATCACGATGCTGCTGGTGCGCAGCGTGACGGTGCCAATATCGTTGAGCGCCAGCTCGGTTGGGCCGTCGAGCTCCTCGAGCG
>NZ_LRRB01000145.1 GCF_001646865.1 Aldersonia kunmingensis | reverse complement strand
GCCGCGGTGCGGATCTCGAAACGGATCGGCGCACGCGGCGCGGTGTGCGTCAACGCTGGTTCGCGGAGCGTCGAATCGATGACGCCGTGCCGGGAGCATTTGGCCCACCAGCCGTCCGGGCTGACCTGCACGATCATCCGGCGGCCGCAGTGCTCACAGAAGCGCGGCGGCTCCAGTCCCAGTGCGGCAGCGGCCGGCGTCAGATCGTCGATACCTGGCACGAGCCGCTTGCCGGTGTAGACGTTGTAGCGCTCTTCCATCTCAGAGGGTCGAGTTCAGCGCCTTGATCGGCATCTCGAGCTCACTGAGGAGGTCGAGATCCGACTCCGCGGGACGACCCAGCGTGGTGAGGTAGTTGCCGACGATGACGGCGTTGATGCCGCCGAGGATGCCCTGCTTCGCACCGAGGTCGCCAAGGGTGATCTCACGACCGCCGGCGAAGCGCAGCATGGTGCGCGGCAGCGCGAGACGGAACGCGGCGACGGCCTTGAGCGCCTCGGACGCGGGCAGCACCTCGAGGTCGCCGAACGGCGTACCCGGGCGCGGGTTCAGGAAGTTCAGCGGCACCTCGTGCGGATCGAGCTCCGCAAGGTTCGCGGCGAACTCGGCGCGCTGCTCGAGCGACTCGCCCATACCGAGGATGCCGCCACAGCACACCTCCATGCCGGCCTCGCGAACCATGCGCAGGGTGTCCCAGCGCTCTTCCCAGCTGTGGGTGGTGACCACGTTCGGGAAGTGCGAGCGCGCGGTTTCGAGGTTGTGGTTGTAGCGGTGTACGCCCATGTCGCGCAGCTGGTCGACCTGCTCCTGGGTGAGCATGCCGAGCGAGCAGGCGATCTGGATGTCGACCTCGTTGCGGATCGCCTCGATACCGGCGGCGACCTGCGCGAGCAGGCGCTCGTCCGGGCCACGAACGGCAGCGACGATGCAGAACTCCGTCGCGCCCGACTTCGCGGTCTGCTTGGCGGCCTCGACCAGGCTGGGGATATCGAGCCAGGCGGAGCGCACCGGGGACTGGAACAGGCCGGACTGCGAGCAGAAGTGGCAATCCTCGGGGCAGCCGCCGGTCTTCAGGCTGATGATGCCCTCGACCTCGACCTCGGGACCGCAGTGGCGCATCCGCACGTCGTGCGCGAGGCCGAGCAGCTCCTCGAGCCGGTCGTCGTCGAGTCGCAGCACTTCGAGGATCTGTTCCTGCGAAAGGCCCTCGCCACGCTCGAGCACCTGCTCACGCGCAGTTGCGAGGATATCGGTGTCGACAGGTGCCTGTGTCACAGCGCGTCCCTCTTTCGTTTCCGCGCAGTGGCGGTGCTGTCTGTTACCGCATTGCGGTGGTGCGAACTTGAACGGTGTTCAGGTTAGAGTAACGGCCATCACGGCGCAAAAGCAGGACCTAATTGGCTGGGGGTTACGGGTGCAACTGCACAGGACGCACGTCCTCGATGGGGCGATCGCGATTCTCGACGAGTACGGCCTCGCCGACCTCACCATGCGCCGTCTCGCCAGCTCGCTTAGCGTCCAGCCCGGAGCCCTGTACTGGCACTTTCCCAACAAGCAGACTCTGCTGGGTGCGGTCGCAGACCGCATCCTCGAACCGCTCGACGCACCGGTCGTCGGTCAGGGCTGGGACGAGCAGATCGCCGAACTCGCACACCGACTGCGAGACGCCCTGCTGTCGCATCGCGACGGCGCCGAACTGGTCTCCGCCAGCCTGGCGGCCCGCACCACCACCAGCCGGACCCGCCGACGCTTCGTCGACGCAGCGCTTGGCGCGGCCATGACGCGCACGGAAGCCGAGCTGACCGCGGACACGATCCTCTACTACGTCCTCGGCCACACGGTCGACGAGCAGGCACGCATCCAGCTCGATTCGCTCGGTGTGCTCGACGGGGACGACTCACCGATGTTCGAATCCCCGGACGCCGCATCACGATTCGACTTCGGGCTCCGCCTGTTCGTGGGCGGTATCCGCGAGGTGCTCGCGGCGCAGCGCGTCGATCGCAACTGACTTACTCGTCCGCCCGCACCGGCGCGCTCGCGGTGGAATCATCGGGCGTATGAGCCAGCCTCCGCAGACGATCGCCTACCCCGCACCGGGAGCACGTCCAACCGGGCGCGAACCCGAGCGGCTCACACCGCACGTCGTGGTGCTTTTCGGCGCCACCGGAGACCTCGCGCGGCGCAAGCTACTTCCCGGCCTCGCCCATCTCTCGATCTCCGGACTCGGCCCGGACATCCGGATCGTGGCCACCTCACTCGAAGATTTCAGCACCGAAGAATTCCGGGAGCATGCCCAGGCGGCATGCACCGAGTTCGGTAGTCACAAAATCGAACTCGAACAGTGGCCGGCATTCGCGGAACGGCTGGTGTACGTCCCGCAGAGTGCGGGGCCGCAGGCCTTGGCCGCGGCGGTCGCCGACGCCGAGGCCAAGCTCGGCCCGGACGTGCAACGCCTGCACTACCTCAGCGTGCCGCCGAAGGCCGCGCTGTCGGTGGTGACGATGCTTGCCGACGCGGGACTCGTGGAGCGGTCCCGGGTCGTCATGGAGAAGCCGTTCGGCACCGATCTGGCCAGCGCCATCGAACTCAATGATCAGGTGCACGGCGTCTTCCGCGAGCGCCAGATCTTCCGTATCGACCATTTCCTCGGAAAGGAGGCGGCGCAGAACATCCTGGCGTTCCGCTTCGCCAACGGGCTCTTCGAACCGATCTGGAACCGCAACTTCATCGACCACGTCCAGATCGATGTCCCCGAGCAGCTCGGCCTCGACCGGCGCGCCGGGTTCTACGAGTCCACCGGCGCATTCAAGGACATGGTGGTCACCCACTTGTTCCAGGTGATGGCGTTCGTCGCAATGGAGCCACCGACCGCGCTGGAGCCGCGCGCGATCAGCGAGGAGAAGAACAAGGTTTTCCGCTCCCTGCTGCCGATCGATACACGAAATGTCGTGCGTGGCCAGTACGTCGGGTACCGCGACGAGCCAGGCGTGTCACCGGAATCGGAGACCGAGACGTTCATCGCGCTGCACGTCGGGTTGGACAACTGGCGATGGGCCGGCGTGCCGTTCTATCTCCGGACGGGCAAGCGAATGGCCGAGGGCCAGCGCATCATCTCGATCGCGTTCCGAGAAGCCCCCCGCTCGATGTTCCCGCCGGGCTCCGGCGTTGGCACACAGGGACCGGACCACCTCACCTTCGACCTCGCCGACGAGACCAAGGTGTCACTGTCGTTCTACGGCAAGCGGCCGGGCCCGGGGTACTGAAGATGGACAAGCTGTCCATGCA
>NZ_LRRB01000320.1 GCF_001646865.1 Aldersonia kunmingensis | reverse complement strand
GGGGACCCAGTACTGGGTCCCCTTTCGTCGTTATGTCGATATCTTTGATTTATTCGTTTGGAAAGGGGCTTTGTCGTGTCGGAGGATAACGACGGTCGCAAGCCATTCCGTCGCAATCCGCGCCCGCAGCCCGAAGGGGCAAAGGCCGGCGACGCTGACAACGCCACACCCGGATCGGATCGGCCGCGATCGGGATCGCGGCCCCGATACGACGATCGTGGTCCGCGATCGGATGATCGTGGTCGCGGCAGCAGTGATCGACGGTCGGATTCGCCTCGTGGACGCGACTCCGATGAACGGCGCTCCGGCGGCGATAAGCCTTGGCGTGGAAAGGATTCCACCGCCAGCGGTGCCCGCCGCAGCGACGATCGCGCGCCCCGTACCGGTGACGATCGCCCCGCTCGTGGTCGTGATGATCGCGGCGCCCGCGGCGGTGAAAGTCGCGGATACAACCGTGGAGACGATCGCCCCGCTCGGGGACAGGATCGCCCGGCCCGCAGCGGTGACGATCGTCCGGCTCGCCGGAGTGACGACCGTGGTGGCTACAACCGCGGCGATGATCGCCCAGCTCGTGGAAGTGATGGCCGAGGCGGGTACAACCGCAGCAGTGACGATCGTCCGGCTCGCCGGAGTGACGATCGTCCGGCCCGCCGGAGTGATGATCGACCCCGTCGGACCGACGACAGTGACCGTCGTGCCGGCGGGCCGCCGCCTCGGCGGCGTGGCGGCGAGGGTACATACGTACGTAGCGAAGGACCGGGTGCACGTGGCGGCGATCGTCGACCGCCGCGACCGGAAGAGCCGGATCTGCCGGAGGATATCCAGGCAGCCGACCTCGAGCCCGCTGTGCGCAGGGATCTCCTGAGCCTGGACAAGAGCAACGCTGACGCGGTCGCGCGCCACCTGATCATGGCTTCGCAGCTCATCGATGACGACCCGCAGCTCGCGCTCGCGCATGCCCGCGCGGCGCGTGGCCGCGCCGGCCGGATCGCAGTCGTTCGAGAGACCGCCGGTGTCACCGCCTACCATGCGGGTGAATGGGCCGAGGCACTGTCGGAGCTGCGCGCTGCACGCCGAATGGCCGGTGGCCCAGGACTTCTCGCGGTCATGGCCGACTGCGAGCGTGGGCTCGGCCGGCCCGAACGCGCCATCGAGTTGGGCCGCAGCGATGAGGCTCGCGAGCTCACCGGAGATGACGCGACCGAGCTGCGCATCGTGGTCGCGGGTGCCCGGATGGACCTCGGGCAGTTCGACCAGGCGGTCGTGACTCTGCAGACTCCTGATCTCGATAAGTCGCGGACGGGGTCGGCTGCGGCTCGGTTGTTCTACGCGTATGCAGACGCGCTCGTGGCTGCAGGTCGGATTCCCGATGGCCTCGAATGGTTCCTCAATTCCGCGGCCGCCGATCTCGAGGGTGAGACCGACGCCGAGGAGCGGGTCGCAGAGCTGTCCGGCGAGCAGTGACGGTGGATTCCGCCACGCGCCTGCGGGAGCAATACGAAGCGCTGCTGCTCGACTTGGACGGCACCCTCTATCTGGGTCCGCACGCGATCCCCGGCACGGTTGAGGCGTTGGCGCCGGGCTCGGAGCGCCTGCTGTACGTCACCAACAACGCCAGCCGCAGCCCGTCCGATGTGGCGGAGCACCTGCATGAACTGGGCTTCATCGCCACCAACGACGACGTCGTGACCAGTTCGCAGGCGGCGGCGCGATTGCTGTCGGAACGCGTCGACCCGGGCGCTTCGGTACTCGTCGTCGGCACCGAGGCGCTCGCGGACGAGGTCCGCCGCGTAGGGCTTGTCCCGGTGCGCAGCTTCGACGATGGACCGGCCGCCGTCGTCCAGGGGCATTCTCCGGAAACCGCCTGGCCGATCCTGGCCGAAGCCGCGTACGCGATTCGCGCCGGTGCGCTGTGGGTCGCCGCGAACACGGACTCGACCCTGCCCACCGAGCGCGGCTTCGCGCCGGGCAACGGGGCAATGGTTGCCGCGCTGCGCGCCGCCACCGGAGTCATTCCGCTGGTTGCCGGTAAACCCGCCGCACCGCTGCTCGAGGACGCGTTGCGTCGTGCCGATGGCGCATCCTCGCTGGTCGTCGGTGACCGACTGGACACCGATATCGCCGGGGCGAACGAGACCGGGTTGGACTCGCTGCTCGTCCTGACCGGCGTGAGCACCGTTGCAGATCTCCTGCGCGCAATCCCGGATGAGCGGCCCACATTCGTGAGCCGCTCGCTCGACGCGCTGAACTACCCCCTCGATACCGACGGGGACCGCGGGTGGCGTGCCGATCTCGACGGGGCACAACTCGTGCTGCACGCACCCGACGGCGCCACGCCCGAGGATCCCGCCGAGATCATCGCTGCGATCCGGGTAACCGTGCTCGCCGCATGGGCGAATCCGCAGTTCGGCGACCTCGTGGCCGGCAACAAGGCCGCCGAGTCCACCATCGCCACGTGGGCGGAGCCCGATCCCACCGGCGGTGGTCGGGCGGTTTCGCTACACGCGCATGCAGTGGGAATGGGCTAGCGTTGGCGGCGATGAACGCGCCTGTACCGCTGCCCGGCCAGCACCTGCGGACCGTCGAGCAACCGCTCGCGGATCCGGACCGTGTACGCGCCGAGGTCGACGAGTTGCTTTCCGGACTCGCCGCCGTCGACGCACAAATCGACGGCGAAACGATCCCACACCGCGCGCGGGTGCTCGAGCAGGCACATGACGTGCTAGTTCAGGCGCTTGCGACGGTGGACAAGATCTGAGGTGGTCCGCCGGGCACGAGTGGATGCCGAGCTGGTCCGGCGGGGACTGGCCCGGTCGCGCGAGCATGCCGTCGAACTGATTGGTGCCGGACGGGTGCTGATCGCCGGATCGGTGGCCTCCAAGCCTGCGACGGCCGTCGAACCGGGAACCCCACTGCTCGTCCGCGAGGAACCCGACGAAGTCTCGTGGGCCTCCCGCGGCGCTCACAAACTCCTCGGCGCACTTGAAGCGTTCGAACCTGAGGGTCTGGCCGTGAGTGATCGGCGCTGTCTCGACGCGGGCGCCTCCACCGGCGGATTCACCGACGTGCTGCTCTCGCGCGGTGCCAAGGAAGTCGTCGCCGTCGATGTCGGTTACGGCCAGCTGGTGTGGCGCCTGCAGTCCGACGATCGCGTCCACGTACACGATCGCACCAACGTGCGGTCGCTGAAGCCCGATGACATCGGCGGACCGGTTGACTTGGTTGTCACGGATCTGTCGTTCATCTCGCTGGGACTGGTATTGCCGGCGCTCGCGTCGTGTGTGAACCCCGGTGCCGACCTGGTGC
>NZ_LRRB01000058.1 GCF_001646865.1 Aldersonia kunmingensis | reverse complement strand
GGGGGGAGGAAGGTTTGCGCCGAGGAGCGCGCGCTCACGGGTGCGAAATGTGCTCCCGGGTGCGAAGTTTCGTACCCGGGAACAAGATTTGCACCCGTGAGGCGCTCGGTCGCGCTCAGTCCCTCAGTGCGGAGTTCATGAACTCGGCCGTGCTGCCGCCGATCGGCATGGCGGGCATGCCCAGCTTGCGGTGATCCCAGCTGCGCGTGCGGTCGACCCGCACACGTACTGCCACACGCTTGTTGAGCATCATTTCCACCATCGGGCGCATCGACTCGTCGTAGGGGCCCGTGTAGCGCTCCCAGACGCTGATGCCGACCTTGAACAGTGCCTCGGCGTCATCGACGATCTCGGCGCGTCCCTCGATCGCCACGCCGCGCAGGGTGTCGTAGGTGTCGCCGTCCTCGACCATCACCGTGACCCGGTCGTCGCGTCGCAGGTTGACCGCCTTCTGCGACTTCGCCTTGGTCTCGAACCAGATCTCGCCGTCGACGATGGCGTACCACATGGCGATCAGGTGCGGATTCCCCTTGGCGCCGATGGTCGCCATCGTGGCGACGCGGCTGCGCTCGAGGAACTGGCCGATCTCGTCGTCGGTCATCTGGATCTGTGAACGTTGATTGACACCCATTCCGCGACCATACCCAGCCGTTGTGTGGCGCCTCACAACGGTGTTGGAGAGCCGGTCAGAGGCGCTTGTGCAGTGCTTCCGCGGCCGCGAGCAGGTCCGCCGCCCAGCGGGCGCCGGGCCGGCGTCCCATCCGGTCGATCGGCCCCGAAACCGATACGGCGGCAATCACATTGCCATTGGCGTCGCGGACCGGTGCCGAAACGCTCGCGACGCCGGCCTCGCGCTCTCCGGCGCTCTGCGCCCAGCCACGCTTGCGTACCTCGAGCAGGCTGCGCTCTGTGAAGGACGCGTCCGAGATGATCGAGCGCTGCAGGTGCGGGTCTGCCCACGCGAGCAGGACCTTGGCGCCGGATCCCGCGGTGAGGGGCAGCCGGGCGCCGACGAGGACGGTGTCCCGCAGCCCGGTGAGCGGTTCCATCGAGGCGACGCATACCCGCTCGGCGCCCTCGCGCCGGTAGAGCTGCACGCTCTCGCCGGTGATCTCGCGCAGCCGGGGCAGCACGCTCGCTGCGGCGTCGACGAGTGTGTCGTTGGCGCTGGCGGCAAGCTCGGACAGCGCCGGGCCGGGGCGCCAGGCCCCGTCCTCGTCGCGGGTCAGCATGCGGTGCGTTTCCAATCCAACGGCCAGACGGTGCGCGGTGGCCCGGGGCAGCCCGGTGCGCGAGACCAAGTCGTTGAGCGTGCACGGCTGCTCGGCGGCGGCGTGCAAAACGACCATCGCTTTGTCGAGCACCCCGATACCGCTATGCTGTCTCATAGAACGATATTCTCATCTCGTATAGTGAGATTGCAAACGATGTTTTCCCAGCCCGGAAACATTATGGAAAGCAGGGTCGGGTCGGCCCGTCTTCTTCTCGAAAGAGGTGCATTGATGACGACCAAGCCGCGCACGCTGGCGGAAAAGGTTTGGGATGCCCACGTGGTCTCACGTGGCGAGGGTGAAGGCGACAATCGCCAGCCCGATCTCATCTACATCGATCTGCACCTCGTTCATGAGGTCACCAGTCCGCAGGCCTTCGACGGTCTTCGTCTCGCCGGCCGGCCCGTGCGCCGTCCGGATCTGACGATCGCGACCGAGGACCACAATGTGCCGACGGTCGACATCGACAAGCCGATCGCGGACCCGGTCTCGCGCACGCAGGTCGAGACCCTGCGCCACAACTGCGAAGAGTTCGGCATCCGGCTGCATCCGATGGGCGATATCGAGCAGGGCATCGTGCATGTCGTCGGCCCGCAGCTCGGCCTCACTCAGCCCGGCATGACGGTCGTCTGCGGTGACAGTCACACGTCCACGCACGGCGCGTTCGGCTCGATCGCGATGGGTATCGGCACCAGCGAGGTCGAGCATGTCCTCGCGACGCAGACGTTGTCGCTGCGCCCGTTCAAGACGATGGCCATCACCGTCGATGGCGAATTGCCGCCGGGTGTATCGAGCAAGGACCTGATCCTCGCCGTGATCGCCAAGATCGGCACCGGTGGCGGACAGGGCTACGTGCTCGAGTATCGCGGCGACGCCATCCGCAAGATGTCGATGGAAGCGCGGATGACGATCTGCAACATGTCGATCGAGGCCGGCGCGCGCGCCGGCATGATCGCCCCGGACGAGATCACCTACGAGTTCATCAAGGGCCGTGCGCACGCTCCGAAGGGCGCGGACTGGGATGCCGCGGTGGCCGCATGGAGCGAGCTTCGCACCGATGAGGGCGCGGTCTTCGACAACGAAGTACACATCGACGCAACCGCGCTCACACCGTTCGTCACCTGGGGTACCAACCCGGGTCAGGGCCTGCCGCTTGGCGCAGCGGTGCCGGACCCCGCCGATATCGTTGACGAGAACGAGCGGGCCGCGGCGGAAAAGGCGCTGCGGTACATGGATTTGTCGCCGGGCACTCCGCTGCGTGATGTCAGCGTCGACACCGTCTTCGTTGGTTCGTGCACCAACGGCCGGATCGAGGACCTGCGTGCTGTGGCCGACGTGCTGCGTGGGCGCCGCGTCGCCGACGGTGTCCGGATGCTCGTGGTGCCGGGTTCCATGCGGGTTCGTGCGGAGGCCGAGGAGGAGGGTCTCGGTGAGATCTTCACCGCCGCGGGAGCCGAATGGCGTCAGGCCGGTTGCTCGATGTGCTTGGGAATGAACCCCGATCAGCTCGCACCGGGGGAGCGCTCGGCCTCGACCTCGAACCGCAACTTCGAAGGCAGGCAGGGCAAGGGTGGACGGACGCACCTCGTCTCGCCGCAGGTTGCCGCCGCCACCGCCGTTCGTGGCCGCCTGGCCGCGCCCGCTGATCTCGACTGACTCGCCCGAACCCGTTAGGAGTTCTTAGGAAAATGGAAGCTTTCACCGTTCACACCGGAATCGGCGTTCCGCTGCGGCGCTCGAATGTCGACACCGATCAGATCATTCCGGCCGTGTATCTGAAGCGCGTCACGCGAACCGGCTTCGAGGATGGCCTATTTGCGGCCTGGCGCACGGATCCTTCTTTCGTACTGAACGTTCCGCCGTACGACCGCGGCAGCGTATTGGTCGCTGGTCCGGATTTCGGTACGGGATCGTCTCGCGAACATGCGGTCTGGGCGCTGTCGGACTTTGGATTCCGCGTTGTGATCGCTTCTCGCTTCGCCGATATCTTCCGCGGCAACGCTGGCAAGGCGGGTCTGCTTGCCGCTCAGATGGCACAGCCGGACGTCGAACTGCTCTGGAAACTGCTCGAAGAGCAGCCGGGTCTGGAACTTGTT
>NZ_LRRB01000151.1 GCF_001646865.1 Aldersonia kunmingensis | reverse complement strand
GTCCACGAAGTGCCGGGCCGCTACCAGGCCTGTATGGGCTGGAATGCGGTTGTCGGGAAGCTGAGTGTGGGTACGGCGCACTGGATTGCGGCGCAGCGCTCGGTATGGGACCGGGTGGGCGG
Source organism: Aldersonia kunmingensis (assembly GCF_001646865.1). Taxonomy (GTDB): domain Bacteria; phylum Actinomycetota; class Actinomycetes; order Mycobacteriales; family Mycobacteriaceae; genus Aldersonia; species Aldersonia kunmingensis. Next base: position 3,246 of record NZ_LRRB01000151.1, on the reverse strand, counting down.
GGTTTTCGAAGATGCGGCAGTGGCGCCGCTGGTGGCATTGGGCAAGCCGGCGGTGATGGCGTGGTCGGGGCTCTACGACCTCGCCGCACCGATCGTGAAAGCGGCGGCGTTTGTGGCGAACCCGGCCGATGCGATCGATGATCTGGCGAACAAGCTGCACGAGGGTGCGGTCGGGTTGTCGGGTGCGGTGTTATCGCAGTTGGCGACCACGGGGCAGTTCGACCCGTCCTGGTCGTGGTACCTCGCCAAGTACGCGCAGTCCGCCGCACTCGGGATCGTCTTGATGGGATTCATGTGCATCCACACCATCATGCGCGCCGCGCGGCGGGGCACCCCGGGCGAGCTCGCGGCCTCGCTGGGGGCGTATCTGCCGCTGGCTCTGGCCGCGCAGGCGTTCGCGCCTGCGGTGGCGTCACTGATCATCCTGGGTGCGAACGCCCTGGCGTCGGATGTGGCGAAGGCGTCGGGCACGGACTTGGCCGAGATGAGCACCGGGGTCTACAGCCTGGGCAACATCACCGTCAACGCGGTTCCGGGCGGATCGATCGTCGGAGTCGTGATTTTCCTGTTCCTTTTGATCGGTGCCGCGGCGGTGTGGGTCGGGCAGCAGTTGCACGCGATCGGGTTGCCGATCGTGGGGGTGGTGGTGGCGATCAGTTTCGGGTTGTGGGTTTCCCCGAAGTACCGGCACAAGGCAATTCGCCCGATCCTGGTGTTCCTGTCGATCGTGTTCTCCAAGATTCTGTTGTTCGTGCTGCTCGGGGTGATATTCGCGCTCTCGGCGGCGAAACTGCGCTCCGGTGACGCGGTCAACCCGCTCGGCGCGGTGGAGCGGGTCGCGTTCGTGGCTTTGGCGATGATGGTCGCGGGTTTGGCGCCGTGGGCGCTGCTGAAATGGGTGCCGTTCCTGCCGACAGCCTCCGACAGCACCGACTTCGGCTCCGGCCCACCGATTTCCGCCGCTGTGATCGGTGGCGCGGGTTCGGCGGCGATGTATCTGCACTCGGGCCGACGCGGTGGCGCGGGTGCCGATACGCCCCGCGCACCGATCAACTCGACAGCGGCAAACACCGCCACCAACCCCGCTCCCGGGGCCGGCCAGGGACCAACCCCAGGGGCAAACGGCGGGGGCGGTGGGAGCCGCGGACCGGTGGAACAAGCCTGGCTGTCCAGACATGCCGGCCCCGCCGCCGGGGGCGAGTCTCCGACCGTCGGCGCGGCCGCGACCGCTGGCTGCGGCACCGGCCCCAGCGCCAGTTCCCCGCCGGTTGCTGCGAAGACCGGCGCCTCCGCGGGCGCCGGTGCGGCGACCGCGGGAGTGTCGGTCGCCGCGCAGATGGCCGCGGTTGCGATGACGAAAGGAAAGGCCGCGGCTGAGAATCACCCGCACCGCGCCGAAGAAGCCCGGGACGAGACATGAACCAGCACAGTCGGATCGAGAGGAGAACATCGTGACGGCGGCGACCGATGCGGCGCGCACGTCGTTGTTGACGCCGGAGATCCGTCGGCGTGGGATCGTGGGGCAGCCGCGGATCGTGTGGATGACGTGGCTGGTGACCGCCGCCGTCGGGGCGCTCGCGTATTTCGCGCACCAAACCACGGGAATGCTGATCGCGGTCGTGGTGGCGCTGCTGGCGATCTTCGCCGCAACATTCACATTCGGCGGCCGCACGTGTCTCGCTTTGGTGGGGATCGACGCGCATCGGGAGCGGCGCCGACGCCGGCGCGGCGAGCACGTGTTCTGGCCCGCGCACGATATCGACGCCTTCTACGCCGACGACTCCGACAACACGGTTGATCATGGTTACGACCCGACGTCGGATCCGGGGTGGGAGAGTCCGATCCCGTTGGGGACGGCGGCGCCGTTGCTGTTGCGCGGCAGCGGGTTCGACGACTTGTTCGTGCTGTATCACAAGAACCCTGGGGAGCGGCGCTATCTGTCGGTCCTGCTCAGGATCGAGGGCCTGCGTGGCGGACTGCGCTCCAACGCGGCGTATGCGTCGGCGCAGGCCGCGTTCGGGCGCGTGCTGGCCCAGTTGGCGAAGAAGTCCTCGTTCATCCGTGGGGTGCAGCTCGTGCATCGTTCCGTCCCGTACGACACCGCGCAGCACACCTTCTGGTACGCCCATCGAATCTGCGAGGCGACCACCGACGCGCTGTATCCGGCGGTCCTCTCATATGACCGGCTGATCGAGACGATGAAACCGCTCGCCGAGGAACACCGGTCGTACCTGGTGGTGAAAATCCCCATGACCAAAGCCTTCCGGACTGAGGCCATCGCCCGCGGTCCCGCGCCGGGGTCGTGGGCTTCGATCGTCAACGACGAACTCGAACGCCTCGTCGGGCTCCTCTCAGGCGCGGGGATGGGCCGGGTACTGGTGCTGGGGGAGCAGCGCACCTGCGCGGTCATCCGGGCCCTGCAGGACCCGTCCTTCCCACTCGACAAACATCAGGGCGTCACCTGGGACACGTGTTGGCAGCACTACCTCGGGTTCGACGACTCCGTCCAAGTGAATGGCACTTGGCATACCGCAGTCGCCCAGATCCCGTCCGGCGGGATCGAACCCACCCAGCTGGGCCCATTGTGGTTGTCGCCGTTGCTGACCGGTGTGGCGGCCGACCGGACCAGTCCCGACGCGTCGGCGGCGACGACGATTCGGACGGTGTCGGTGCGGATTGACCTGATCCCGGCGATCAGTGCCCGCGCCCAAGCACGGCTGGACCGCACCCACGACGCCGCCACGCAGCTGTCCGAACAGCGCAAGGGCCAGATCAGCGATGGCACCAGCGAGGTGATGCGGTCGAGTTCGGAGCTCCGCGCCACCGATCTGATGCCCGGCTCCGGCCACCACGGGCTGACCTATGCGATCACCGTGGCAGTGACCGGACGCTCCGAGGATGATCTGCGTCGCGCTCGCGCCCGGGTCGAGGAAGCCGCCGCCGAATGCGCGATCACCGAACTGCGATGGACCCGCCGCCGTCACGACGTCACCGTGTTCGCCACCTACCCGCTGGGCCGCGGTATGGCCGAAACACCCGCCGCCGTACGGATTTGAGGCGCCAATGACCAGCACCCTGACCCGCCCCAGCACTCACGCAGCCAGCGCGAAGGCAACGTCGCGATCGGCACCCGCTCTGACACCGCCCTCGCCGTCTGATGAACCGCCCCGGAGGGCGCGGCGGGCGCACCCACGCCGGATCGGGTTCCTGGATCGGCTGGGGTATTACGAGCACCGTCCTTCCGGT
>NZ_LRRB01000266.1 GCF_001646865.1 Aldersonia kunmingensis | reverse complement strand
AGCAGCATCGACCGCCTTCAAAGCGGAGGCGATGTCGGAATTGGTGGCCAGACGCTCCTGCAACAGGATCCGCAGCTGACCCATCGTTGCCGAGGCTGCTACACCGTGGCCGACCACGTCACCAACCACCATCGCTACGCGGCCGTCCGGCAGCGCCAGTGCGTCGAACCAGTCACCCCCGGCGGCCGTGTCGGCATCGGCAAGCAAATAGCTTGCGCGCAGCTGCATTTGTGGAAGCACCGGCAGACCGGTGGAGAGCAGCTCGCGCTGCATCGCGTCGATCAGGTCACGGACGTGTTCGTAGCGACGTTCGGCTTCGGCAGTGCGCTGTAGCGCCGCCTGCCGCTCGCGGACCAGCTCCGTGTTGTCGACAATATCGGTGATCAGGCCGACCACTTCACCGTTGGAACCACGCCGGGGCGTCACGTTGAAGTCGATGAACAGCTCGAGGCGTTCACCTTTCTCGGGCAAGTTGATCTGGACACGGAAGTTCCGTAGTGCTTCGGGCCGACCCGACGCATAGACCCGGTTGAAGATTTCCCAGATTTGTTGACCCGTCAGTTCCGGAAACGCCTCAGCGGCGGACATTCCGATCGAGTACCGGCGGCCGGCAAGTTCCCGAAATGCGCTGGTCGTCGCAAGGATGCGATGGTCGGGTCCTTCCAACGCCACCACCATCAGGGGCATCTCGTCGAAGACGCGATGGACGATCGAAGCGTCTCCGACGCGTTTCGAGAAGTCGTCCGCGCTCGTCGGTTCCCCAGCCATTACATCCACCATCTCGCATCCCGCTTAATTCCGTCCGAGAACGGACTACCAGACATAATGCCGGAATCAATTATTCTGCTGAGGTTTGGGAGGGGCTCAGCTACCGAATACCTCGAGCCCGACATTCCGGGCACCAAGTGACGCGGACAGTCGCCGAGGTCGTCGTCGTACCGTGCCGCTGCGCGCGGTTTCGGCCACCTCGCGACCGGCGCGTGGCGATTGATGACTCGGCCTGCCCCACCAGGGCAAGAGGCCTTCAGCCCGGGTCGTGGTGAGCAAAACCTGGCTTCGCGATTCGACAACGGCTGGATTCACAAGCCGCGCAGCACAAATCGCGTCGAAGGTCGATCGCCTTGGCGTGTTGTGCAGCGAGTGCACCTCGTGCGTGCGCCACATCTACCTGCGCGATCACCGACCGACAGCGATGGCCTCGTCGATCGTGGGATAGATGATCAGGTCGTCCGACATGCCGAGGATGTCGAATATGCGGTGGATCACGCTGTCCGGCGAGACGACCAATCGGCAGTCAATCTCCAGCAACTCGGCGACCGAGGCGAACTGTTGCAACGCCCGCGCTCCGGCGACCGCAACGAACGTCACTGAGCGCAGGTCGAGCACCATCAGACTCTGCGGTGGTACGCCCTCGGTCGCACAGAAAAGCGCCAGGCAAGTCTCATCGGCAGTGGCCAAATCGATCTCGCCACGCAGATGCAGGATCACCGCCGTGGTAGTGGTGGTCCGCGTGACCGAAAGTTGAACCATGACGACCTTGCCGCAAAAGGAATAGCCGAGGTCGGTGAAGCGAGTGGAGCCGCGCGTCGACGAACGACCTGGTGCTCTCTTGATGCTAGTCCGGTCCGATCCCGAATAGCATTCACTTGTCCACACAAAGATTTCGACCGACGTCACCGACGAGCGCAGCTAATCCACGGTATCCGCGCCGACGGCATCGTCGAAGGCGCTCGTCCCGTGGTCGAGCCGAACCAGCGTCATGATCGTCTCCGCAGGTGTTCCCAGAGGGGCCCACACCGCAACACCCGGATCGAGCATCACCACGCACACGGTGGCCGCAAGCGCACCACGGATCCGCGCGGCCGCGGCATCGAGCGCGCTCAATCCCGCACCGATATCGGGCTTGGTGGCCAGCTGCTCGTGCAGGATGATGCGCAGCTGCCCCATCGTTGCCGAGGCCGCCACACCGTGGCCGACAACATCTCCAACCACTAGCGCGATCCGTCCGTCGGGTAGCGGGATCGCGTCGAACCAGTCACCACCGGCGGCGGTGTCCGCGTCGGCGAGCAGATAGGTGGCGGCAATCTGCACACGAGGAAGGACCGGCACCCCGGTGGACAGGAGTTCGCGCTGCATCGCGGCGATGAGGTCGCGCGCGCGTTCGTAGCGGCGGTCGGCCTCGGCGGCGCGGCGCCCGGCGGCTTGTCGCTCGCGGACCTGCTCGGTCACATCGGTGACATCCACGGTCACACCGACAATCCGGCCATCCGGTCCGCGACGAGGGTGCACGTTGAAGTTGACGAAGAGTTCGACGTGCTCACCCGAATCGGGCCGGTCGATCTGGGCGCGGAATTCGCGCAGGAACTCCGGTTGCCCCGAGGCATAAACACGGTCGTAGATCGGCCAAACGTGCTGGCCCAACAGCTCGGGAAACGCATCCCGGACGACCATCCCGATCAGATCTTGGCGGCCGGCGTACTCCCGATATGCACCGGTTGCCGCGACAATTCGATGCTCGGCTCCCTCGAGTCCCAACACAAGCAGGGCATTTGGTCGAAAACGTCGCGCACGACAGACGCGCTTCCAGCCCGCCTCGACCAGTCGTCATCGGGCGCCGGGTTGTCGCGTATGGGATCCACCATCTCTCATAGCGGCCGGTTGCGCCGCGGAATATCGCTCCTAGGGACGGATCGCATCATCGAGTGTCGGATGGATCGCCAACCCTTCGGACATGCCGAGGAGGTCGAAGACGTGTTTCACCGCACTGTCCGAAGACACCACCAGTCGGCAATCGAGGTCGAACAATTCCGCGACAGAAGCGAACTGATGCAGCGCCCGAACACCGGCCACCGCGACGAAGTTCACCGAGCGCAGATCGAGCACGATCAAGTTCGGCGGTGGTAGCCCGTCGGCCGCGTCGAACAAGGCTCGGGCGGTCTCATCCACGGTGGCCAGATCGATCTCACCGCGCAGATGAAGGATGACCGCCGTTGTGGTGGCCGACCGTGTGACCGACAGTTCGACCAAGACGACCACTGCCCTCCAAGATTGGAATAAGCCGAGGTCGGTGAGCAGATTACGCCGCACGTCGACTAACGACCGTGCTCGAGTTACTTCTTTGACGCTAGCCGTGGATCGCCGAAATTGCACGCACCCTATCGATGCACCAGCGTTGCAATTAGGGCAGCTAGTCCTCGAGATCCGGCAACGCGGCACGATCGGATTCTCGAGTGTCGTGCTCGAGATGGACGAGCGTCAGGACCATTTCCGCAGCGGTTCCGAGAGGTGCGTACAGCCGCAGTGTCGCCCCATTGGCGCGATGTAGGGCGACGAGCTGATGAAGTAGCGCGACGCCCGCGCTGGCGAGGTGCGTCACGTCGGTCAGATCCAGCACAAGTGAGCGCGTTCCGGCGGCTCCTTCGGTCCGCACTGCGCGCTCGAACTCGGCAACGGTGCTGGCATCGATCGTGCCGCCCACCAGGAT
>NZ_LRRB01000290.1 GCF_001646865.1 Aldersonia kunmingensis | reverse complement strand
GCGCATCTGCGGGCGCGAGTTCGGACGTGAATGACACCAGCGCGAAACGGGTTTCACCATCATCATCGGAGAGCGAGGCCGCGGCCCGATCGAGGTAATCGGCGACCGGTTCCGATGTTTCGGGTCCCAGCCTGTCGGTGAGGATGTCGCCACGTCGTGGCGCGTCGAAGGCACCGAACGCGACGAGGATTCCGGCGAGCGCGAGCGCAAGCAGGACGGCGAGCAGAGTGCGCGAGTTAGGCATCACGCAGGACGTCGAGCGCGTTCTGCAGGTCGGCGGGATATTCGCTGGTGATCTCGACCCAGCGGCCGTCGGAGGGATGCGCGAATCCGAGCGCACGCGCGTGCAGCCACTGCCGCTCGAGGCCGAGCCGCTTGGCCAGCTTCGGGTCCGCGCCGTAGGTCAGATCACCGCAACACGGATGGTGGATCGCGGAGAAATGCACGCGAATCTGGTGGGTGCGGCCGGTCTCGAGGTGAATGTCGAGCAGGCTCGCGGACTGGAACGCCTCCACCGTGTCGTAGTGCGTGACGCTGGGCCTGCCGTCCGCGGTGACCGCGAACTTCCAGTCGTTGCCGCGCGCCCGGCCGATCGGAGCGTCGATGGTGCCGCTGCTCGGATCCGGGTGTCCCTGGACCAGCGCGTGATACCGCTTGTCCACGGTGCGCTCCTTGAACGCGCGCTTGAGCACTGTGTAGGCGCGCTCGGAGGTGGCCACAACCATGACACCCGAGGTTCCGACGTCGAGGCGGTGCACGATGCCCTGGCGTTCGTGCGCACCCGAGGTGGAGATCCGGTAGCCGGCGGCGGCGAGCCCGCCAACCACGGTGGGACCGGACCATCCGACACCCGTGTGTGCGGCAACGCCGACCGGCTTGTCGACCGCGACGATGTCGTCGTCGGCGTACAGGATGTTCATGCCCTCGACGGGCTTGGCCTCGATCGTCAGCTCGCGCTTGGGCTCGGGCAATTCCACCTCGAGCCAGGCCCCGGCGACCAGCTTCTCCGACTTGCCCGCGGCGATGCCGTCGACGACGACCGAGCCCTCCTCCGTGAGCATCGCGACAGCGGTGCGGGACAGGCCCAGGAGCCGAGCGACACCAGCGTCGACCCGCATGCCGTCCAGACCGTCCGGAACCGGCATGGACCGGCTTTCCCTCATGCGGCAGGCCTTCTGGTGCCGTCCGGTTCGTAGCCGAACAGGCTCAGCGCGATCATCAGGATCGCGCCGCACACGACCGCCGAGTCCGCGACGTTGAATACCGGCCACCAGCCGACGGACACGAAGTCGACCACGTGACCGCGCAGCGGGCCCGGAGAGCGGAAGAACCGGTCGATGAGATTGCCGATCGCACCGCCAAGCACCAGGCCCAGGCCCAGCGCCCACCACGGTGAACGCAGCCGGCGTGCCATCCGGATCACGCCGATCACGACGCCAACCGCGATGATCGTCAGCAGCCACGTCATTCCGGTGGCCATCGAGAACGCGGCGCCCGGGTTGCGGACCAGCTTGAACGTGACGGTGTCGCCGATGATCTGCACCGGATTACCCGGCTCGATGAGTGCGACGACAAGGCACTTGGTCAGGACGTCGAGCACGATCACCGACGCCCCCACCCAGAGCAGAAGCGGCAGCCTAAGGCGAGGGCGCTCATCGGCGTCCGGCGCGTTGGGTGTCACAGGCGGGTCGCCCTCCGATCGCACAGGCGGGTCGCCCTCCGTTCGCGCGGCCGCGTCGTCTTCCGTCGGTCGATCGGTACTCACCAGAACATCATCCCTTATAGGTGCGCGAGGGCCGCACCGCGGCCGTGTGGCGGTCTCCGAACAGAGCAGGGTGAAACGCCCCGTAGCCTGTTGCTGTGGCAGTGTCGTTGATCCCTGTGCGCTACGGCGCGTGGTTTGTTGCGGTGGCAGTTGGGTGTTCGGCACTCGTTTCGGGATGCGCCGGGACGTCGAGCGGTCCGGAGGGCGACGACGCAGAGCCGGCGGCGACGAACGAGGTAACCGTTCCCATCCCGCCTGTGCAGACCCATGTGCTCAACACCGGGTCCGAACCGCGAATCCGCTTGGCGCCCAACGCTGCTTCCGGCACCCAGCAGAACGTCACCCTGCACACCGAGAACGGTGTGCGGCAGCAGGTGGACAGCCAGCCCGAGCAGGACTTCTCGACCCCCGGGGTCACCATGCCGCTCGCGGCGACGAGCAATGACGGCGGTGCCGATCTGCTACTCGGCCGGATCAGCTGCCCGGACCCCGATCTCGAGCAGGCGCTCGCCGCCGCCGAGGGTTCGCATGCCGGGCTGACCATCTCGCCGAATGGCGCGATCACCGCGTTGCAGATCACCCCGGCGAACGAGGCGTCCGACTCGGCACGCCAGGCCGTCGAGCAGGCGTTCTACCAGGCGGTCTACCACACGGTGGTGTTTCCGGACGACGAACTCGGCACCGGCGCGGTGTGGACGATCGAGCAGCAGATCTCGGGTGGCGTGACGCTCGATCAGGTCACCACCGCGACCCTGCTCGCTCGCGACGGAGACCGGCTCACCATCGCCGTCGATGTGCGGCAGACGCCACGCTCGAACGTGTGGAACCTGCCCAACGGGGCCGGCATGCTCGACATCGAGCACTACGACATGCACGGCTCGGGACAGCTGACCGTGGACGTGGGTCTCCCCCTGCCGGTGGAAGGCATGGTCACGATGGCGGGCGAACAGTCCTACCGCGTACCCAACGACACCACCCGGCTGAATCAGCGGACGAACAGCACGGTGCAGTGGCTGCCCTAAGGGCCAGACCTGCTGCCGTCGCGTTGGGCGTCGTCACTCTGCTGGTCGCGGGGTGCGGCTCCGATGAGGGGTCCGACGCCGCGTCGACCACGCGACTCGCGACACTGCAACCTGCGGTGAGCGCGCCCTCTCCCGCCACCGGGCCACCGATCACCGATTCCGCGGTCCTCGCGGCGGCCCTGCTAACCATTGCCGACTTGCCCGTGGGTTACGTGTCGCTCGATGTCCCAACCGACCCGGACGCCGCCAAGGACAACGGCCCGGACCAGTCGCGCACCGATCCCGCCGACTGCGCGAAGGTGCTCGCACCGATCGCCCAGCAGGCCGAGGGTGCGGTCGCGCAGGCGAGTGCCCACTTCGCGGGTCCGGCTTTCGCCGGTATCGACATCGACGCGGCAAGCTACCCGGCGGACCGCACCGCGGCGACATTCGATGCGGTGCAAGAACGCCTCGCACAGTGCACCGTTTACCGCGGAACCGACGCCGACGGATTCTCCGTCGATTACCGAGTGGCCGACCTACCGCTGGCGGGTGCCGGGGATGCCTCCCGGGCGGTGCGGGTGACGACGACGAGCGAGGGCCTGACGCTGATCTCCGATGTCGTCATCGCGGTTACCGGCTCAACTGTGTTCCAGCTCGCCGCCACGCAACAGACCCCATTCGATCCCGCGGCGCTCACGAATCTGGCACAGACACAAGCCGATCGGCTGCGCTCCCCC
>NZ_LRRB01000192.1 GCF_001646865.1 Aldersonia kunmingensis | reverse complement strand
ACACCGTGACCGATGCGGATGTGTCGGTGGTGCCGATCGGTTCACCGGTGTGGAACACCCAGGTGTTCGTGCTCGATGCCCGCTTGCGGCCGGTGCCGTTCGGGGTCGCGGGCGAGTTGTATGTGGCGGGCTCGCAGTTGGCGCGCGGCTACTTCGGTCGCCCCGACTTGAGTGCGGAACGCTTCGTGGCCAACCCCTTCGGGGCCGGGGGACGCCTGTATCGCACCGGTGACCTTGTCCGCTGGAAGGCTCCACAGCAGGGTCGCTTCGCGCGCTCCGCGCCCGAGTTGGAGTATGTGGGCCGCTCCGACTTCCAGGTGAAGCTGCGTGGTCAGCGTATCGAGCTCGGCGAGATCGACGCGGTCCTTGCGTCGCACGAGTCGGTCGGATTCGTGGTGACGATGGGACGCCAACTCGATTCCGGTGCCACGGTTCTGGTGTCCTATGTACAGCCGACTCCGGGCACCGCTATCGATTCGGTGGCGTTGGCGAAATTCGTCGGCGACCGGTTGCCGGGTTACATGGTGCCGTCGGCATTCATGGTGATCGATCATGTTCCGTTGACCCCCGCCGGCAAGCTGGACCGTAATGCGTTGCCGGCGCCCGTGTTCGAGGTCGCGGAGTTCCGTGCCGCGTCCACCCCGCTCGAGGCTGCCCTGGCCGAGGTGATGGCCGAGGTCCTCGGTCTCGAGTCGGTCAGTGTCGATGATTCGTTCTTCGCACTTGGCGGCGACAGCATCGTGTCGATCCAGCTTGTGTCCCGGGCGCGGGCGCGGGGGATCAGGTTCTCCCCGCGTGATGTGTTCGAGCAGCGGACGGTGGCCGGGTTGGCCGAGGTCGCGGTGTTCGACGACGGCACCGCCGAGGTGCAGACCCTGGCCGAGTTGCCCGGCGGCGGCGTGGGCACTATGCCGCTGATGCCGGTGATGGCGGGCTTCCTTGCCGGTGGTGGGGATTTCCGGACGTTCAATCAGGCTGTGCCGGTGCAGGTTCCGGCGTCGATGGACCTGGAGTTGTTGACCAAGACCATTGCCGCGGTTGTCGATCAGCACGACATGCTGCGCGCCATCTTGGACCGCGACGCCGAGGGCGAATGGGTTTTCGAGGCACGCCCGGCGGGTTCAGTCGACGTGGCGGAGTGGATCCGTCATTACCCGGTGCCTGCCGATATCGATGACGCCGAGTTGAACGCGGTCGCGTCGCGCGCCGCCGATTCGGCTCTGCGTGAGCTGGATCCGCAGACCGGTGACATGGTGCGGTTCCTCTGGTTCGACTTCGAAGGAGCGGACCGGCACGGCGTGCTCTACATCGTCGGGCACCATTTCGTCGTCGATGGCGTGACGTGGCGAATTCTGGTGCCGGACATGGCGATCGCGTGGTCGCAGTTGACTGCGGGTCAACCGGTGGCATTGGCGCCGGTCGGTACCTCGATGCGCCGCTGGACCCACGCACTGGCCGAGGAAGCGGTGACGCCGGGCCGATCCGTGGAGCTCGAGCTGTGGCGCGAAATCCTCGACGCCGAGGATCCGCTGCTGGGTTCGCGGGCGCTCGATCCGAAGATCGACATCGAGGCGACGACGGAACGGGTCGAGGTGAAGATCCCCGCCGACGTGACCGATGCGGTGCTGCGTGATCTGCCCGAGCTGTATCGCGCGAGTGTCAACGACGGACTGCTTGCCGCGTTGGCAATGGCGCTCGTGACGTGGCGGCGCAATCGGGGCGTCGACCTCTCGTCTGCTTTGGTGCGCATGGAAGGCCACGGCCGCGAGGAAACCCTGATCCCAGGTGCAGACCTGTCGCGCACGGTGGGCTGGTTCACCAGCGCCTACCCGGTGCGCGCAGACCTTGCCGGGATCGATGTGGCCGATGCCTTCAATGGTGGCGTTGCTGCGGGCGAGGCGATCAAGGCGGTCAAGGAACAGCTACTGGCCATCCCGGATCGAGGCATGGGCTACGGGCTGCTCCGCCACCTCGGTGGCGAATCCGGTGCGGTGCTGGCCGATCTGCCGCATGGGCAGGTCAGCTTCAACTACCTCGGCCGGGTCGGTGCCACTGAGGTGCCGGCGGCACTCGCCGATATCGGGTGGGGACTTTCTGGTGCGTTGCGGGAGCTGACCTCGGAGGTCGAGTCGACGATTCCGGCGCACGCGGTTGTTGACATCAATGCGCTCGTCGAGGACGACGGCGTCCTCACTGCCGGATTCACGTTCCCGCGCGGGGTGATCGACCGCAACGACGTCACGGAACTCGCGGACCTGTGGAGCGACGCGTTGCGCGGGCTCGCGCAGCACAGTGCGGCGCCGGACGCCGGTGGCCTCACTCCCTCGGATCTGCCGTTGGTCGCGGTGGGCCAGGACGATATCGACGGCTGGGAACAGCGCTACCCCAACCTGACCGATGTCTGGCAACTCTCGCCGATGCAGTCCGGTCTGCTGTTCCACGCGATGCTCACCGCCGATGCCGGCGACGTCGACGTGTATACGACGCAGGCGATCGTGCAGTTGGGCGGCTATGTCGATCCGGAGCGGTTGCGTTCGGCTGCGCAAGCGCTGACCGACCGGTATGCGAACCTGCGGACCGCATTCCTCGCGGATTCTTCGGGTGTCGCGGTGCAGCTCGTGCTCGATCGGGTCGAGTTGCCTTGGCGTGAGCTGGATTTGACGTTGTTGCCCGAGGGCGAGCGGGCCGAGCACGCCCGTGCGGTGCTGGCCGCGGATCAGTCCGACGGGTTCGATATGACCCGCCCGCCGCTTGTGCGTTTCACCCTGATCCGCACCGGCCACGACGCGTGGCAGCTGGGCGTGACGGCGCACCACGTGCTGCTCGATGGCTGGTCGATGCCGCTGCTGATGCGGGATCTGTTGGTGCTTTATGCGGTCAGCGGCGATCTGTCGGTGCTGCCGCGGGTGCGGGAGTACCGCAACTTCCTGGTGTGGCTGGCCGCGCAGGACCGCCACCGTTCGCTGGCGACGTGGGCGCAGGCACTCGAGGGGCTCGAGGGACCGACACTGCTCGCATCGGCTGGACGCCAGTTCGGCGCCGAGTCCGGTGTCGGGAAGGTCGGTGTCAACCTGAGCGACGCCGAGACGGCGCAGCTCGCGGAGGTCGCAGCCGGGCTGGGTGTCACGGTCAACACGATGGTGCAGGCCGCATGGGCGGTCGTGCTGGGCCGGATGACCGGGCAGTCCGACGTCGTGTTCGGTGCCACCGTCTCCGGTCGCCCGGCCGAGGTGGCCGGCGTCGAGTCGATGGTCGGCTTGTTCATCAACACCATCCCGGTCCGGGTTCGCATCGATTCCGGCGCCGCGGTGTCAGAGTTGTTGGGACGCTTGCAGTCCGAGCAGGCCGACCTGCTCGAGCACCACTACATCGGCCTGACCGACATTCACCAGGCCGCGGGCCTGGCGGCATTGTTCAACACGCTGTTCGTCTTCGAGTCCTACCCCGTCGACAGGGCTGCGCTGAGCGAGGCCGGTTCCGCGCTGGACGGAATGCAGGTCACCGCCGTCGAGATGCTGGACGGCTCGCACTACCCACTGACGG
>NZ_LRRB01000096.1 GCF_001646865.1 Aldersonia kunmingensis | reverse complement strand
TCACTGCAATGGCTCGGGCGTGAAGGTGACGTCGACTCCGCCTACGGTCATCGTCACCTGACCTTCGATCACCATCACCTGCGCCGAGACCCGTCGATCGACAGTCTGGGCCAGTTGCTGCACCGGTGCGTGCGGTATCTGCACCACCGATAGGTTCGGCAGCCCCGCTACTTTGGGGCCGATGGTGCGCCACCAGGTGGCCACGCCGGCGGCGAACGGGAACAGCAGCACCTGGTCGGCCTGGCTGGCCGCCTTGCCCAAGGCGCGTTCGTCGGGCTGGCCGACGTTGATCCACTCCAGGATCCGGCCGGTGTAGTCGGCGAGCCGCAAGTCCGGTACGCCAGGGGTGGACAGGCCCGCCCCGAACGCCAACTCACCGTCGACGTCGCTGAGTCGGTGAGCGCGCAGCCCAAACGCCAACAATCGCACCACCATCCGCTCATCGGTCTCACTGGGATGACGGGCCACGGTCAGCGTGTGATCGGCGTAGTAGCCGTGATCGACATCGGAGACGCCAAGTTCGACTTTGAATACTGTTGCAGAAAGGGCCACGTCATAGTGTCCACCCTGGTGGTGTACGCCGAGCAGTCGGGGCGACTGTGCGATGAAGGACGAGCGAAGGGAGGCGTGCATGGGAAGCGGCTTTCACGCTCGATGGAACCTACATTTCGAGTTCTCCGCAGCGAAAGAGCTGATTGCGCTGCTGAGAAATTCATTGGCAGCGGTCGCACGGGACGTTGAATGCTTCGACATGCTGGCGGACTACCAGAGTTTGACCTGGACCGTGCGGCAGCGTGTCGCGAGTCCGGACACGGTCGTAGGCCTCGTTGTGATGATTTCTAGGCGCGGCCAGGACCTTTACGGATTTGGCCTGCCTACGGACCTCGACCCACAGCTGGCGACCTATCGACTCGCCGACGAGTTTCAGAACCAAGTCCTCGATGACTACATCCAATGGCCAACGCGCGATGGACTGCTCCTGTCCGCCCGCACTTCCGAGGAACGTGGAGTCAGTGTCTGGCACCGAAAGGGCATGCCCGTCATCGAGATTGGCAATCTATGCAAGCTCATTGACATGAAGAAGTGTACTGAGAGCACGTCGAGTCCGATCAACGTCACCATTAGTCACACGGAGAGGTGATGAACCGGGCTTACTGGTAAGCCTGCATACTTGATCGCGACATATTCACCCGGCGGTACGGCTCTCAGGTGCTATCGAAGTGGCGAAGCGGTCGGCCGGGGCGGTCGGCATTAGTGTTGATTCTGTGCGGAACCCCTGGTTGTTCGACCGGCGCGAGCAGGTATTGACGGCTGTGTGGACGCCGGCGAGGGGGATCACTGATCTCACTGCGGATCTGCCTGACGATTGGTTGGCAGCCGTACACCGTCTCGGACACGACCTTCACGTCCGCCAGTACGGTGGGCACCTCGACCACGTCCACTGGGTCGGCGAGTACGACGAAGTCTTTGGGACAGTTCTAATTCTCACCAATGTCACGCCGCGTGATCGGGCGCCGAACGGTCTGGGCGGCCACACAGGCGCGTCACTCGACAGCGATCAGGACACAATCGTCAGCAATATCGCCGACAGCGTTCAAGACTCTGTTGGCGACGCCGGAATCGCTTGGCCGTGGGGAGATGTGGGGAGCATTCTGCGCCCGTGCATCGAGGACAACATCGCAGTCTGGTACGACGGTCGTCAGGGGCGCGCGGTCGCGCCCATCGGTGACTTGAACGATCACGTTTCAGCGTACTGATCTGGCGACAGTTCCAACCTGCGTCGCGCAATTATGACCTTCATTTTTTTCTGCTCCGCGGGGGGAGATTTGTCGTCCGATTGGCGTCGCGTCGCGGCGTATCTTGCGTATGGGTCGGCAGCGATCGCGGCGTGACGGTGGGCAACGGCGTAGCTGTAGCCGAGCATCTCGGCGACCAGCGGTGGCGGTACCTCGGTGACGAGGGCGCGTATTGCGGTGTTGCGGGCGCCGAGGAGGTCGACCCCGAGGCTGCGGAGTCGGTCCATGAGGGTGTTGGGATGCAGGTGGGTGCCTGGCCGATACCCCGGGCAGAGCCAGGCGCTTGTGGTCCCTGCACTGGTCCGCAGGTTGGGTCGGTGTGTGAGGTGCTCCTCGACGAGCTCGGCGAAGGGGGCTGGCAGCGGTACGGGTTCTTTGCCGAGCGCGAGACGCAGTCCGCTGGGCGTATCGATGATGTCGGTGGTCTGTAGTGCGGCGATCTTGGTCAGGGGCTGGGCGTAGAGCAGCAGCAGGATGCCGGCCACGCGGTAGGGAAGGGATTCGGCTGTGCCGGTGAGTAGTTCGCGTATCGAGCGCAGGACCGTGTCGATGACCTCGTGGTGCGGGAATGGTGGGGACGTGAGCTCAGTTTGTTATCGCAACGCTGATCGTTTGCTCCTCGGCGGAGGCATCGATGGTGACGGTGGGAGCGTTGGCCCGGATTCCGATGAAGGACTGTGCGATCGCGTCGCTGCTCGGATGGCTCAGAACCTCGATGATCGTCGATGGGTCTGCGTCGGGGGTCAGCCGATGCGGGGTGTGCGGGCCACTCCCGTCCTGGTTCGTATCTACGGTGAACAGATCCACTTGCAGGACACAGGTTCCCGAGATGGTCACGGCCGTGTGTCCGATTGTCGAAGCAGTGGCTGCGCCACGAAGCGGACGCTCCATCCCACCAGTGCGTCTTTGCCGAGGACGAAGGCTGCGGTCGTGCCGTTTTCGGTGGGCCGTAGTTCGATGGAGTCGAGCGACGCGCGGACCGGATCGGCGGGACTGCGACAGCCGGCGACTGTTCTGCCATGCCCCGACGGTATGCATTCCCGAGTCTTGCCGGGCGAGAATGTCGGGGCGATCCGACGGAGGCGACGGGGGATCCTCGCCTCGGCGCGATCGGGCGGTCGGTTCCAGTTGGTTGCGTTCGATGATTTCGGGCGCCGATAGTTGCCGGTTGACCGACCGCGCCGATTACGGAACGCTTCAGAGGTGCATCGTCTTCCACGGAGGGGGAAACGTGACCGAACCGGTGCCACCGGAGTTGACCGCGTTCGTCGAAGAGAAGGTAGTCCTCCTGCAAACCCGCAAACGCGACGGCAGCTGGGTCGATACCCCGATGAACATCGCGGTGACGGGTGATCGTGCCTATTTCCGCACCCCGGCGAAGGCATCGAAGAACAAGCGGCTGCGCAACTTTCCCGATGTACGGATCCGTCCCTGCACCTGGTCGGGGCGGCCGACCGGGCCGCCGATGTCAGCCACGGCGCGGCTCCTCACCGGCGACGAGTCGACCGCAGCAGGCCGGTTGATCGATCGAAAGTATCCTGTGCTGCAGCGGATAATGGTGCGGTTGGCACACAAGGCCCTGCGCACTGCCACTCTGCACTACGACTTGACGAACCTGCACACGCCCACGGACTAGCGGAATGACGGGCCGTCGCAGCTGTGCTCCCCACACGCGAGGTATCGGACCAGTCGGGACAAGTTGAGGTGACCCGGGTACGGGCGCACTTGACCGAGATTTTGGGTGTGGCGGGCCGAAATCCTTCTGCGTGCTTCGG
>NZ_LRRB01000014.1 GCF_001646865.1 Aldersonia kunmingensis | reverse complement strand
CAGCCCGGCGGTGTGGGCGAAATAGGCCTCGGGGGATTCCGAGTGATGCTCCACGGAGCCGATTCCGCCGCCGAACGGAATGCGAATGGTGATCGGCGCCTTGACCTTTCCCTGCGTGCGGTAGTGGATCTTGGCGACCTGCGAGACGATCTGGTCGAACGCCGGGTAGACGAAACCGTCGAACTGGATCTCGCACACCGGCCGGTAGCCGCGCAGTGCGAGCCCGAAAGCCGTTCCAATGATTCCGGATTCGGCGAGTGGGGTGTCGATCACGCGACCGTGCCCGAAATCCTTCTGCAGGGTGTCGGTCACCCGGAAGACACCACCGAGCGTGCCGACGTCCTCACCCATGATGAGCACCTTGGGGTCGTTCTCCATTGCTTTGCGCAGCCCTGTGTTGAGTGCGGCGGCCATGGTGATCATGAGTGAACCTCCCCGGCGAGATAGTTGGCGAGTTCGGCGCGCTCGGCATCGAGCAGACGATGCGGTGTGGCGTAGACGTTGTCGAGCAGTGTCTCGGCCGCTGGGGCGGGCATATCGATTGTCGCCGCACGTAATTCGGCTGCGACCTCGTCCGCGTGCGCGGTGACCTCTGCGAGGAACTCGTCGTCGAGAAGACCCTCGCGCTCGAGTAGCCGGCGCACCCGGTCGATCGGATCGCGGGCCTTCCACAGCTCGAGTTCCGCGGCGGAGCGGTAGCGCGTCGGATCATCGGCCGTGGTGTGCGGTCCCATGCGGTACGTGATTGCCTCGATGAAGGACGGTCCGCCGCCCTCGCGTGCGCGCCGGATCGCCTGCCGGGTCACCGCAAGCACGGCGAGCACGTCGTTGCCATCGACCTGGATCGACGGAATGCCGTATCCCGCAGCACGTGCCGCGATCGGGGACGGGCTGTTCACGGTGACCGGGGCGCTGATCGCCCAATGGTTGTTCTGGCAGAAGAACACCACCGGCGCGGACCAACTGCTCGCGAACACCATCGCCTCGGCGATATCGCCCTGGCTGGTCGCGCCGTCGCCGAAGTACGCGACGGTCGCGATCTCGGCTCCGTCCATCTTCGCGCCGAGGGCATATCCGGTGGCGTGCAAGGCCTGTGCTCCGACGACCACCGCCGGGTTGGCCATGTTGACCGTCGCGGGGTCCCAGCCGAAGTGCGCGACACCGCGCCACAGCCGCGGCAGCAGAACAGGATCGACGCCACGGCAGTAGGCCACGGCGGTCTCGCGGTAGCTCGGGAACACGTAGTCGTCGGGCTTCAGCGCCCATGCCGAACCAACCTGCGCGGCTTCCTGTCCGAGGATCGGCGCCCACAGTCCGAGTTGGCCCTGTCGTTGCAGCGCGGTGCCCTCCGCGTCGATGCGGCGCGACACCACCAGGTCGTCGTAGATTTTGCGGAGCTCATTCGCGCCGATATCGGCAACGAGGCTCGCGTACTCGCGGTCGAGCACGCGGCGGCCGTCCGGCTGGAGCAACTGCACAGGGTGGGCGTGGGTGTCCGTCATCGCGACCTCCTTCGCTGCAAAAGCGGGCCTTGTGGGCGCGCCCAGCAGTTGTGCGTGCTCGGCTGGTGTGCCGTACTTCACAGGATCCACGAGAATGCGCAGTGCGCAAGTCAAAGCCGCCACATTGTGCAGAATGCTCAGAAATCGGTCACGGAATGGTGTCATACTGCGTCGCATGACCAATTTGGACGGGACGGATGCCCGCATGCTGATGCTGCTAGCGGAGAACCCGCGCTCGACCGGTGTCGAACTCGCGCAGCGGCTCGGTTTGTCGCGCAATACGGTGCAGGCGCGGCTCGCCAAATGGGAGACCGCGGGAGTGCTCGGATCGTTCGATCGGAGGGTCGAGCCACGTGCGCTCGGCTACCCGTTGGCGGCCTATGTCGCGACGATCGTTGATCAGCACCGGCTCGACGCAGTGGTCGACGCCCTCGCCGAGATCCCCGAGGTCATCGAGGTCACCGGTATGACCGGGGCCACCGATCTCACGGTGAAAGTGGTCGCCCGCGACGCGGACGATCTGTACAAAATCGCCGGCCAGATCCTGCGGATCCCCGGTGTCGAGCGCACGAATATGGGCTTGGTGATGCGCGAACTGGTCGGGCCGAGAATGACGCCGCTGCTTGCCCGCCTCGCGGAGGAGTCGCGCTAACTGGGCCTCACCAGAACTGGTACACGACCAAGACGGTCAGCGTGAGTAGCGAGAGCCCGAGACCTGCCAGCGTTGACAAGGCCCAGTTGCGGTTGTCGGGATTACCGAAATCGCCATACATGAAATGGAACGAGACCGCCCAGCCGAACAGCAGCACGAGCAGCACGGCCGCAGCGATTCCGGCCGGCAGCCAGAACAGCCCGACCATCAAGCCGACGACTCCGACTAGGTTGGCGAGCCCGAGGCCGCGCACCACGTTGGCACTCAAACCTCGGCTGAGCAGGAACTTCGTCACCAGTCCGCGGGTCTGCAGCTCGGGGAGGCCGTAGGCCAATGCCGTCAACGCAAGGATGACCGAGCAGACGACGGCGGCGAATTGCATGAGAGTTTCCTACCACTTGCGCTTTCAAGCATTGGCAACAGAACGGTGAAATTGTCTCGCTGAGCGTGTGCATCGCCGTTCGCGACACATCCTGCAGCCGTTAACCTCGCCGCATGGACATCGGAGGCAAGGTCGCTGTCGTCACCGGAGCGGGCGCCGGAATCGGCGCCGCCATCGCACGCAGTCTCGCTCGCGGGGGAGCCCGCGTCGCCGTCGCCGACCTGAACGGCGATGCGGCAAACGGAGTCGCCGCCGAGATCTCCGCGGAAATTCCCGGCAGTGCGTTCGCGTTCGCGGGCGACGTATCCGACGAGCGGGTGATTACCGAGTTGGTCAACCGCGCTGAGGCCGAGTTCGGTCCGGTGGACCTGTACTTCGCGAACGCCGGTGTGACCGGTGGTCCCGGGCTCGACAGCACGGAAGAACAGTGGGCCGCCGCGCTCGGCGTGAACGTCATGGCGCATGTACGGGCGGCGCGCGTGGTCGTGCCCCGCTGGCTCGAGCGGGACGGCGGGTATTTCGTCAGCACCGCGTCTGCCGCAGGCCTGCTCACTCAGCTCGGCTCGGCGCCGTACGCGGTGTCCAAGCACGCCGCAGTGGGATTCGCCGAGTGGCTGTCGGTGACCTACGGCGACCGCGGCATCGCGGTGAGCTGCCTGTGCCCGATGGGTGTCGAGACCGCGCTGCTGCGTTCCGGCTTCGGCTCCGGTGTGGAGGAGGCCGAACTAGCGTCCCGCTCGGTCACATCATCCGGCGCGGTGCTCACGCCGGATGACGTTGCGGCAGACGTGCTCGCCGCGATCGCAGACGAGCGGTTCCTGATCCTCCCCCACCCGGAGGTGGGGGACTTCTTCAAGCACAAGGCAACCGATTACGAGCGCTGGCTCCGCGGGATGCGCGGGTACCAGGCAGCGCTGCGCTCTACGGAGTAGCCCGCGGCCGCCCGCTTACGGGTGCAAATTGTGCTTGTGGGTGCGAAGTTTCGGCCCCGTTTTGAAGTTTTGCACCCTGAACGGCGCGCTCCTGAGCGCGAATCTTCCTCGTC
>NZ_LRRB01000065.1 GCF_001646865.1 Aldersonia kunmingensis | reverse complement strand
ACGATGCGCACCGTGGCGGGTGCGACTCTCGCTGCTTTCGCGACCGCCGGCGGTGAACCGCAATGGTGCGGCGTGCGAATCAAGGGAGTTCGGCGCGAACGAGCGCGACCGTGCGCTACGGACGTTGGAGTTGGTGCTGCACGGCGCCGGCGGGGTGCCGGAGGGTTTCGTTTTCACCATCCCGAAAATCCGTGCCGCCGAACAGGTCCGAGCGGCGGTACTGATCTGTGAATCGCTCGAAACGGCCCACGGCCTGCCGTCGGGAGCCATGCGCTTCGAGCTTCAGATCGAGAGCCCGCAGGCCGTACTCGGCGCGGACGGTGTGGCGACGGTGTCGCGCGCAATCCAGTATGCCGAGGGGCGCTGCAGTGGATTGCATTACGGCACTTATGACTACAGCGCCGCCCTGGGGATTGCGGCGCAGTATCAGGCGCTCGACCACCCGGTAGCCGACCACGCCAAAGCGGTCCTGCAGGTCGCGGCGGCACAGACCGGCGTGTGGGTGTGCGACGGCTCGACACAGGTGCTGCCGGTCGGCCCCGAACAGCAGGTGACCGACGCGTTGCAACGGCACTTCCGGCTGGTGATCCGTTCGCTGGAACGCGGCTTCTACCAGGGCTGGGACATGCATCCCGGGCATCTGGTCACGCGCTGGCTCGCCACCTACGCATTCTTCCGCAGCGCGCTCGCCATCGCTGCGCCCCGATTGCAGAACTATCTCGATCGTCGCGGCGGCGCGATTGTGGACGAACCCGCCACGGCGCAAGCGCTTTCGGCAGTCGTGTTGCGCGGGCTCGAATGCGGTGCCGTCACAACGAACGATGTGCTGGCACTCGCGCCGGACTGCACCACGGAATTATTGCGGCAGTTGCGCGAGCGAACCTTCACGCGGGGGGACTGAAACGCCATGACTACCCACGAGGCCCAGCCCGATTTCACATTGCTGCCCGATCTGGCGCTGCGCACCCTCGGCGGCGCGGTGATCTGGGCCAACGACGAGACCTTCGCGGAGAAAGAGAACCTGATCCGGCCCGGTTTGGCGGTGTATCGGCCGGCCACGTTCGGTAACAAGGGGCAGGTATACGACGGATGGGAGACCAGGCGTCGCCGCGAACCCGGACGCGACGAGGCGATCGTGCGGTTGGGCGTCCCGGGGGTCATTCGCGGAGTCGTCATCGACACCGCCTGGTTCACCGGAAACTTCCCGCCGGAGGTGTCGGTCGAGGCGCTTGCGGTGCAGGGATATCCGCCCGCCGCCGAGATCGCCGAGCGGACGGACTGGCTGACGCTGCTATCCCGCACCAAGGTGAACGGCGACGCCCGCAACCCATTCGAGGTGCACTCGGAGCGCCGGTTCACCCACGTGCGTCTGACGATCTATCCCGACGGCGGTGTCGCGCGATTGCGGGTCCACGGCGAAGCCAGACCGGACCCGGCTCTCCTCGGCACCGGACCGGTCGACCTTGCGGCGCTGGAGAATGGCGGCATGGCGATCGACTGTTCGAACCGCTTCTACTCCTCGCCCCAGAACCTGTTGTTCCCCGGCGTTGCGCGGGTGATGGGTGAGGGTTGGGAAACGGCGCGCCGGCGCGACGACGCGAATGACTGGGTCCAAGTGCGACTGGCCGGTGAGGGCGCGGTCGCGGTCGCGGTCGTCGACACCTCGTGCTTCCTCGGCAACAGTCCGGGTGCAGCGGCCCTGACCGGGACGACCGGGACCGGCGAGTCTGTCGAATTGCTTCCCCGTACACCGCTGCAACCCGACACCCGGCACCAATTTCCGATCGCGGCGACGGCGCCCGTGACCGAGGTGCGGCTCGACATCTATCCAGACGGCGGGCTTGCCCGCCTGCGAGTGCACGGGACGCTGACCGCCCGGGCACTCGCAGGCATCGAGGCGGCGTGGAGGCGGACATGAGCGACTATCCGCGCGACATGGTCGGTTACGGCCCGAACCCGCCGGACCCGCAGTGGCCTGGCGATGCGCGGATCGCTGTGCAGTTCGTGCTGAACTACGAAGAGGGCGCGGAGAACAGCGTGCTCGACGGGGACGGAGGATCGGAGACCTTCCTCTCCGAAATGACACCGGCGCAGCGATTCCCGAACCGGCACATGAGCATGGAGTCGCTCTACGAATACGGCGCCCGGGCCGGATTATGGCGCGTGCTGAGGGTTTTCGAGCGGCGCGGGCTGCCGCTGACGATCTTCGCGGTGGCGCGGGCGATGCAGCGCAACCCGGAGGCCGTCGCGGCATTCAACGAACTCGGGCACGAAATCGCCTGCCACGGATTGTGGTGGCAGTCTTATCAGCTCGTCGATCGGGAGGTCGAACGGGCGGACATGGCGGAGGCCGTCGAGATTCTGCGCAATCTCACCGGCGCCGCACCGCTCGGCTGGTACACCGGCCGGGATTCACCGCAGACACGACAGCTGGTGGTGGAACACGGCGGGTTCCTCTACGACTCGGACTCCTACGCCGACGACCTGCCGTACTGGGTTCAGGCGACACGGGGCCATCAGGTGGTGGATCACCTCGTGGTGCCGTATGCGCTCGATACCAATGACATGCGGTTTGCGTCGCCTGCCGGGTTCGCCACCGGGAGGCAGTTTTTCGACCATCTGCACGATGCGTTCGATGTGCTTTATGCCGAGGGCGTCACCGGTGCGCCGAAAATGCTCTCGGTCGGATTGCATTGCCGGATTGTGGGCCGCCCGGCGCGCATCGCGGCGTTGGAGCGATTCCTCGATCATGTGCAATCGCATCCCGGAGTGTGGATTGCGCGGAGGGTCGATATCGCGCGGCACTGGCGCACGGTCCATCCGCCGGACTGATCGCAGCGATCGCTTGGCCGGCCAAACGGGTGCAGATTGTGTTCGGGGGTGCGAAGTTTTGGCCCCGGGAGGAAGTTTTGCACCCGTTTGGGGTTGCCTGTAGCGCAGCCTATTCCGCAGGTACCGCGAGGCTCGCGACGAGCGCAGAGACCTGATCGAGCTGCTGATGAGCGGCTGCGTTGTCCTCGTCGACAAGCCAGCGCAGCACAAGTCCGTCGATCAACGACAGCGCCAGCCGGCTCAGAGTATGCAGCGGCACGGTCCATTCGGTGGCCGTCGCGTGGCGCAGTTTCTCCAGCATGTCGGCCAGCGTCGCGTCGTTGAACTCGTACTGCTCGCGCGCGATTCGCAGCTTGCCCGGGGTCTCGCCACCCTCGCGCAGTGCGTACGTAGTGGTTTCGTAGGTGAGCAGCTGCCGGTCCCTAGAGGACTCGACGTCGTGCCACAGTGCGGCAAGGGCGATTCGCAGCAGATCCTCGAGAGCGCCGACACCGGTCACCCCGGGCCGCAGTTCGGTGGCCTGATCCGCCGAGTCGCGCAATTCCATCGACAGCGCTTTGACCAGCTCGGTCATCATCGCGTCTTTATTTTCGAAGCAGTAGTGCACCACTCCGAGCGAAACTCCAGCCGCGCGAGCCACGTCGCGCGTTGTTACAGACGCGACGCCCTTGCTCTCGGCCAGGCCGATGGCGGCGCCGATCAGCTGGGCTCGTCGCTGTTCGAGGCTGAGTCGCGTGGACACGATGTGGAGTTGATCCTTCC
>NZ_LRRB01000293.1 GCF_001646865.1 Aldersonia kunmingensis | reverse complement strand
TGATCGAGCGGTTCAAACTCACCCGCTTCGCGCGCAAAGTGGTCGGAGTCGGCAGCGTCGGCACCCGGTGCTGGATCGCATTGCTCGAGGGAGCGGACGCCGATGATCCGCTGTTCCTGCAGATCAAGGAGGCTCAGCCGTCGGTGCTCGCCGGCTACCTCCAGGGCCGCTCGATCGTCCACCAGGGCCAGCGGGTGGTGAACGGCCAGCGGCTGATGCAGGGCGCGAGCGACATCTTCCTCGGCTGGTTGCGCGGGACGGCTCCCGACGGCGTGGTGCGCGATTTCTATGTCCGCCAATTGCGCGACGGGAAGTGGTCGATCGAGGTCGCGACGCTGCCGCAGCACGGGCTCGAGCTGTACTCCCGAGTGTGTGGCCGCACGCTGGCGCAAGCGCATGCCCGTTCGGGTGATCGGTTCGCGGTCGCCGCGTATCTCGGCAACGGGCCGTCCTTCGACGACGCGATCGTGCAGTTCGCGGTCGCCTACGCGGAGCGGAACGAACGCGACCATGCCGCGCTGTGCGCCGCGATCGACAGCGGACGGCTCGAGGCGGTCATGGGCCTCTAGCGAGCTGTGCGCCCTGGGCGAACTTGCGCTGGCAAGGGTTGAGTGCTGGCACTCGCATGTATAGAGTGCTAGTCGGCACTGCGGCAGCCACGGCACCCGCGACGACGTTGCTGCACACAGAGCCGAAATCCTGATCGACCGAAGAAGTCGCTGGGGCAACACCCAGGACTCGATTACCACTGAAAGTGGAGGGCTCATCGTGGCGAGCGTGAACATCAAGCCGCTCGAGGACAAGATCCTCGTCCAGGCCAACGAGGCCGAGACGACGACCGCCTCCGGCCTGGTCATCCCCGACACGGCGAAGGAAAAGCCCCAGGAGGGCACCGTCGTCGCAGTTGGTCCCGGCCGTTGGGACGAAGATGGCGAGAAGCGGATTCCGCTCGACGTCCAGGAGGGCGACACCGTCATCTACAGCAAGTACGGCGGAACCGAGATCAAGTACTCGGGTCAGGAGTACTTGATCCTCTCGGCACGCGACGTGCTGGCCGTCGTCACCAAGTAGGCAGCCACCGCACAGCCGGCAACTCGATGTGGCCGGCGACGCACCACCGCCCCGGCGCCGAATTCTCGGTCCCGGGGCGGAGTGCGTTTCGCGGCCACCGGTCCCGCCCGTACGCAGTAGCGCCGCGCGGCGGTAATTCCAAAACAGGAGAAGCAACAAGCTATGGCCAAACAAATCGCGTTCGACGAGACCGCACGCCGGGCTCTCGAACGAGGCGTCGACAAGCTGGCCGACGCGGTCAAGGTGACGCTCGGCCCGCGTGGTCGGCACGTCGTGCTCGCCAAGGCTTTCGGCGGCCCGACCGTGACCAACGACGGCGTCACCATCGCGCGCGAGATCGAGCTCGAGGATCCGTTCGAGAACCTCGGTGCGCAGCTGGTGAAGAGCGTCGCCACCAAGACCAACGATGTTGCCGGTGACGGCACCACCACCGCGACCGTCCTGGCACAGGCGCTGGTGCGGGCGGGTCTGAAGAACATCGCCGCCGGTGCGAACCCGATCGCGCTCGGCGTGGGCATCGCCGCCGCCGCCGACAAGGTGTCGGAGGCGCTGCAGGCCGCCGCGACCCCGGTCCAGGGTGAGCTCGCGATCGCGCAGGTCGCCACCGTTTCCTCGCGCGACGAGGAGATCGGCGAGATGGTTGGCCGCGCGCTGACCACCGTCGGCAAGGACGGCGTCGTCACCGTCGAGGAGTCCTCGACGCTGCAGACCGAACTGGTTGTCACCGAGGGCGTGCAGTTCGACAAGGGCTACCTGTCGCCGTACTTCCAGACCGACCTGGACAGCCAGGAGGCCGTGCTCGAGGACACCCTGATCCTGCTGCACCGCGACAAGATCAGCTCGCTGCCGGACCTGCTCCCACTGCTGGAGAAGATCGCCGACAGCGGCAAGGGCGTGCTCATCATCGCCGAGGACATCGAGGGCGAGGCGCTGTCCACGCTCGTCGTGAACTCGATCCGCAAGACGATCAAGGCCGTCGCCGTCAAGGCGCCGTTCTTCGGTGACCGCCGCAAGGCGTTCCTCGACGATCTCGCGGTCGTCACCGGCGGCACCGTGATCAACCCGGACATCGGCATCACGCTGCGCGAGGCGGGCCTCGATGTGCTCGGTTCCGCACGCCGAATCGTCGTCACCAAGGACGCCACCACCATCGTCGAGGGTGCGGGCACTGCGGAGGCCATCGCGACGCGCGTCGAGCAGCTGCGCGCCGAGATCGAGCGCACCGACTCCGACTGGGATCGGGAGAAGCTCGAGGAGCGCCTGGCGAAGCTCGCCGGTGGCGTTGCGGTGATCAAGGTCGGCGCCGCCACCGAGACCGCGCTCAAGGAGCGTAAGTACCGGGTCGAGGATGCTGTTAGCGCTGCGAAGGCGGCCGTCGAGGAGGGCATCGTCCCCGGTGGCGGTTCCGCGCTGGTGCACGTCGCAAGCGAGCTCGTCGCGCTGCGCGACGCGCGCACGGGCGACGAGGCGCTCGGTGTCGAGGTCGTTCGTCAGGCGCTGTCTGCCCCGCTGTTCTGGATTGCCGCGAACGCAGGTCTCGACGGTGCGGTCGTCACCTCCAAGGTGGCCGAGAACAAGAAGCTCGGCTTCAACGCCGCGACGCTCGCCTACGGCGATCTGATCGCCGATGGCGTGATCGACCCGGTGAAGGTCACCCGCTCGGCGGTCGTCAACGCGGCCTCGGTCGCGCGGATGGTGCTCACCACCGAGAGCGCCGTCGTGGAGAAGCCGGTCGACGAGGAGCCGTCGCACGGCCACGGTCACGCGCACTGACGCTGTAACCCATCGACGAAGCCCCTGGGTCCCAACGGATCCGGGGGCTTCGTCTATCCCTGGCCCATCGTGACCTGGTACGCAAGAGGCCATGAAGCTCGCATTTCCGTTGCCGCACCTGATGCGTCTCCCGGCAGCGTCGCAACCGTGGGAGGCGTCGATCGATGGCCTCGATCAGACGCGAATGGCGAAACGTGCCGACGAGCTCGGCTACGACATGATCGCCGTCCCAGAGCATTTCGTTATCCCGCGGGAACATGTGGACCGGTCGGGCCCGCACTGGTTCCACGGCACGACGGCACAGGCATACCTCGCAGGCGCGACCGAACGCATCCTGGTCAACTCCAGCGTGACCGTCCTTCCGCTGCAGCAGCCCATCGTCCTCGCCAAAGCGATCGCGACGGCAGATTGGCTGAGCGGCGGGCGATTCATGGCCACCTTCGGAGTGGGTTGGATGGAGGGTGAATTTGAGCGAATGGGAGTGCCGTTCCGCGAGCGGGGGAGGATCGCCGACGAGTACCTCGAGGCGATGATCGAACTGTGGACCAGCGAGACCCCCAGCTTTCACGGGCGGTACGTGTCCTTCGATGACCTTGCGTTCGAACCGAAGCCGGTCCAGAAGCCTTATCCGTGCATCTGGATCGGCGGTGATGTCGACGCATCGTTGAAGCGGGCTGCGCGGTTCGGATCCGGCTGGTGGCCGTTCCTGACGAAGCCCGGTGACATCCCGGACAAGATCGACTTCATCAAGTCGCAGTCGACATAC
>NZ_LRRB01000160.1 GCF_001646865.1 Aldersonia kunmingensis | reverse complement strand
ATTTCACCCGACCAGTACCGGAAAACGTTCGCCTAACGAGGGAGAAGTCAATGCAGATCGCGATTGTGGTGTACCCCGGCTTCACCGCCCTGGACTTCATCGGCCCCTACGAGCTGTTGCGCAGCCTGCCCGACGCCGAGGTGCGGTTCGTCTGGCATGAAGTAGGACCGATCACCGCCGACTCGGGGGTACTGATGGTCGGTGCCACGCACTCGTTCGACGAGACACCTTCGCCCGACATCGTTCTGGTGCCCGGCGGAATGACGACGATGGAGCACGCCCGCGACGAAAAGCTGCTCGACTGGGTCAAGCGAGCGCATGAGACGTCCACCTGGACGACGTCGGTGTGCAGCGGCTCGCTGATTCTGGCGGCCGCCGGACTGCTGGAAGGCCGTCGAGCCACGTCGCACTGGCTGGTACTCCCGATGCTGAAGCCGTTCGGCGTCGACACCGTCCGCGACCAGCGGATCGTCCACGAGGGCAAGATCGCGACCGCGGCGGGTGTGTCCGCCGGTATCGACCTGGCGCTGTGGCTGTTCGGCGAAATCTGCGGCGAGGCCAAGGCCAAGGCCGTGCAACTGGCCATCGAGTACGACCCGCAGCCGCCGTACGACTCCGGTCACGTGTCGAAGGCATCGGCGGCCACCAAGGCGCTTGCGACCGCCCAGCTGGGCAAGGAATCCGCTAAGCAACGTCAGCTGGTGCCGTCGGTGCAGCTCCTGTGGGACGCCGCTATCCAGCGCGTTCGATCGAGGAACACCCGCAAGCGCGACCGCCAGCCGATCTCGGCGTGAACACGACATAAGGAAGGCCCCGGGCGCCATTGCCCGGGGCCTTCACTTCGTCGCCAGACCGATCAGCGGGCGGCGACAGTCTCTTCTTCGAGCTCGTCCATCGGATCGATGCTCGGCTCGATATCGATCGTTTGGCGCAACGGACGGTTCGGCAGGAATGCCACCGCGATCAGCGTGATCACCGAGGCCACCGCCGCGATCAGGAAGATCCGGCCGGTGGCGTCGCCGTAGGCGGCGCGCACGATCTCCTGCACCGGGCCGGGCATCGCATTCATGTCGAGGCTTCCGCCGCCACCACCGTTGCCGGTGATACCGAGCTTCGCCAGTCCGGTGGTGGACAGCTCCGAGACCCGGCTGGCCAGCACCGAACCGAGGACCGACACGCCGATCGCGCCGCCGAAGGTGCGGAAGAACGCGACGCTGCTCGATGCGGCACCGATGTCGTGCACGCTGACCGTGTTCTGCACCGCGAGCACCAGGTTCTGCATCAGGTTGCCCACCCCGGCACCGACGGCGAACATGAACACGCCCATCAGCCACAGGTTCGTCTCGTGATCGATGGTGGCGAGCAGCGCGAACCCGATCACCAGCAGCACGGCGCCGAGGATCACGAAGGGCTTCCACTTGCCGTAACGGGTGATGATCTGTCCGGAGACCACCGAGCCGGCCAGCATGCCGATGACGAGCGGGATGGTGAGCATGCCCGCCTCCGTGGGGCTGAACCCACGGGCGATCTGGAAATACTGGCCCAGGAAGGTGGTCGCGCCGAACATGCCGAGACCGACAGCGATTGACGCGATGATCGCGAGGCCGGTGGTGCGTTCGGTGACGATCTTGAGCGGAATGATCGGCGACTTCGCCTTGGCCTCCACCCACACGGTCGCTGCCAGCAGCACTACGCCGAGCCCGACGAGCAGCACGGTTTGCTTCGACATCCAGGCGTAGTAGTCGGCCTTACCGGCGAACGAAACCCAGATCAGCAGCACCGACACGCCCGCGGTCATCAGCAGTGCGCCGAGCCAGTCGATCGAGACTTCTTCCTTGCGCTCGGTCTTGATGTGCAGGGTCCGCTGCAGCAGGAAAAGGGCGATCACGGCCAGCGGGATGCAGACGAAGAAGCACCAGCGCCAGCCCAGCGGGCTGTCCACGATGACGCCGCCCAGGATCGGGCCGCCCGACATCGACACGGCCATTACCGCGCCCATGTAGCCGGAGTACCGGCCGCGGTCGCGCGGCGACACGATCGAACCGATGATCGCCACGACGAGCGCGGTCAGACCGCCCATGCCGATGCCCTGAACCACACGCGCGGCGAGCAGTACCGGCACGTTGTGCGCGAAGCCGGCGATGACCGAGCCGATCACGAAGATCACGATCGCGGTCTGGACCAGGACCTTCTTGTTGAACAGGTCGGCGAGCTTGCCCCAGATCGGGGTTGAGGCCGCGGTGGCAAGGAGCGCGGCGGTGATGACCCATGCAAATGCAGTCTGGGTGCTGTGCAGGTCGGCGATGATCGTCGGCAGCGCCGTCGCGACAATGGTCGAACTCAGCATCGCGGTGAACAGCGCAGCGAGTAGCCCGGCGAGCGCCTCGAGGATTTCCCGGTGCGTCATCGCGTTCGGATCGCGTTGTGTCACCGACTCGGTTGCTATCGACATATTGGCATTAACTTTCTGTCGAATCTCCCACGAGCAGGCCGAACCGGCGTTGCGCGTGGTTGGAATGTGCGTGCTGGGAAAGGGTTTTGCTCAATTTCGAGACCATGTCGAACGCCGCTACGGCGTCGTCCTCGGTCCAGTCCGCGAGCGCATGCTGCAGTCGGTCGGCTCGCTTGCGGCGCATGGATCGCAGTAGTTCCTGTCCGGCTTCGTTGACCCGGACGAGCGAGGCACGCCCGTCGTCCGGATCCGCGCTGCGGTCGACGAAGCCGCGCGAAACGAGTTCGCCGACCTGCCTACTGAGTGCCGATTGGGTGATGCACAGTTCGTCCGCAAGCGCGTTCTGTCGCACCTCGCCGAGCATGGCGAGCGTGAGCAGGATCGCAGCAGAGCCTGGAAGCAGCTCCGGCGCGTCGTTATCCGCGAGCGCACCGCGCATCGAGCGACCGAGCCGGAACAGCTCCTCGATGAAGTGCTCCGCGGTTTCGGTTTGCAGAGACATGACACCTCCCGCCCATCGGGCCGGGTAATTAGTTGACTTCGGCAACTATATAAAGAATGCTTGCGGCAATCAAGTAATTTCGGGTGTCTCACCCTCGCGGAGGGTTGTGATCTCGCCCACCCGGTACAAAGCGGCATGCGCAGGAAGTCACCATTGCGTCCGAGTGCGCCGATCGCCAGGATGTACGTGGGTTCCCAGCGCCGGGAGTTGCTCCCACTGCGTGGAGCGCTCTCCGGCGCTATGTTGTCTTGCAGCCAAATTCTGGGAATGAGGTTCTGGGGTGTCCGGTCGGTTCTTGAGCAAGATGCGAGTGCGGGCAGTACTTCTTGCCTGCGTGGCCGCGACAGCGGCCCTGGTCTCCCCCGCGTCTGCCGGCGCTGTGGGTCCGCTTTACCCGATCCCCAATCCGGATCCGTTCTATGCGCAGACACCGGATCTCGCGGGTAAGAAGAACGGCGACATCCTCGCCGTCCGCCCGATGCCGTCGGTCGGTGCTTTTCCCGGCGTCGGCGTCTCCCAGATCAAGTTCCGTTCGTCGAACTCCGAGGGCAAGCCGATCGCGGCCACCTCGTTGATCCTGCGGCCGCAGAATTTCCAGGCCGGCGCGCCGGTTCTCTCCTACCAGCACATCATCAACGGCCTCGGCACCCAGTGCGCACCGTCCAGCACGCTCTACACCAACGATCCCAACCTGGTCGTCCGCGAAGCCCCGGCACTGAAT
>NZ_LRRB01000083.1 GCF_001646865.1 Aldersonia kunmingensis | reverse complement strand
GCCCTGCGGGCGGTGCTCGTAATACCCCAGCCGGTCCAGAAACCCGATTCGGTGCGGCAGCCGGCGTCGCGGACGGCGCGGCGGCTTCGGCGGCCGCGCTGGTGCCGCGGTCTCGGGCACCGCTGCTGCCGCAGCGGGTTCGGCTGTCGGAGTGGGTGTGGTGGGGTGGGTCAGGGTGCTGGTCACGAGTGCCTCAGATCCGCACGGCGGTCGTGGTTTCGGCCATCCCGCGTGCGAGGGGGTAGGTGGCGAAGGCGGTGACGTCGTGGCGGCGCCGGGTCCAGCGCAGTTCGGTGATCGCGCATTCGGCGGCAGCCTCCTCGACACGCCCGCGGGCGCGGCGCAGGTCATCGACAGACCGCCCGGTGACCGAGACGGTGATCGCATACACGAGGCCGTGGTGCCCGGAGCCGGGCATCAGATCCGTGGCCCGCTGCTCGGAGCTCGAGCGCATCACTTCGCTGGTGCCGTCGCTGATCTGGCCCTTGCGCTGCTCGGCGAGTTGGGTGGCGGCGTCGTGGGTGCGGTCGAGGCGTGCCTGGGCGCGGGCATGGATTGCGGGGATCAGGTCGATCCGCACCGACACGGTCCGGATGGTCGCGGCCGCGGCCGCGTCCGGGCTGGTCCGGTCGGCCTCCACCCCCGTCAGCAAGGGCGAGAGCCACAATGGCCCGAGTTGGGTGGGTTCGATCCCGCCCGAGGGAATGTGCGCGACGGCGGTGTGCCAGCACCCGTTCACGCGGACGCAGTCGTCGAAGCCGATGTAGTGCTGCCAGCAGGTGTCCCAGGTGACGCCCTGGTGTTTGTCGATCGGGAACGACGGATCCTGCAAGGCGCGCAGCACCGCGCAGGTGCGCTGCTCCCCCAACACCAGCACACGGCCCATCCCCGCACCGCGCAGCAAGCCTTCGAGGCGTTCGAGTTCGTCGTTGACGATCGAGGCCCACGATCCCGGCGCCGCACCCCGGGCAATGGCTTCGGCCCGGAAGGCTTTGGTCATCGGGATCTTCACCACCAGGAACGACCGGTGCTCCTCCGCGAGGGGTTTCAGCGCCTCGATCAACCGGTCATAGGACAACACCGCCGGATACAGCGCATCCGTGGTTTCCGGAGACAACCTGTGGGTGTACCAGAAGGTGTGCGGGGCCGTGTCGTAGGGGACCGAGCGGTGCAGCAACTGCACCCCGCGGATATAGGAGGAGTTCTTCGCCAGCTGGGCCAGTACCCGGCCGAACGCGGCCTGCGCCGACGCATACGCGGCATTGGACCGCAAACCGCCGCGCAGACCCTCGATACTCAGCAGCACTGACAGGTAGGCCCGCTCCCCTGGGTTCTTGTGATACAGCACGAACAGGTCGTCGAACCCGGTGCCACGCAACATCAACGGCGCCACCCGCCCCAACGGGACCGGAACCGCCCATCCCGGATCCGACGTCGGATCGTAACCATGATCGATCGCGACGACGGAGTGGTCGTCGGAGTAGTAGGCGTCGATATCGGCGCCGGGCCAGAACACGTGCTCCCCGCGCCGGCGCCGGCGCCGCTCCCGAAACCCATCCACCGCCACCACTGCCACACACGTGCGGCCGGCGAATGGGTACGTCGCCGCGAACACCGCGAGCAGTGTCACCACGACCACGATCAGCGTCGCCATGGTTTGGTGCGCGAAATACACCAGCGCCCCCACCGCCGCGGTCGCCAGCCACGTCATCCACACGATCCGCGGCTGCCCCACGATCCCGCGCCGGCGGATCTCCGGTGTCAACAACGACGTCCGCGCGGCATCCATCCCGCTCCCAGTCGTCACCACGACCGCACCTCGACATGAATGAGACTGGCGCCGAGCATATTTCGCTGGATCATGAGTGCCCTCATTCGTCGTCCTTCGTGTCTTCGGCGCGGTGCGGGTGGTTCTCGGCGGCAGTCTTGCCTTTGGTCATGGCGACGGCGGCCATTTGTGCGGCGAACGACACCCCCGCCGTTGCGGCACCCGCCCCCGCGGACGCGCCCGCCTTCGCCGCGGGAGCCGCGGCCGCCCCGCTCCCCCGCCCCGCCGTGGTGGCGGCCCCGACCGTCGGTCCCTGCCCCGCTGCGGCGGTCGTGGGGTTGGCGTGTTTGGCCGCCCATGCCTGCTCCACCGGTCCCCGACCGGCTCCGCTCCCGCTTGCGCCACCCAACACTGGGGATGCGCCCTGGCCTGCCCCTGGCCCGGTGCCGTTGTGGGTGTTCGATGCGAGAGGCGCACGCGGCGTCTCCGCGCCCGCGCGACCACGCCGAGCCGAATGGAGGTACATGGCTCCGGTC
This sequence comes from Aldersonia kunmingensis, assembly GCF_001646865.1. Taxonomy (GTDB): domain Bacteria; phylum Actinomycetota; class Actinomycetes; order Mycobacteriales; family Mycobacteriaceae; genus Aldersonia; species Aldersonia kunmingensis. Next base: position 1,388 of record NZ_LRRB01000083.1, on the reverse strand, counting down.
CCGGCGCCGCCGATGACCGCGGCCGAGATCGGTGGACCGGAGCCGAAGTCGGCGCTATCGGAGGCGGTGGGTAGGAACGGCACCCATTTCAGCAGCGCCCACGGCGCGAGGCCGGCGACCATCATCGCCAGCGCGACGAACGCCACCCGCTCGACTGCACCCAGCGGGTTGAGCGTGTCACCGGAGCGGAGTTTGGCCGCCGAGAGCGCGAAAATCACGCCCAGCAGGACGAACAGCAGGATTTTGCTGAACACGATCGACAGGAACACCAGGATCGGGCGGATCGCCTTGTGCCGGTACTTGGGTGAGACCCAGAGCCCGAAGCTGATGGCCACCACGACACCCACGATCGGTAACCCGATGGCGTGCAATTGCTGCCCGACCCAGACAGCGGCCGCGCCGATGAGCAGGAACAGGAAGATGAACACTCCGACGATCGAGCCGCCCGGGACCGCGTTGACGGTGATGTTGCCCAGGCTGTACACCCCGGTGCTCATGTCCGCCAGGTCGGTGCCCGCTGCCTTCGCGACGTCGGAGGCCAGCGCGTTGGCGCCGATGATGAGCAGTGACGCGACCGCGGGTGCGAATGCCTGCGCCGCCAACGCCAACGGCAGATATGCCCCGATCGAGGCGGCGAGTTCGCCCGGGGTGCCGCGCCGGGCCGCGCGGACCACGGTGTGGATGCACATGAACGCCATCAACACGATCCCCAGTGCAGCTGATTGGGCGTACTTGGTGAGAAACCACGACCAGGACGGGTCGAACTGGCCCGTGGTCGCCAGCTGGGAGAGCACCGCCCCGGACAGGCCGACCGCACCCTCGTGCAGCTTGTTCGCCAGATCGTCGATCGCATCGGCCGGATTGGCCACGAACGCCGCGATTTTCGCGATCGGCGCGGCGATGTTGTAGAGACCCGACCACGCCATCACCGCCGGTTTGCCGAACGCCACCACCGGCGCCACCGCCGCATCCGAGAGGACACCGCTGACCCGGTCCCACACCGAGCGTTGCGCGGCGAGCCAATGCGCGGTGCCGACGCTGAGTTTCCCGATGATCGCGTTCCATCCCAGGCACGCGTTCTGGCGCGGCTGGTTGCTCTGAACCTGGTCGCAGTCGGCGAAGTAGGCGTGCAGGCAGTACACACTGGGCAGGTCGGGGGTGCCGCACGGGTCGGCCCAGGCGCCGTTGGGGACGTCGTCGGCGTTGGGCAGCTGCGCCCACTGTTTCTTCGACGCGTCGTCGGCGGTGCGGGCCCAGTCGAACCCCCACGCATTGGTGGCGGATTCGCTGCCCCAGGCTGTCATGTCCTGCGCGCAATACACCCCTGCCGGTGGGGCGAAAGTAGCGTCGTCGCCCGGGAACACGGTGGGCATCTGCTCGTGCGGGGG
>NZ_LRRB01000120.1 GCF_001646865.1 Aldersonia kunmingensis | reverse complement strand
CGTCGTCACCGGCGCGCAGCGAAGCGAGCTCGGATTCCGACAGCGGCTGTCCGTGCGCGTCGGTGCGGCTGTCCGTGCCGACTAGGAGGATGTCCACCGCGCCGTCCTTGCCGCCGCCGAGCGAGAGTCCGCCTGCGGTTGCGATGTTCGCGCGCAATGAGTCCACGCTGTACCAACCGAGACCGGTGACCACCAGGATCACCGCTGCGAGTGCCAGGATGGCCGAGCGACCTGTGCCCAACCGGAACCGGGCCCCTGGGACCGGCTCGGCGGGCTCGTGCGGCTCCACCGGCTTCCGTGGTGACCGCCGCCCGGCTGTCGGCTCTGGCAAGCGCATCCCTTTCGTCGAGCGAGGGCGCCTGACTGTCGCGGCACGACGAGGCGAGGACCGGCTCCAGGCTACTTGGCGAACTCAGCGAGCCTCGGCAAGCGGGATCGGCGTGCCAGACTGTGCGGCATGCGGGTAACGGTGGTCGGCGCTGCGGGGCAACTCGGTCGCGCGCTGTCCCGGCGAGCGCAGGGAGTGCAGTTGCGCGCCTTTGGATCCGCAGACCTCGACATCACCGATTCGGCGGCCGCCGAGGCGCTGCTGGACGCGGACGACGTGGTGATCAATTGCGCCGCATATACCGCGGTGGACCAAGCCGAAACCGACGAGGAGCGCGCGTATGCGGTCAATGCCGACGGTGCCCGCGCGCTCGCCGCCGCCTGTGCCCGCACCGGCGCGCGGCTCATCCATGTGTCCACCGATTACGTCTTCGCCGGGAACGCCGAGAAGCCCTACGACATCGATGCGCCGACCGCTCCCGCGACGGCATACGGCCGCACCAAGCTCGCAGGCGAGCTCGCGGTGCACGAGGAGCTTCCGAGTGCACATGTGGTGCGGACCGCGTGGGTTTACACCGGTGAGGGCGGCGATTTCGTCGCCACGATGCGGAGGCTGGAACGCGAACGGGAAACGCTCGACGTGGTGAACGACCAGGTCGGCTCGCCGACGTTCGCTGACGATCTCGCCGACGGCCTGCTCGAACTGGCGCAGCACCCCGAGGCGCCCCCGCTGCTGCACCTGACCAACGGCGGTGTGGCCAGCTGGTTCGACCTTGCCCAGGCCACATTCGAACTGATCGGGGCCGATCCTGCGCGGGTGCGGCCATGCACCAGCGCGCAATTCATTCGCCCGGCCCCGCGTCCGGCGTATTCGGTGCTGTCCGACCGCGCCTGGGTCGATGCCGGGCTCACTCCGCTGCGTGATTGGCGGGCCGGTCTAAGCGCCGCCCTGCACGAATAGGCAGCTCACGGCCCTCGCCGTAGCGCAGAGAGCCGACGGATAGGCTTTTCCGCGTGAGCCCGCAGTTTGCCGTCGTGACGGTCACCTATTCGCCCGGCGACCATCTGCATCGGTTCATCGACACACTGGCCGTTGCCAGTTCCGAAAAGCCGCAGGTCATCTTGGCCGACAACGGCTCAACCGACGGTGTGCCCGAGGCCGTGGCCGAGGCAAACGCGAACGTCCGGCTGGTGCGAACGGGCGGAAACATCGGCTACGGCGGCGCTGTGAACCGCGCGGTCGCCGAGATCGACGCGGACATCGAGTTCGTGGTCGTCGTCAACCCGGATATCGAGTGGTGCACCGACGCCATCGACAAGCTGCTCGAGGCCGCGCAGCGCTGGCCGCGGGCAGGTTCGCTCGGACCGCTCATCCATGAGACCGACGGCACCGTGTATCCGTCGGCGCGTGAGGTGCCGGGCCTGCTCGACGGCGTCGGGCATGCGCTGCTCGGCACCGTGTGGCCTGCCAATCCATGGACCCGGAAGTACCGGCAGGAGAACCAGCAGCCCAGCGAGCGAGCGGTGGGCTGGCTGTCCGGTTCCTGCCTCCTGATGCGCCGCGCGGCGTTCGATTCGGTGCACGGTTTCGACTCGCGCTACTTCATGTACATGGAAGACGTCGACCTCGGCGACCGGCTCGGTAAGGCCGGCTGGCTGAACGTCTATGTCCCGGACGCCGAGGTGACCCACGACAAGGGTCACGCGGCGGGGAAGCGTCCGGAACTCATGCTGCCCGCCCATCACGAGAGTGCGTACCGCTTCCAGGCCGATCGGCATCCGAAGTGGTGGCAGGCGCCCGTGCGCCTGGTTTTGCGGGCTGGTCTCGCAGCGCGGTCCCGAATGGCGGTTCGATCGGCGCTGCGGCAACGCAACGGCGCTACGGAGAAGTAGAGGAAATGATGGCGAACAACTCGGCAACCGATGCCGTTGTGCTGGTTGGTGGGCAGGGCACCCGGCTCCGGCCGCTGACGATGTCGACGCCCAAGCCGATGTTGCCGGTGGCGGGGGTTCCGTTCCTCACCCACTTGCTCAGTCGGATCGCCGAGGCGGGCATCAGCCATGTCGTGCTCGGCACCTCGTTCAGGGCCGAGGTCTTCGAGGCGCACTTCGGTGACGGCTCGGCACTGGGCCTCGACATCGAGTACGTCACCGAGACCGAGCCGCTCGGTACTGGCGGCGGTATCCGCAATGTCCTGCCGAAGCTGCGCGCGGACAACGTGATGATCTTCAACGGCGACGTGCTGAGCAGCACGGAGCTCGGCGGGATCCTCGATACGCACGAGTCGACTGAAGCCGACGTGACGCTGCACCTCACGCGAGTGAGCGATCCGCGCGCCTACGGTTGCGTGCCGACCAATGACGAAGGTCGTGTCACAGCGTTCCTGGAGAAGACCCAGGATCCGCCCACCGATCAGATCAACGCCGGCTGCTACGTGTTCCGCCGCGAGTACATCGAGAAGATCCCCACCGGTCGTGCAGTGTCGGTGGAGCGTGAGGTCTTCCCGCAGTTGCTGCTCGAGGGCGTGCGGATCTTCGGGCACGTCGACACGGCGTACTGGCGTGATATGGGCACTCCTGCAGACTTCGTGCGCGGTTCGGCGGAACTGGTGCGCGGAATCGCCACCTCGCCCGCGCTGCCCGATCAGCATGGCGAGTCGCTTGTGCACCCCGGCGCCGGTGTCGCGCCCGGTGCGCTCGTGATCGGTGGTTCGGTGATCGGCCGCGGCGCCGAGGTCCAGGCGGGTGCGCGTCTCGACGCTTCCATTCTGTTCCAGGGTGCTTGCGTTGAGGCCGGTGCCGTGGTGGAGCGCTCGATCATTGGCGCCGGTGCTCGCATCGGTCCGCGGGCGGTTGTCCGCGACGCGGTGATCGGCGACGGCGCATCCGTTGGTGCGCGCTGCGAACTGATCCGTGGTGCCCGGGTGTGGCCCGGCATCCAGATTCCCGACGGCGGTATTCGCTTCTCGACCGACGTCTGACGAGAACGCACGACGACGAGCCGGCTATTGGCCCTACCGGCTGCTCGCGAGGGCGAGCAGCCGGTCCAGCGTCTCGGTCTCGGCGCCGTCGGGCAGCCGATCCACCGGCCACCAGCGCAGGTCGAGTGATTCGTCGCTGCGCACGGCCGTGTCGATGCTCGATGCCCGCACCAGGAACTGCAGATCGAGGTGCCGAGTGGGCACGCCCAGAGAGCACGTGATCGGGTGGGTGTGGGCCGCGAGCAGCCGTGGGTCGATGCGCAGGTCCGCGACGCCCGATTCCTCAACGGACTCGCGCAGCGCAGCGTCGATGACGGTCTCGTCGCTCTCCTCGCAGTGCCCGCCGAGCTGAATCCAGCGGCCCACCCGCGGGTGCAGGGTGAGCAGCACATGCTCGCCGGATTCGTCGAGGACCAGCGCA
>NZ_LRRB01000049.1 GCF_001646865.1 Aldersonia kunmingensis | reverse complement strand
GATTCAGCCGGCTCAGCCGGCGACGTGCGGTTTCCGCGCGTCGGTCGACGCAGACCGGTGTGCATGCAGCCAATCCAACCAAAGGTCGAGTTCTTCGAATGCCTTCGCCATGGGCGCGGGCGCGGACAGGAACACGTCGTGGCGCGCGTCCTCGACCGGCACGATCGTTGTGCGTTCGCCCAGGCAGCCCGACCACCGCTGGATCTGTTTGACGTCGAGCACCGCATCGGCGACATCGACCTCGGGGCCGTACTCGCGACTGAATCGTGTGAGCTTCGACCGCAGGATCAGGGCGGGTACCCCGACGTCCAGTCCGCGGTGCAACTGTTGATGGCCCGCCCGGATCGCGCGTAGCCAGCCGAACCGAACCGGGAAGCCGGTCAGCGGCTTCCAGTCGAGGTCGTACTCCCATTCGCCCTTGGCGCTCACGTGCAGGCTCGCGCCGTAGGTGTCGATGCCTTTCCCGGGCAGGACCGACAGCCCGCGGAACCGGCCGACCGTCTGGATGATCGTGGTGCCGATATGGCGTACGAAAGCCGGGCCCTGAAGGTCGAACCAGGGGCTGTTCAGCACAAGCCCGCTGATCCCGGCGAGGTTGCCGCTGCGCCGCAGTCGGTCGAGCCACAGCGGCAGGATCAATCCGCCTGTCGAGTGGGCCATAAGAAGGACATCGGAATCCGTATCGGCGCGCACCTTTGCCACTGCCGCGTCCAATTCGGCGTCGTAGAGCGTGAGGTCCGACACATAATGCGGGGTCTGCCCGGGCCGATGTGACCGACCGCACTTGCGCAAATCGATGGCGTAGAACGTATATCCGAGCCCCGCGAAGTGCTCCGCCAGATGACGCTGGAAGAAGTAGTCGGTGTAGCCGTGCAAGTAGAGGACGGCTGCGGTGGGCTTTCCGGTTCCGGCTGGTACGTGCCTGACCAGCGTGGAGTAGATGTCGCCTTCGCCCTCGGGGTCGAGACCGAGCGGCATGCTGGACTGCTCGTACCCCTCGCCGAGAACATCCGGTTGCCAATCGGACCACTTCGCCGCTGGTTGCGCGTTATGCGTCACATTCCCAATTTACGGGAGCTTGTCGGCCTCCGTGAGGGGCACAATCTAGTTAGGTGAATGGCGGGTAACCTGTCGCCCGACGAATGCGCGAACACCGGATCTCACCGGAGTGCGCGCGGGCTCGAGAGGGTAACCCGCTCGAGCCATGGATCGAAATGCCCGCAGGTAGAGACGGTACCCGCACCACAGACAAGGAAGTCGAACTCACCGTGTCGCAATCAGCAGTGGATTCGGACAGCACTACCGACGTCGTACTTATCGGCGCCGGTATCATGAGCGCCACCCTCGGGACGCTGCTGAAGCAGCTGCAACCCGATTGGTCGATCACGCTGTTCGAGCGTCTCGAGGCCGCGGCTGCGGAGAGCAGCGACCCGTGGAACAACGCCGGTACCGGTCACTCCGCGCTGTGCGAGCTGAACTACACCCCGGCGAACCCGGACGGCACGGTCGATATCACCAAGGCCATCACCGTCAACGAGCAGTTCCAGGTGTCGCGGCAGTTCTGGGCCCACGCGGTCGAAAGCGGCGTGCTGCACGACCCGAAGGACTTCATCAACCCCATCCCGCACGTCAGCTTTGTGCACGGCGCCGACAACGTGGCATACCTGCGCGCCCGCTATGACGCGCTCGCCGGCAACCCGCTCTTCGCCGGTATGGAATTCATCGACGGCCCCGACGAGTTCTCCCGGCGCCTGCCGCTGATGGCTAAGGGCCGTGACTTCTCGGACCCGGTCGCGCTGAACTGGAGCGACGAGGGCACCGACATCGACTTCGGCGCGCTGACCAAGCAGCTGCTCAACCACATCTCGAGTGCGGGCGGTGCGGTCAACTTCGGCCACGAGGTCCGCAACATTTCCCGCCTGTCCGATGGGCGCTGGAAGGTGAAGGTGCGCAACACCCGCACCCTGAAGAGCCGGACGGTCACCGCCCGCTTCGTGTTCGTCGGTGCCGGCGGCGGCGCGCTGTCGCTGCTGCAGAAGTCGGGCATCAAGGAGGCCAAGGGATTTGGTGGCTTCCCGGTCAGCGGCCAGTTCCTGCGCTGCACGAACCGCGACCTCATCGAGGCGCATCACGCGAAGGTGTACGGCAAGGCCGCCGTCGGCGCCCCGCCGATGTCGGTGCCGCACCTCGACACTCGCGTGATCGACGGCAAGCCCGGCCTGCTGTTCGGCCCGTACGCGGGCTGGACGCCGAAGTTCCTCAAGGAAGGCAAGCTCACCGACCTGCCCAAGTCGATCAAGCCGAACAACCTCGGCTCGCTCGTCGGCGTCGGCCTCACCGAGCTCGGCCTGACCAAGTACCTCATCGGCGAACTGCTGCAGTCGGCATCCGACCGGGTGGACACCCTTGGTGAGTTCATTCCCAAGGCCGTTGCCAAGGACTGGGAGCTGATCACCGCCGGCCAGCGCGTGCAGGTCATCCGGCGCAAGGGCGTCGGCGGCGTGCTCGAGTTCGGTACCGCGGTCATCACGGCCGAGGACGGCACCATGGCCGGTCTGCTCGGTGCATCGCCGGGCGCGTCCACCGCGGTGCCCGCGATGATCGACGTCCTGCAGAAGTGCTTCGCCCGCGAGTACCCGTCGTGGGAGCCGAAGCTCAAGGAGATGGTCCCCTCGCTCGGCGTGAAGCTTGCCGAGAACGAGAAGCTCTTCCAAGAGGTTTGGGACTGGTCCTCGAACGTTCTTCAGCTTCGCGAGGACGAGGTGCCCGGGGCGGACGAGTCCGCGCGACTCGCACACGCCGCTTCGGTGTGATAGTCAAAGCCACATGACGGCAACCCTCAACCGGTCCTGGTCCTACGACCTGAGCTCGAGCACTTTCTACGAGTTGCTCAAGCTGCGTGTCGAGGTGTTCGTTGTCGAGCAGAAGTGCCCGTACCCGGAGTTGGACGGACGCGATCTGGAGCCGGAGACCCGGCACTTCTGGCTCGAACAGGACGGCGAGGTCATTGCCACGATCCGTCTGCTCGAGGAGCACGAGGACGGCAAGACCTTCCGGATCGGCCGTTTGTGCACGCGAACGGACGTGCGCGGTGAGGGACATACGACCCGGCTGCTGCAGGCGGCGCTCGCCGAGGTGGGCCCGGCCCGCTGCGTGCTGAACGCGCAGACCTACCTGGTGGATATGTACGCCAAACATGGCTTCAAGCCCGTCGGTCCGGAGTTCCCGCTCGACGGGATTCCGCACGTGCCGATGCAGCGCAACTAGCCGGGCGGATCGACTCCGTCGTAGTGCCGTTTCGCGGGCCTGATGCCGCTGTGCCTACAGTTGGCGGGTGACTTCAGCCGACCGTTCCGCCCTCGATGGCGATGTGGGATTCCCGTTCAGCGCGGTCGTGGGGCAGGACCGGTTGCGCCTCGCGCTCGTGCTGTGCGCGGTACATCCCGGTATCGGCGGCGTCCTGGTCCGCGGCGAGAAGGGCACTGCGAAGTCGACTGTTGTGCGCGCACTCGCGGCGCTGCTGCCGCCCGTCACGGACGAGGACGGCGCTCGGCGCGGCCGCCTGGTTGAACTTCCGGTCGGGGCAACCGAGGACCGTGTCGTCGGATCGCTGAACCTGGAAAAGGTGCTGCGCGAGGGCGAGACAGCTTTCCAGCCCGGCCTGCTCGCGGCCGCGCACCACGGCGTGCTGTACGTCGACGAGGTCAACCTGTTGCACGATCATCTGGTCGA
>NZ_LRRB01000295.1 GCF_001646865.1 Aldersonia kunmingensis | reverse complement strand
GACCTCGGTCAAGCTCGAGATCGCGAAAGTGCCGTGCTGGCTTACGAATTCGATTGAATCGAAGCCATGGCCGTGGTGCTGGGTCACGGTTTCGACCCGATGCACAGAAGTGTCGAAAATCCTTGTGACACTGTAAATCTGAACAGCGAGCCGACGAATGGCCGGGAACACCGCGTAGCGGCATTCGTTCAGGCCGCCGGAGACGGTTGGCTCACCGAATTCCGGTGGCCACCAGGCGCCGACGCTGTATCCGGCGATGCTGTTCGGTGCCGAAGGCGGGAAGACGTCAGTCGTAGCGAGCAATTCGGACAATTCGGCGCACAGTGCGTTGATGCGGGCCTTTAGTTCGTGGTCGAACATGTTGGCGACCACCGTCATCCCGTTCGGCAGCCACACGCCCGCACCGCCGAGTTCGGGAATGGTGAAGCGCGCCATTGTGCCGCCGCCGTTGTTGACCGCGAAGAGCATGGCCAGCACGGCCTCCCGAGAAACGCCATGGCGCGCCGCGATGTCGGCGATGGCCCGTTCGGCCTGGGGAGTGACCGTCGCGGTCATGGTGCTGGTCCTTCGTCGCCGTACTGGGTTTCAGCGTACGCAGCGCCGCAGGTCAACGGAACCGACGAGGTAGTTCGGCTGCCGTTGGCCGACGGGTATGGAAACCCGCGCATTTCGCCCACGGTTTATCCGGCGCAGATCGGCTCGGCGGGGCACACTGTCACCATGGCTGAGCAGGTCGACACTGCGTCGGACGTGCGGACATACCGGATCGAGTCAGGCCCCTACCACGCCGAGGTGGTTTCCACCGGTGCTGGACTGCGGATGCTCGAATGCATGATGGACGACGGCGATCCGGCAAAGCTGACCGAGACGTGGGCCGCAGGAAAGAAGCCGCCGCTGTCTGCCGGGCTTGTCCTCGCGCCATGGCCGAACCGGATCCGTGACGGCAGCTTCACGTTCGAGGGGCATCACCACCAGCTCGAGATCACCGAACAGGCTCGCCACAACGCCATCCACGGGCTGGTCCGCCGCCGTGAGTGGCAACTCGACGAGCACACCGACAGTTCGGTCACCCAGTCGATCGAGGTGGGATTGACTGCGGGCTGGACCTATCCCATCCATCTCACCGTCACGCACAAACTCGACGACGACGGACTCACCGTGACCCATACCGCCACGAACAACGGCGACGCTCGCGCACCGTTCGGTGTCGGGGTGCACGCGTTCCTGCGGGCGGGTGACTCTCCGCTGGATGAGTGCACGCTCGCGATCCCCGCGGCGGTGCGGCTGCCGCTGGACTCGCACCGAAACCTGCCGGCGGGAATTTCCGAGCCGCTGCGCGGGACGACGTTCGACTTCCGCGAGGCTCGCGAACTGGCAGGGGTGCAGCTCGACACTCCGTTCGGCGGATTGGTCCCTGACATCGACGGACTCTCCCGCGTCGTGTTGACGGGGTCGGACGGGACGGTCGCCGCCCTCTGGACCGACGCGACGTTCCGCTGGGTGCAGGTGTTTGTTGCCGACCCCGAGAACGATCAGGCCTACCCAGCCCGCGGTCGGGCGCTCGCGGTCGAGCCGATGACCTGCCCGCCGGATGCGTTCAACACCGGCATCGACGTGATTGTGCTCGAACCGGGTCAGACCTGGACAGGAAGCTGGGGAATTCAGGCACTCTGACCAGCTCCGCCACCGCCGAAATGCTGACGTTTACACCAGCCGGTGTGTGAGGTTGGTGGCGGGGGTCACACCTTGGTTAGGTGAGTGGACCCTCCCTGGGCGTGCGTGCGACAAAACGACTAGCGTTTGTAGAGACTGCACGCGCGCCGATCGCGTACGTGACCCACAGTTCGAGCCTGAGAGGGATTCACCCGTGCCCGCTGAGAACACCAACCCCACGCTCGCCTACCCGGGTGGCGAGTACGAGCTGTCGGTCGCCAAGGCCACCGAAGGAAACGACGGTTTCGACCTCGGCAAGTTGCTGGCGACCACCGGATACACCTCGTTCGATCCGGGCTTCGTCAACACCGCCTCCACCAAGTCGGCGATCACCTTCATCGACGGTGACAAAGGCATCCTGCGCTACCGGGGTTACCCGATCGAGCAGCTCGCCGGGAGCTCGACGTTCCTCGAGGTCAGCTACCTGCTCATCTACGGCGAGCTGCCGTCGGCTACCGAGCTCGAGGTGTTCACCGACAAGATCCGCCGGCACACCCTGCTGCACGAGGATCTGAAGCGGTTCTTCGACGGCTTCCCGCGCAACGCGCACCCGATGCCGGTGCTGTCCAGCGCGGTCAACGCCCTCTCGGCGTACTACCAGGACTCGCTCGACCCCAAGGACGACGACCAGGTTGAGCTGTCCACGATCCGGCTGCTCGCGAAGCTGCCGACGATCGCGGCCTACGCGTACAAGAAGTCCGTCGGCCAGCCGTTCCTCTACCCGGACAACTCGCTGTCGCTCGTCGAGAACTTCCTGCGGATGACGTTCGGCTTCCCGGCCGAGCCGTACGAGGTGGACCCGGAGATCGCCAGCGCACTGGACATGCTGCTGATCCTGCACGCCGATCACGAGCAGAACTGCTCGACCTCGACGGTGCGCCTGGTCGGCTCGTCCGAAGCGAACCTGTTCACGTCGGTCTCCGGTGGCATCAACGCACTGTGGGGCCCGCTGCACGGCGGCGCGAACCAGGCCGTGCTCGAGATGCTCGACGACATCAAGGCCAGCGGCGGCGACGTCAGCGAATTCGTCCGCAAGGTGAAGAACAAGGAAGACGGTGTGAAGCTCATGGGCTTCGGGCACCGCGTCTACCGCAACTACGATCCGCGCGCGGCAATCGTGAAGAAGACCGCCGACTCGATCCTGGCCAAGCTGGGCGGCGACGACCAGCTGCTCGATATCGCGAAGGCGCTCGAGGAAGCCGCGCTCACCGACGATTACTTCGTCGAGCGCAAGCTGTACCCGAACGTGGACTTCTACACCGGTGTGATCTACCGCGCGATGGGCTTCCCGACCCGTATGTTCACGGTGTTGTTCGCAATGGGCCGCCTGCCGGGCTGGATCGCGCACTGGCGCGAGATGCACGACGAGCCGGGCGGCAAGATCGGTCGCCCGCGTCAGATCTACACCGGTTACGGCGAGCGGGATTACAAGCCGCTCGCGAACCGCTGAACCAACTCGAGGAGTTTTCAATGACGAAGCCGGAAATCGAGTTCCAGGAGGGCCCCGCGCCCACCGACCTGGAGATCAAAGACCTGGTGGTGGGTGACGGCGCCGAGGCCGTGCCGGGTGGCACCGTCGAGGTGCACTACGTGGGCGTCGAGTTCGACAACGGCGAGGAGTTCGATTCCTCCTGGAGTCGTGGCGAATCGATCGAGTTCCCGCTCCGTGGCCTGATCAAGGGCTGGCAGGACGGCATCCCGGGCATGAAGGTCGGCGGCCGCCGGCAGCTGACGATCCCGCCGGAGCTCGCCTACGGACCCGCCGGTGCGGGCCATCGCCTGTCGGGCAAGACGCTGGTCTTCGTTATCGACCTGCTCGACGTCAAGTAAGAACGCGCTATCAACGAGGCGGCTCGGTTAACCGAGCCGCCTCGTTGTATTTGTGCGGCAAGCACATTGGGCGGATCCAGCGTTGTTCGGGCGGACTAGGCCCCGCGTTCCCGTTCCCGCTTGCGGCGCTTGCCCTCGTGCATCGCCTGGACGCGAGCGACAGGTATGGTGTGACCCTCTTCGAGAAGGTCCGCGGGCAAGGTCTGGGGCTTCGGTAGCTGTTCGGCCCAGAGGTCAC
>NZ_LRRB01000046.1 GCF_001646865.1 Aldersonia kunmingensis | reverse complement strand
GGCGTATGAGGCGCGCACGCGCGGTGAGGTGCCGGGCTGGTCGCCGTTGGCGGTGCAGTACGCGGATTACGCGCTGTGGCAGCGTGAGGTGCTCGGGTCCGATGCTGATGCGGAATCGTTGATTTCGCGTCAGATTGCTTACTGGTCAACGCAACTCGCGGGTGTGCCGGATCAGCTGGATCTGCCGTCGGACCGCCCGCGGCCGGCGGTCGCGTCGGGCCGTGGCGCAACGGTCGGGTTCGAGGTCCCGGCCGAACTGCACGCTTCGCTGCTCGCGGTGGCCCGCGCGCATGACGCGACCCTGTTCATGGTGGTGCATGCGGCGCTCGCGGTGCTGCTCGCACGTCTGTCGGGCACCGAGGACATTGCGGTCGGTACCCCGATCGCGGGTCGTGGCGAGCGTGAGCTCGACGATCTGATCGGCATGTTCGTCAACACTCTGGTGCTGCGCACGGGTGTGGACGGCGGCGAGTCGTTCACCGATCTGCTTGCGGGCGTGCGGGAAACCGATCTGGGTGCGTTCGGGCATGCGGATGTGCCGTTCGAGCGGTTGGTCGAGATCCTGGATCCGGTTCGGTCGCAGGCGCGTAACCCGTTGTTCCAGGTGGCGCTGTCCTTCCAGAACCTGGGTACGACCCGGTTCGAGTTGCCCGGCCTTACGGTGTCGGGTCTCGACGCGGGGTCGGAGACTGCGAAGTTCGATCTGCAGGTCACGTTGTCCGACCTCGGGGCAAGCGGTGGCATGACGGGTGCGCTGACTTACGCGACCGACCTGTTCGACGAGCAGACGATGCTCGATTTCGGCGCCCGCTTGGTGCGGGTGCTCGAGGCGGTTGCGGCGGATCCGGCGGTCTTCGTCGGTGACATCGGCATCCTCGCCGCCGACGAGGCGCGGCACTCTGTGGTCGCCGGGCCCGAGGCGAGCGGCCACGTGCTGCTGCCGAATGTGCTTTCGTCCCGATCCGCCTTCGATCCGCATGCGGTCGCGGTGCGGTTCGAGGGTCGCTCGTACACGTACCGGGAACTCGATGACCAGTCGAACCGGTTGGCGCGCTGGCTGATTGCGCATGGCGCCGGACCGGAAACCCGTGTCGCGCTGGCGTTCCCCCGCTCGTATGCGATGGTGCTCGGCGAGGTCGCGGTGGCGAAGTCGGGTGCGGCGTTCGTACCGGTCGACCCGAGCTACCCGACCGAGCGTGTCGAGTACATGCTCGAGGATTCGGCTGCGCTGCTGGGCATTACGGGCTCGGAGTTCGTATGCGATCTGCCGGCCGACGGTTTCGAGTGGCTGGTGCTCGACGCACCCGATACCGACCAGGCGTTGGCGGAGTACTCCGCCGACGCGGTGACCGATGCGGACCGGCATGCAGCGGTTCGGGTGTCGAACACGGCGTACATGATCTACACCTCGGGTTCGACCGGCCGCCCGAAGGGCGTGGCAGTGACGCACTCCGGTTTCGGTGGTCTGCTCGATTCGGCCCAACAGCGCTACAACGTGTCGTCGGACGACCGCTTCATGCACATCTGCTCGCCGAGCTTCGACCCGTCGGTGCTCGAGTGGATGATGGCGTTCTCCAGCGGTGCCGCACTTGTGGTCGTGCCGTCGCGGATTCTGGGCGGCGCCGAGTTGGCCGACTTCATGGCCGAGGAGCGGGTGACGCACACGATCATCACCCCGGCGGTGCTCGCGAGCATGGGTGCCCCCGAGTTGGCTGACCTCGAGGCTGTGTCGGTCGGTGGCGACGTGTCCACGCCGGAGTTGGTGGCGCATTGGGCGAACGGCCGGCGTTACCTCAACGGATACGGGCCGACCGAGACCACGATCATCTCTACCTACGCCGAGCTTCGCGCGGACAAGCCGATCACCGTCGGCGGCCCGGTTGCGGGTGCCTCGGCTCTCGTACTCGATGCGCGACTGCACTCCGTGCCACTGGGTGTCGCGGGTGAGCTGTATCTATCGGGCGACGCCCTCGCTCGTGGATACCACGCCCGTGCGGGGCTGACGGCCGAGCGGTTCGTTGCCGATCCGTACAACGGCGGCCGGATGTACCGCACCGGTGACCTCGTGCGCTGGACCCGTTCCGGCGAGCTCGAGTTTGTTGGCCGCAGCGACTTCCAGGTGAAGATCCGCGGGTTCCGTGTCGAGCTCGGCGAGATCGACGCGGCGTTGGCCGGCGACGTGACGGTGTCCGCGGCGGCGACCCTGGGTCATAACGATGCGACTCGCGGTATGTCTCTGGTGTCGTACGTCGTGGCCGCGCCCGGCGCGCACGTCGATGTCGCGGCACTGACGGCGGCAGTGGCCGAGGCGCTCCCGTCCTACATGGTGCCGGCGCAGATCATGGTGCTCGACGCCTTCCCGTTGACGCCGATCGGCAAGCTCGATCGCAAAGCGTTGCCAGAACCGGTGTTCGAGGCGGCGGTATTCCGTGCGCCGACCACACCGATCGAGCAGGCCGTCGCGGGTGTGTTCGCCGAGGTGCTCGGGATCGCGCAGGTCGGCCTGGACGATGACTTCTTCGCCCTCGGCGGTAACTCCCTGTTGGCAATGCAGGTCACCTCTCGACTCGGGCAGGTGCTCGACGCGACCATCGCGGTGCGGGTGTTGTTCGAGGCTTCCTCGGTGGAACGACTTGCGCTAGCGGTTGAGTCGCACGCGGGTGCGGGTCGGGTGGCGCTCGAGGCCCGCCCGCGCCCGGAGCGTGTGCCGTTGTCGTTGGCGCAGCAGCGGATGTGGTTCCTGAACCGGTTCAATCCGGAGTCCGTGGTCGACAACATCCCGGTGGCAATCCGGTTGTCGGGCGACTTGAACGTCGAGGCGCTGCAGTCTGCGGTGGCCGATGTGGTTGCGCGGCACGAGTCGTTGCGCACGATCTACCCCGAGATCGATGGTGTCGGTTACCAGTTGGTGCTGCCCGCCGCCGAGGTCGGTCTGGATCTCGCGCCGGTGCCGGTCACCGAAGCCGAACTGTTCGGTGCGGTGGCCGGGGTTGTCGGGCGTGGGTTCGATGTCACGACCGAGGTTCCCGTGCGGGCTGGCTTGTTCCGCGTGAGCCACAGCGCGACCACCGACGTCGAAGACGTCACAAAGGCCACCGAGTTCGTCCTCGTGTTCGTGGCGTATCACATTGCCACCGATGGTTTCTCGGCTGCGCCGCTGGCGCGCGATGTGATGGTGGCGTACGAAGCGCGTACTCGCGGTGACGTGCCGGGCTGGGCGGCGCTGCCGGTGCAGTACGCGGACTTCGCCCTGTGGCAGCGTGAGGTGCTCGGGTCGGAGGACGATCCCGAGACGCTCATCGCGGGTCAGATCGATTACTGGTCAACGCAACTCGCGGGTGTGCCGGATCAGCTGGATCTGCCCTTGGATCGTCCGCGACCGGCGGTGCAGTCCTTCGCCGGTGCTGCGCTGGACTTCGAGATCGACGCCGACCTGCACGCCGGGTTGGTGGAGCTGGCGCGCGCCCACGATGCGACCTTGTTCATGGTCGTGCACGCAGCCCTTGCGGTGCTGCTCGCACGCCTATCGGGGACCGAGGACATTGCCATCGGTACGCCGATCGCGGGTCGTGGCGAGCGTGAGCTCGACGATCTGATCGGCATGTTCGTCAACACCCTGGTGCTGCGCACCGGTGTCGATGGTGGCGGATCGTTCGCGGAGCTGCTTGCGCAGACGCGCGAAACCGATCTGGGTGCGTTCGGGCATGCGGATGTGCCGTTTGAGCGGCTGGTCGAGATCCTGGATCCGGTTCGGTCGCAGGCGCGCAATCCGCTGTTCCAGGTGGCGCTCTCGTTCCAGAAC
>NZ_LRRB01000044.1 GCF_001646865.1 Aldersonia kunmingensis | reverse complement strand
TTGGGCGCTGTTCACGGCGTTCCCGAGCCGCTGCCGCGGCGCTTTTAGAGGTCCCTTAGACCTGCCACATCGATATCCCAGTAGGAGGCCATAGCCTCGAGCGCGCGAGAGCATCCCACAAGGAGGACCACTGATGCCCACCATCCGTCCCCATGCCATTCGCACGGCACTGATCGCGACCGCCTTCGCGGCCGGCGCCGCGTTCTTGCTGCCCGGCGCCGCCGCGGCCGCACCGACCGATCACCCGCTGCTCAATACCACCTGCACGTTCGCCCAGGTGGACGCGGCCATGCACAAGATCACCCCGGACCTCGCGGAGCGGCTCGACGCCAACCCGGAGCGCAAGGGCAAGGTTGCCGAGTTCTTCGGGAAGTCCGCCGACGAACGCAAGGCCTTCCTTGCCCAGAAACTCGCCGAAAACCCGGGGGCAAAGCAGTTCCTCCAGCAGGGCGACCACCCGCGCGCTGCCGAAGCCGCTGCAAAGGCCAGGGAGATCGCTGACACCTGCCACCAGTACTGACACGGTCGTTGGGGCAAGATAATTAGCCGTGCCTGAGCTCACCCGCGTTCTCGTCGTCGACGACGACAAAGACGTCCTCACCTCGCTGCAGCGCGGGTTGCGACTGTCCGGCTTCGAAGTGACGACCGCGGATGACGGCGCGAGCGCTCTGCGCAGTGTCAACGAGCAGGCCCCGGACGCGATCGTGCTGGACATGAATATGCCGGTGCTCGATGGCGTCGGCGTGGTCACCGCACTTCGCGCAATGGGCAACGATGTCCCGATCTGTGTGCTCAGCGCACGCAGCTCGGTGGATGACCGAATCGCCGGACTGGAGTCGGGGGCCGACGATTACCTGGTCAAACCGTTCGTTCTCGCCGAACTCGTTGCGCGCTTACGGGCGCTGTTGCGGCGCCGGGCCAACCCGCCGGCGCCGGCGCCGGCGGCGTCCAGCGGGATCACCTTCGGGCCGCTCGAGGTGGACCTGCTCGGACACCGCGCCATGCTCGCGGGGCAGGAAGTCGACTTGACCAAGCGAGAGTTCGAACTGCTCGCCGTGCTCGCCAACAATGCGGGCGTGGTGCTCACCCGAGCCCGGCTGCTCGAGCTGGTGTGGGGGTACGACTTCGCCGCCGACACCAACGTGGTCGACGTGTTCGTCGGCTATCTGCGGCGCAAGCTCGAGGTGGACGATCACCCGCGCCTCATTCACACCATCCGCGGTGTCGGTTTCGTGCTGCGGCCACAGCGATGAAACGCGCCTTCTCGCTCCGGGTACGCGTGGCTGCGGCCACTGCGCTGGCTACGGCCATTATCGTTGTAGCCCTTGGAATCACGGCGGTGCAGGGCCTCAAAACCTACAACATTCGGCAGGTCGACCAGCGGCTCGAAACCACATCGCGCCTGGTGCTGCCCAATCCTAAGATCGCCGCGTGGGTGATTGCGTTGCGCGCCCCGGTCAATGATTTGAGTGTCACCATCCGCGAGGGCGACGAAATCATCGCCAGCGTCGGTGTACCCCTGCCGGAATTGCCCAACGGCACAAGCACTGTCGAGGTTTCCGGGGCACCGTGGCGGGTCTACACCGCCACCGCCCCCCGTAACGGCGAGAAGGTCACGATAGCGCTGCCTGCCGCAGAGGCCGACAGCATGAACGCCGATCAACGGCGCAAGGTGGCGCTCGCCGGTCTCGTCGCGATCGCCGCGGCCGGCGGGTTGGGCTGGTTGCTCGGCGGTCGCGCCGTCCGCCCCATCCTGCAGCTGACCGAACGGGTCAATGCCCGTCCTCCACAACCCATTCCACCAGTCTCAGGCGTCCGCGAGGCCGAGGAGCTGGCCGCAGCGGTGAACGATATGCTGCAACGCGTCACCGATGCCCAGGCCCGCACCGAGGGCGCGCTCGAGACGGCCCGCGACTTCGCCGCCGCGTCCGCGCACGAACTGCGGACGCCACTCACCGCGATGCGCACGGATATCGAAGTGCTGCGCACGCTCGACATGGACGACCGGCAGCGTGCCGAGATTCTCGACGACCTGCAACGCACCGAAGGCCGGGTGGAGGCCACCCTGACCGCGCTGGAGAAGCTGGCCTCGGGCGAGTTGTCGCGCGAGGCGGAACGGACACCCACCGATATCGCCGAATTGTGCGATCTCGCGGCACATGACGCGATGCGGCACTACCCGCAACTCAAAGTCACCGTGGAGGCCGAGCCATCGGTGATCACGCCCGGTCTGCCCGCAGGACTGCGGCTCGCCATCGACAACGCGCTCAGCAATGCCGTCCGGCACGGCGGCGCGGAGCACGTTGTCCTGTCGGCGAGTCGGCACGCCGACGGCGGCGTGACGGTTGCGGTGGACGACGACGGCCGCGGCATCCCGCAGGCCGAACGCGAGGCGGTATTCGAACGGTTCAAACGCGGCACCGACGCCGCGCAGGGAGGTTCGGGCCTCGGCCTGGCCCTCGTCGCCCAGCAGGCCGAATTGCATGGCGGCAAGGCGTACTTCGAGGATGGCCGATTCGGCGGGGCCCGGCTCGTGATCGAGCTGTGGTCGGTGCGGCCACCTCTGCAGCAGCGCAGCTAGCTCGACGGCACTCCCCCGGACGCATGGTGCGGGGCATACCGTGGACCAATGAGTGCGCAACTACCCGACTGGGCGACACCGTTCGAGCTGCAGCCGCATCCGGAAGGCGGTTGGTATCGGGAAACCTGGCGCAGCGAAGTGACTTTGACGGAGTCCGCGCTACCGTCCGGGTACTCGGGTCCGCGATCGGCAGGAACCGCCATCCTGTTTCTGCTGCTGCCCGGTGAGCAGTCCGCCTGGCATACCGTGCGCAGCGCCGAAATCTGGCTACACCACCGCGGCGGTCCCATCGAGTTGAGCATCGGCGGAAACGGTACCCAGCCCGGGGCCGGGGAGACCGTGATACTCGGCCCGGATCATCCTCAGCACGTTGTGCCACCACTACATTGGCAGCGCGCGCGTCCGACCGGGGCCGATGCGGGACTGGTGAGCTGCGTGGTGGTGCCGGGCTTCGACCTCGCCGACTTTCGCCTGACTGGCGCAGTCGAGTCTTAGGTTGGACGCGTGGCCAGCAAGAGCGAGGAATCCCGCGCCGGGGTACGGCTGACAAACCTCGACCAGCCGCTGTTCGATGGCGCTGACGCAACGAAGCGCGATCTGGTGGACTACCTCGACGCCGTCGCGGACCGGATCATCGGCGGGTTGCGCGATCGCCCGTTGTCGGTGATCCGGGTCCGACCGGGGCAGGACCCGTTCATGCAGAAGAACGTGCCCAAGTACACGCCGGAATGGGTTCGGACAACCCAGATTTGGGCCGCGGCGTCCAAGCGGGAAATCTCCTACGCGCTGTGCAACGATCGGCGCACCCTGCTGTGGTTCGCCAATCAGCGCTCGGTCGAGTACCACCCGACCCTCTTCCGTGCGGATCGGTGGGACCGCGTCACACATCTGGTCCTCGACATCGATCCACCTGCCGGAAGCGCCGCGTTCTCGCTGGCGGTCCACGCTGCTCACCTGGTTCGGGAGGCGCTCACCGACGCAGGGCTTGCCGGCGCCGTGAAGACCAGCGGTGCCAAGGGCGTGCACATCGTGGTCCCGATCGATACCGATCACACGATCGAGGACGCCGCCGCTGCAACGCGGGCCATCGCCGCGCGGGCCGAACGCATCGATCCCGATTTGGCGACAACCGCTTTCGTCAAGGACGAGCGGCACGGAAAGGTGTTCATCGACTCCACACGCGCTGGTGGGGCAACGGTCGTGGCTGCCTACAGCCCGCGAATCCGTCCGGGCAGTCCCGTGTCGTATCCGATCGGCT
>NZ_LRRB01000102.1 GCF_001646865.1 Aldersonia kunmingensis | reverse complement strand
GCAGTTCGCCGGCGACGCTGCTCATCCGTGTGGCGCAGGCGAGTTCGTGGCGGCGGACCTGGGCGTTGACGGTGCGGGCGCGTCGGGGGTTGGCGAAGAGCTTGGCGACCTTGTCTGCGGCGGTGGCTTGTTCGCGGATGCGGGCGTGTAGGTCGGTGAGGTCGCCGGCGCTGCTGGCCAGCGCGACGTCGATGGAGCGGGTGACGTAGGCGCGGATGACGGGGTCGGTGGTGTGCAGTGGGTGGAGGTGCCTGGCGGTGATGGTCATGGGGAGCGCTCCAGGGGTTTGTGGTTGCGGCTCGGCGGGTCCCGCCGGGGCAGGCCCGCGGCCTGCCCTTACGCCTGGCCCAGGGCGCCTGGAGGCTCGCGGGTCACAGGGTGGCCGCAGGTCATCGCGCAGCGACGCGGTAGCGCCCTTGACGCGGGAGGGGCGCCCGTAGAATCGGCCGGGCCGCAACGCCTTTCAACAAGTCCGGGCGGCCGCAGGCGGCATCGATTCGGGGGAGCGCAGCGACCGGACCGCCGCCGGCGGGGCTCCGCGCGGACGCGCACACACAAACCGCCGGCCGCCCGTGACGGGTAACAGGCGGCGACGCAAAGGTCGTGAGGTGCTACCGGTCGAGGTCTTCAAATCCGAACTGGCACTATGAAATCCGGCCGGGTGTTGCGACGACGACGCGAATCCGCGGTTGAACCCGCCTGCCACGCAGGGGTCAGCTTTCGCCTGCCGTCGACAGCTGTCGTCGCTGTCAGCTCCGGCCGAAGGTTGAGCAGCCTGCTCCGGAGCTATCTGCTCAACATTCGACCGGAATCGACAGTCTCGAATGAGTTCGGGGGCGTCTGGCCCGCAGGTAGTCGGATATCCAGTCTCCCCACATTCGCCAGAACATCGAGGGCCTGGTCATGCCGCCTGCCAGAAGCGTGTTCCGTAGCTGTGAAGTGGTAAGGCGCGCAAGCATTCTGGAATCGTTTCCATTCGCGTCCAGGACGGAGGGGACGGTGTTCATCACCGGCTACGAGTTGCGGCGCGGTTGGCTGCTGTCCCTGACCACCTCCACCCCAATCGATGCCCTGGTCACGGGGGGCTTTACCGTGGTTGTGCTGGGGTGGTGTCGCGATCGGTGTGCTGGTGTCGCTGGGTCAACCCCGACCAGCGCAGTTGGACCCAGGTGCCGCTGTCGTCGGTGTCGATCGTGGAATCTGGGGCGAGTGCCTGGATCAGGGGAATCCCGCGTCCGCGCAGGTGATGTGGGTCGGGTTGGTGTGGGCGCCAGGTGCCGTGGTCGCGGATGACGACCACGAGGTCGCCGGTGCGCACGTCGAAGCGGGCATGTAACTCGACATCGCCGCGGGTGTCGGCGCCGGCGTAGGCGTGCTCGACCGCGTTCGCGAGTGCTTCGTTGACGGCGAGGGTGAGGTCGCTCAACTGTTCGGCCGACAGCATCAGCTGCGTGTCCAGCCAGAGATGGAACGACCTGCGCAGCGTCGATGCTCCGGCTGGATTTCCTGTACTGGACTGGCCGAAGGCGACCAGCCTGCTGGACCGCGGCGGGCTGGTCACCGATCGTGGGTGCGTGGGGCTCATCCGGGTGGCGGCTGGGGTGCTCACTTCCCCGCGGAGGCTTCGAGTGCCTCGTCGAGGGTCGGGTGGATGGTCAGGAGCTTGTCGAGACCGACCAGGCGCAGCGGTCGCGCGGTGACCGGCCCGTCGGCAACGGCAACCAACTGCGCGGATCCGCCGATCCGTTCATGGGCGGCGATGAGGACGGTCATGCCGGCCGAGGCGAGGAATTCGACACCGGTCAGGTCGATGATGACCGCGGTCGGCTCGCTGTCGAGCGCGGTCTGGATCGATTCGGTCAGTCGGGGTGCGGTCACCATGTCGAGCGTGCCGCTGACGCCGAGGACGACCGTGCGGTCGTGCCGGGTGACGGCGATCTGGCACCCGCCCGCTCCGATTCCCGGATCGGGAATCGCGTCCGAGCCGTCTCTGATCGTGGATTTCAACACCGCATACCTCACTGAGTCTGGCGCGCCGCAGCGCACGCGGCACGCTAGCACGGGGCAGCGTGTGACCCCGGGCCCTTCCCGCGCCGTCGGTCCGGCCCCGATCAACCCACTCGGAACGCGCGCTGTGCATGAAAACGGTTTCGACGGCCCGCGGGTCAGGTCACCGCGGCGGCGTCGAGTGCCGCTTGGAGGCTCGGATGGATCGTCAGCCGTTTGTGGACGCCGATCAGATGCAGCGGTCGTGCGGTCGCGGGACCATCGGCAACGACAGCGAACTTCGCCGATTCGCCGATCTGTTCGTGTGTGGCGAGGAGGACGGTCATGCCCGCCGAGGCGAGGAACTCGACACCGGTCAGGTCCACGATGACCGCGGAATGCTCGCGCTTGAGCGTGTTCTGAATCGCTTCGGTGAGCTCGGGCGCGGTCACCATGTCGAGCGTTCCACCGACGCCAACAACCACGACGTCGTCATGCCAGGTCACGGCGACGGCGAACCCGTCCGGTGCGAACCCCGGGCCGGTGGTCACGTCCGGGTCCTTTCCGGTCATCGCTGCCGACCCGGTTCGGGCCGGCAGCGGCCGGCACACCCGGGGATGGCGGATGTTTCGATGGTTATCACGATGTCCTGCCGATCATGGGGCCGCTGCCGGTCCGGCCGGTGTGCCGGACCGTGCGGCGGTGTGCGGGAACGAATTCGGTGCCGGTCGCGACGGCCGTGCGTGTCCTCGACCGGGTCGTTGTGCGTTCGATTCGGGTAATGGGCCGGGGTGAGGCCCCAGGCGCCCGGCGTCCGGGGCCCCACCCCTCGGTGGGCAGAATCGGAAGATGAATTTCTGCGACGTTTCCGCAAGCGGGATGGCCCGGATCGTACCCGGCCAATACCGGCTTGCCAGAGCGTTTGCGCTGCTCCTGCAGTCGCTTCGGTAGGCATCACCTCGCCTCCATTCGCGGCGCCGGGTCTACACCGCGCCAAGGGCGTGACCCGGACGCGTACACCGACGAAAACGACGATCGGGGCACGAGCCTTCGTGCGCCGGGTCAGGCGTCGATCGCCTGATGCCCGTTGGACTGGTGGGTGATCTCGATCTTGCGGGGCTTGGCTCTCTCCGCGATCGGGATCACCAGACGCAGAACCCCGTCGCGGTAGTCGGCGCGGATCGCCTCGGTATCGAGATTCTCGCCGAGGAACAACTGGCGGCTGAACACCCCGCGGGTGCGTTCCGCGGCGATCATCGACCGGTCGGCATCCAGTGGCGGGCGCGAGGCCCGCACCGTCACCACATTGCGTTCGATATCCAGATCCAGTGACTCCGGGTCGATCCCGGGCAGGTCGAGTTCGGCGAAGAACTCATCACCCTCGCGCCAGGCATCCATCGGCATCACCACCGGCCGCGCCGCCGTGCCGAACACCTGCTGCGTGAATCGGTCCAGATCCCGGAACGGATCGGTGCGCATCAGCATGGTCGCCACCTCCACTCACTCCCATCTCCATCGCAGTACATACATCCAGATAACCTCTGCTATCTGACATAGATTTATTTAGCACTGTCTTGAGATGAGTGCAAGAGTCTGGCTAAGGTAATCTTGGAGAATGCGAGAGGGGAGCGCGATGTCGGGCGATCGCCACAATGACGATCCCGGTCCGGGGCGCGATCATCGGCCGGGCCCGGGACGTGCGGTGTACGGGATCTCGGTGGCCGCGGAGCTGTCCGGGCTGGGGATGCATTCGCTACGTCTCTACGAGCAGCACGGGCTGGTCACCCCCGCGCGCAGCGCGGGCGGCACGCGGCGCTACAGCGAGAACGACCTGGCCCGGCTGGCGCGCATCGCCGCCCTGG
>NZ_LRRB01000170.1 GCF_001646865.1 Aldersonia kunmingensis | reverse complement strand
GTCCTGCATATCGTCGTCGTCCCGTTCTGGCGCTACGCGGTGCATCGCTGGGAGGTCAGCGATACCGCGGTCTACACCCGGACCGGCTGGTTCACCCACGAGCGTCGGATCGCCCCGATCTCGCGGGTGCAGACGGTGGACACGCAACGCGGACCGATCGATCGACTGCTCGGGCTCGCGACCGTCACCGTGACGACAGCGTCAGCGGCGGGCGCGGTCGAGATCGAGGCGCTCGATCTCGCCGTCGCCGAGCGAACCGTCGCACAGCTGACCGAGATCGCCGGCCGCGACGGCGAGGACGCGACATGACCCTGCCGGTGCCGCCCGCCGAGCAGAGCGTCGCGGCCGAAGAGCGCGAGGCGGAACTGCCATGGCTGCGCCTCGACAAGCGCATGCTGCTGATCCACCCGGTGAACGAGGTCGTACGCCTCGCGCCCGCGCTGATCCTGGCGGTGCTGCTCGGCAGCCGCAGCGGAAACCACGCCTGGGGCCTGATCGGCCTGGCGATCGTCGTCGGCGCCGCGGTGCTGCGCTGGTTCACGACCACATACCGGATCGGCCCGGTACATATCGAGCTGCGCTCGGGCCTGTTCCAACGGCGGCGGCTGTCGGTGCCGCGGTCCCGCATTCGCTCGATCGATGTCGAGTCGACCGTGCTGCACCGGCTACTCGGGCTCGCCGTCATCCGCATCGACACCGGGCAGCAGGCGAGCGGCGATGAGGCGTTCCGGCTCAATGCGCTCGACGCGCGTGCCGTTCCACCGATGCGCGCGGCACTGCTGCGGACCGCTGCGCCAGCCGAGACCGATACACCTGTTCCCGCGGGCATCGAGGTGGCCCGCTTCTCCCCCGCGTGGGTGCGCTACGCGCCGCTGTCATTCACCGGGGTCGCCATCGTCGCACCCATCGCCGGCCTCGCCGTGCAGTTCGGCGCGGTGCAGTGGCTCGCTGAATCGGATGCCGTGTCGGGCGGGGTGGAGTCCGCTCGGAGCATCGGGCTGCCGATCGCCATCACCGTTGGCGTCATTGCCGCGCTCGCCTTGCTCAGCGTCCTTGCCTGCGCCGGATACCTGATCCGCTGGGGCCGGCTGCGGGTGATCGACGACGGCAGGACCCTGCACTGCGAGAGCGGCCTGCTGACGACTCGGGCGATGACGCTGGACCGGGACCGGCTGCGCGGCGCGACGGTCGCCGAGCCGCTCCTGTTGCGTGCGGTCGGTGGCGCCGAGCTCGAGGCGATCATGACCGGCGGGCACCGGCAGGCGAAGCTGATCCCGCAGTCGCCGCGGGGCGAGGTGGAACGGGTGATGCATCACCTGCTCGGGTCGGCGCGGCAGTACACCGCTCCGCTCGTCGGTCACGGTCCGGTTGCCGCGCGACGACGGATGACCCGCGCGGTGGCACCGGTCCTGCTGCTCGCTGCGGGACTGCTCCTGGCCGGAAGGTATGGGGCCACCATTCCGTGGTCGGCGTGGGTCGGCATTGCCGTACTGCTCGTGGGGGCGGTCGCGCTGGCGATCGATCGCTACCGCGGACTTGGCCACGCGGTGCTCGGCGGCGACCGCCGCTGGCTGATCACCCGCAGCGGCTCGCTCTACCGGGACCGGGACTGCGTCGAGGCGAACGGCATTGTCGGCTGGACTGTGCGGCAAACGTTCTTTCAGCGCCGGGCCGGGGTGGCGACGGTGTGCGCCGCGACTGCCGCAGGCAAGGGTCGCTACGACGTGATCGACCTGCCGGAGGCGGGCGCGTGGGAGTTGATCGAGGACGTGCAGCCTGGCGCGGGCGACATCTGGGCGCGCCGAACCTGACCCAAACGGGGGCAAAACTAGTTCGCGGGGCCGAAACTTTGCACCCGTTTACGAATTTTGCCCACGCGAAGCGAGCCCAAACGGGGGCAAATTGTGGTCCCGGGGTCGAAGTTTTGCACCCGTTTACGAACTTTGCCCACGCGAAGCGGACTGGAACGGCCCCGGCCCGGCGGCATGATGGAACCGTGGGTGCGCGCGAATTGGCGAAGCTCGAGGCCGAGCTGGTGGATTGCCGCGCCTGCCCACGCCTGGTCGAGTGGCGCGAACGGGTCGCGCGGGAGAAGCGGGCCGCCTTCCGCGACGAGACCTACTGGGGTAGGCCGGTTCCCGGGTTCGGTCCGGCCGACGCCCGGATGCTGATTGTGGGCCTCGCACCGGCCGCCCACGGCGCGAACCGCACCGGGCGCATGTTCACCGGCGACCGCAGCGGAGATGTCCTCTACGCGGCGCTGCACGCGGTCGGGCTCGCCAGTCAGCCCACTGCCCTACGGATCGGCGACGGGCTCGAGCTGTACGGCACACGAATCACCGCGCCGGTGCACTGCGCACCGCCGGACAACAAGCCCACCCCCGAAGAGCGCGACAACTGCCGCACATGGCTCGAGGCCGAACTACCGCTGCTCGCACCGACATTGCGCACCATCGTGGTGCTCGGCGGGTTCGGCTGGCAGGCGCTGCTGCCGGTGCTTGCGAACGCGGGTTGGCAGGTGCCAAGGCCGCGCCCGAAATTCGGTCACGGAGTGCGGGTGCCGCTCACTGGGCCGCGGCCGATCGAAGTGTTCGGCTGCTATCACGTCAGCCAGCAGAACACCTTCACGGGACGACTCACCCCGGCCATGCTCGAGGACGTGCTCGCCGCCGCGGCGGACGCGGCCGAAATTCAGCGACCTGCCGGCGCCGGCTGACCACGGAAGACGAGATAGCCGGCCGGTCCGAGGCCGAACGCGAGCATCAGCAGCGATTGCCACGACTGCGGCAACACGATGTCCCCGCCCGGTCCGCCGAACGTGCACAGCAGGAAGCCGAAGCACCAACCGATCAGCGGCCAGCCCGCCCTGCGGGTGGGCCCGGTGATCGAGCGGGCGCCGAAGACCAGCGCCACGTTGACGATTCCGGACGCGACCGCACTGATCGGAAACGGGATCGCGCCGATGTAGCTGGGCAGGAACAACACTCCGATCACTGCGGAGAGGAAGCCGTCGAACACAAGCACGCCGAGCGTCACCCGGTCCAGCCACAAGCGGGTCAACGCGGCTCCGCCCCAAGCAGTTCCTCGATACCGGCGAACAGATCGGCCTCGCGGCCGGAGGCATCCACCGCACCGAGCGTCCCACGCAGCAGCACGTAATGCTCCTCGTCCAGGATCGGTTGAACGATGTTGTTCGATAGGGAGTATTCCGTACCCGAATCCGCGACAGTGACCTGAGTGGCATGGGCGCGCAGGGCATTTCGCTTCGCATCCGCAACCGCGGAAACGTCGAGAGCCGTGGTCACTGATGCCGAGTCGACACTGGGCAGCTCGCCCGGTTCGGGCCGTCGCCACGATGCCGGAAATTCCGTGATCGTTGCGGTCGCCGCGGCGAGCGCGTCGGCGTCGGTCACCGTCGCATAGAACTTGGGTGGATCCCACGGCTCGCCGGGATACGAGTCGCCGCCTGCGACGCCCACCGCGGCAACGCAAAGCTGATGCGCGCGAATGTGATCGGGGTGTCCGTAGCCGCCGACCTCGTCGTAGCAGACTACGACATGCGGGCGCAGTTCGCGGATCACCGCCACCAGCGCGCCGACCGCCTCATCGGTATCCCCGTTGATGAACGCGCGCGGGTTCGCCGCCGGCGGCGTGCCCACCATTCCCGAGTCGCGGTACGTGCCCGCGCCGCGGAGGAAGCGGGGGCCGCGCGCACCGAGTTCGGCCAGCGCCCTGGTCAATTCGAGGACGCGGTAACCGCCGAGCTGATCGGCGCGATCAGAGGTGAGCCCGGCCCACTGCTCGCCGATGACCTCGCCCTCCTCACCGAGCGTGCAGGTCAGAACTGTCACGTCGACGCCGGCAGCGGCATAGTGCGCGATCGTGCCGCCGGTGGTGATGGTCTCGTCGTCGGGGTGCGCGTGCACGAGCAGCATGCGCCGATCGGGCAGCGGCAACGAGTCGTCACTCATTTCGGCAACAGGCTCCATCC
>NZ_LRRB01000056.1 GCF_001646865.1 Aldersonia kunmingensis | reverse complement strand
CTCGAACTGTTTCGCAACACCGCCGCACTCGCACTGCTGCCCGTGTTCGTGCTGATCCTCGGCATCGGTGAGGAGTCGAAGGTCGCGCTGGTGGTCTACGCCTGCACGTTCCCGATCCTGCTCAACACCATTACCGGCGTGCGCACTGTTGAGCCGTTGCTGGTGAAATCGGCTGCCTCGATGGGTTTCTCGTCGTTGCGGCTGTTCCAGAAGGTGGTGTTGCCGGCTGCGGTGCCGTCCATCTTCACCGGTATCCGGATGGCGGCTGCGTCGTCGATCCTTGTGCTGATCGCTGCCGAGATGGTGGGTGCGAAGGCGGGTCTGGGTTACCTGATCACCGCATCGCAGCTGAATTTCCAGATCCCGCAGATGTACGCCGGGATCATCGCGATCGCGCTCGTCGGCCTCGTGTTCAACGCAGTCATCGTCTTCATCGAACGCCGGCTCTCCCGCTGGCGCCAGGAATCATAAGAAGGAGTTGGCTCAGGTATTGAGCCGTGCCCCGCCGAGTTTGGCCGAGTTGGCGAAATCGTAGATTCCCGCCACTCGGCCATCCTCGATCACGAAACCGATGATGTGCGCCGGGACCTCCTCGCCGGTGGTGCTAGCGGGTTGGGCGGGGATGTAATACCCCAGTGCGCCGTTCACCAGCACCGGTTCGCCGTTCAACAGGGTGTCGGCGCCGTACTTACGGGTCAGCCCGAGGAAGAAGCGGGCCACGCGGTCGGCTCCGCGGACCGGACGTAGCGCGGTGCGGGCGGTCCCGCCTGCGTCACCGGTCGCGCTCGCATCCGGGTGTAACTCGGCCACAACGGCGCCGACATCGCCGGTGGCGAACGCAGCGAGCAATCGGGTCACGGCCTCGTTTTGCTCGTCGGGAGAGACGGGTTTCGGGGCCCGCTCGGCGGCACGGCGTGCGCGTGCCGCGTGTTGCCTTGCGGCGTCGGTCGACACGCCGAGGAGTTCGCCGATCTCGTCGAACGGCACCGCGAATCCGTCGTGCAGAACGAACGCAACCCGCTGCGGCGGGGTCAGTTCGTCCAGCACGATCATCGCCGCCAGGCGGGCGGCTTCATCGCTCACCACGGCGTCGAGCGGGTCGGGTGCGCGCGAGGCGACCGGTGTCACAACCGGCTCAGGCAGCCAGCTGCCGACATAGCTTTCCCGCCGCGCCGCTGCCGAACGCAGCCGGTCCAGACAGATCCGCCCGACCACGGTGGTGAGCCATCCACGCAGATCGCGAACGGTCTCCTCGCCGGCGCCGGAGAGCCGAAACCAGCTCTCCTGCACCGCATCTTCGGCATCGGCGACGCTGCCGGTGAGGCGATAGCCGACTGCCAGAAGGTGCGGCCGGTGTTCCTCGAAGCGCTCGGCAAGCGCAGTCGAAGTCATGTGAAACACCCTACCCCCGGACTTCGAATCACTCCGTCGCCAAACCGTTGTCGCCCTGCGCGGCTGACGGCAGCCTGTGGGACACCTCGTTGCTTTGAAAGGAGTCCTCGCATGCCGTCGTGCCGCCTCTGCGTGTAGCCCACACGTTGCGCCCGACGTGTGCGCGCTCCGTTTCGATTCCACCTCCATCGACAAGGAACACTTCACAATGCGGTTCAAAGCTTTCGATCCCGCGCGCCGTTCGGGCCGCCTGATCGGTGTTGTCGCGGCACTACTCGCAGTCACCTCGCTCGCCACGGCGTGCGGCTCGTCGGAAGAGTCGACCACCGCGGACGGTAAGGCGGTGCTGCGCTACCAGGGTTCGGCCGGACAGGTCATCTACCCCGAACTCGCCGATGCCCTCGGCTACTACGACAAGGTCGAGCTGAAGTGGGTCGGTGACACGACCAGCGGTCCGCAGGATATCCAGTCCGCCGCGACCGGACAGACCGAATTCGGCGGCGCGTTCAACGGTGCAGTCACCAAACTGGTCGCCGCCGGCGCGCCGATCACCTCCGTTGTCGGGCTCTACGGTGCAGACAAGCAGACCTTCACCGGCTACTTCGTCCTCGACGGCAGCCCGATCAAGAGCGCCCGCGACCTGATCGGCAAGAAGGTCGGGGTCAACACCCTCGGTGCGCACCACGAGTTCCTGACGCGGGAATGGCTTGCGCAGCAGGGCCTCACCCCGGACGAGATCAAGCAGGTTGAGCTGATTGTGGTGCCGCCGGTGAACACCGAGCAGGCGCTGCGGCAGGGCCAGATCGATGTTGGCGCGCTCAATGCCGTGTTCCGCGAGACCGCGGTCGAGCGCGGCGGTATCCACCCGCTGTACACCGATGAATCGCTCTTCGGCACGTTCACGTACGGCACCTATGTGCTGCGCAACGATTTCATCGCCAAGAACAAGGACGCGGCAGCCGATTTCACTCAGGGTGTCGCCCGGGCGATCCGCTGGGCGCAGACCACCCCGCGTGACGAGGTGGTCGCGAAGTTCAAGGAAATCATCAACAGCCGTGGCCGCAACGAGAACACCAAGCTCACCGACTACTGGCGAAGCACCGGTATTGCGGGCGCAGGCGGACAGATCACCGATAAGGAGATCCAGCTGTGGATCGACTGGCTCGTCCGCAACGGTGAGCTCGAGAAGGACAAGCTGAAGGCGACCGACTTCTACACCAACGAGTTCAACCCGTTCGCCAACGGCAAGTTCCCGGCCGAGTCCGGCCCCGATGGTCAGGCGCTCGGAAAGTAACCGTGGCAACTACAGGTCGCGCCCCACGCGGGGCGCGACCTCTGTTTCGTCTCCAAAAGCTCCAGTCGAAGTCACGTGAACACGCTTACGCCGGGACTTCGAATCACACCGTCGTCAAACCGTTGTCGCAGTTCACGGTACGCGGCAGCCTTGGAATACCTAGTTGATGGAAGGAGTTCGCCCACATGTCGTCGTGTCGCCCCTGTGTGTGACCCACACGTCGCACCCTGACGTGTGCGCGCTCCATTTCGATACCACCTCCATCGACAAGGAACACATCACCATGCGGTTCAAAGCCTTCGATCCGGCGCGCCGCCGCTCGCGCCGCCTGATCGGCGTCGTCGCGGCACTACTCGCTGTCACCTCGCTCGCCACGGCGTGCGGCTCATCGGACGAAGAGACGACTGCGGACGGCAAGACCGTGCTGCGCTACCAGGGTTGGTCCGGCCAGGTCATCTACCCGGAGCTGGCCGCGTCCCTGGGCTACTTCGACAAGGTCGAGCTGAAGTGGGTCGGTGACACGACCAGCGGCCCGCAGGACATCCAGTCCGCCGCGACCGGGCAGACCGAATTCGGCGGCGCCTTCAACGGTGCGGTCACCAAGCTCGTCGCCGCCGGCTCCCCAATTACCTCGGTGCTGGGTTACTACGGCGCCGACACGAAGACCTTCACCGGCTACTACGTCCTCGATGGCAGCCCGATCAAGAGCGCCCGCGACCTGATCGGCAAGAAGGTCGGCATGAACACCCTCGGTGCGCACCACGAGTTCCTCACGCGGGAATGGCTGGCGCAGCAGGGACTCACCCCCGATGAGATCAAGCAGGTCGAGCTGATCGTGGTGCCGCCGGTGAACACCGAGCAGGCGCTGCGCCAGGGGCAGATCGACGTCGGCGCGCTCAATGCGGTATTCCGCGAGACCGCCGTCGAACGTGGCGGTATCCACCCGCTGTTCACCGATGAGTCGCTGTTCGGGTCGTTCACCTACGGCACCTACGTGCTGCGCAACGATTTCGTCGCCAAGAACAAGGACGCGGCAGCCGATTTCACTCAGGGCACGGCACGCGCGATCCGCTGGGCGCAGACCACCCCGGCGGATCAGGTGATCGCGAAGTTCAAGGAAATCATCAACTCGCGTGGCCGCAACGAGAACACCAAGCTGACCGAATACTGGCGCAGCACGGGCGTTGCCGGGGTCGGCGGCACGATCGCGGAGAAGGAAATCCAGCTGTGGATCGACTGGCTCACCCGCAACGGTGAGCTGGAGAAGGACAAGCTGAAGCCGTCCGACTTCTACACCAACGAGTTCAACCCCTAC
>NZ_LRRB01000157.1 GCF_001646865.1 Aldersonia kunmingensis | reverse complement strand
GTAGGTACCACAGCCCCTCATGCAGCGGGTTCTGCTTCAGCCCGGCCTCGAGATCGGCCGCCAGCAGGCGCTCCTCGCCGAGGTCGAGCCGGATTTCGTAGGAGAGCTCGAGCGCCGCGCTGTGAATCCGCTCGAAGTGCGCTGCCGCCTCGATCTGGAACGGATAGGTGTCGAACTCGGGAAGTAGCGGGGAGTAGCCGGCCAGCGCCTCGCGCAGCACCGAACCCGCCTCGTCGAGTTGTCCGGCGTCGTGTAACTGCCGTCCTCGCTCGACGAGGTCGGTGAACCGCCAAACGTCTACCGAATCCCGTGGTGCGAGTACTGCATAGCCGGTGCCGCGGGTGACGAGGAGCTGCGGCTGTGCGCGGGGGGCCCGATCGGGCTCGAGTGCGCGACGCAGACCGGAAATGAACGACTGCACTGACGCTTCGGCGCGGTCCGGGGCGTCTTCGCCCCAGATTCCCTCGATCAGTCGGCCGATGGCGACGATCTGACCACCGGCCAGCAACAACTGAGCCAGCGCGGCTCGCTGCTTCCGGGTGCCCAGCGCAAGTGACCCCGAGTCGTTGACGACCTCGAGGCCACCGAAGAGCTGGTAGCGATGCGCACCCATAAGGCGCGAGTGTAATGCGCCACATCCCCAACGTCGCCGCTCGATTTGCTCACATTGCCCTGTCTCAGACGCCGATTCGGGTGGACCCGACACCCGAGATTGCCACCTAATGAAAACTGTTTTCGACAACGGGCACCCGACGCTGTAGCGTCCAGCGTGCCTTATTGAGAATCATTTCCAAAAGGAGCGGCAAGTGAGAAGCGCGGACAACCCGCCGAAGCGAATTCGAGAACAGCGCCCGCTCTTCCAGCCGGTCGCCAACGCCCTCCACGCAGACACCTGGGAGTGGCGCCTCGGCGCGAGCTGTCGCGGAGAGGCGGCCGACGACTTCTTCGTCGCCGAGCAGGTACGCGGGAAGGTCCGAGCCCAACTCGAGCGGCGCGCGAAGCGGGTGTGCCGCGACTGCCCGGTGCTGGAGGACTGTCGCCGCTACGCCGTCGAAGCCGGGGAACCCCATGGCATTTGGGGCGGACTCACGACGAGCGAACGGGCGTCGATTCGGCGGCAGACGGCATCTTGAGGCCGAGAAATCAGCCCCGTCGCGGTGGCGGGTCCACCTCGACGCCGCCGGACTCGTGCTCCGGCCCGGACGCCTTGTGCCCGGCGGGGACTCGCGCCCGGAAGTTGGCTGCCTCGCTCGGGCCGGGTGCGCCGTTGCCGGACCGGTCGCGGCGGTACGGGCCGGGCTTCTGCCGCGGCTGTCCGCCCGGGAAGGCGAGGCGGGCGATTGTGCGGTGGACCATGTACCACTGCTTGCCGAACGGGCCGGTGTTGTAGGGCAGGTCGTAGCGCTCGCAGATATCGCGCACCTTGGGGGCGATCTCGGAGTACCGGCTGCTCGGCATGTCCGGGTAGAGGTGGTGTTCGACCTGATAGCTGAGGTTGCCGCTCACCACGTGGAACAGCGGGCTGCCGTCGATATTGGCCGCCCCGACGAGCTGGCGGACGTACCACTTGCCGCGGGATTCGTCGGCCGCCTCCTCCGCGGAGAAGGTGTAGGTCTGGTCGGGGAAGTGCCCGCAGAAAATGATCGCGTGCGCCCAGACATTGCGGATGATGTTCGCGATGACGTCGGCGGTGAGGGTGGCGAGGAAGGTTTGTTCGGCCCCCGGTGCGACTTTTTCCAGCGCGTTGGCGACGGCGGAGGTCTTGCGGCCACCGCGCTTGCGCAAGGCCCGGGCGATCCGTGATTCCTTCGGCTGGGGTAGTCGTCCACCCGAGATGAGCTGCGCGGCCCCGAACGCCGCGGCGCTGACCAGCGGCCAGCCCACGTAGTCCTTGACGATCTGGCGGCGCGCCTTACCGGCTATGCCGCGCAGGTCCTTCCCGACCTCCTTCATCGACTTTTCCTTGGCGCGGATCGCGTCGATGTCCAGGTCATGTACGGCGACGCCCCACTCGAACAGCGCCATCAGCACCACGTTGTAAAGCGGCTGTGCCAGGTAGATGGGGTGCCACCGCTGTTTCGGGTCGATCCGCATGATCTCGTAGCCGAGATCCTTGTCCTTGCCGCGGATATTGGTGAACGTGTGGTGGACGTAGTTGTGGGAGTGCTTCCACGCCTCCGCCGTCGATGCGGTGTCCCAGTCCCAGACCGAGGAGTGGATGTACGGGTCGTTCATCCAGTCCCACTGCCCGTGCATGACGTTGTGGCCGATCTCCATGTTTTCCAGGATCTTTGCCATGCCGAGGCATGCCGTCCCGGCCAGCCAGGCGCCGCGGAAGGAAGAGCCGAGAAGTAGCGCCCGCCCGGCGACGGCGAGCTGGCGCTGCACCGAGATCACCGTCGTGATGTAGCGACGATCGCGCTCGCCGAGGTCGGCGTAGACCTCGTCGTGAATGGCGTCGAATTCGCGCTCGAGGGCGGCGAAGTTTTCCTCGCTGAGGTGTGCGAGCGGATTGTTCGGATCGAGGGGTTGGGCGCTGTCTTCACGAACACCGTCGACACGCTTGACGCTGTCGATGGACATGGCGTTCCTCCTTTGTGTTCTACAGATCGATTTCGATATTTCCTTCGGCGGTGTTCACGCAGGTCCGCACGCTCGCACCGGTCGGCTCGCTGACCTCGCCGGTGCGGAGGTCACGCAGGCGTCCCGACTGAAGGGTCCCCACACAGGTGTGGCATATGCCGATCCGGCAGCCGTAGGGCAGTTTCAACCCGGCCTTCTCGCCGGCGACGAGGATCGGGGTGTCGCCGTCGCAATGGGCTTCTTCCTCGCTGTCGAGGAAGGTCACCATGCCGCCCTCGCCGTCGCCGCCGCCGATGATCGGCTGGAACCGCTCGAGATGCAGGCGCTCCGGGTCGCCCTCGGCCTCCCAGTGCGCGATCAGGTCATCGAGCAGCTCGCCGGGGCCGGAGCAGAACGCGTCTCGGTCCCGCCAATCCGGGCACACCTCGTCGAGGTCGGCGGGCCCGATCCGGCCCTGTGTCGAGGTAATCCGCAGCAGGAACCGCACGCCGGTGTGGCGCTCATCGAGGTCGTGCAGGGCATCGCCGAATATCACCTGCTCGCGAGTGCGGGCCGAGTGGATCACCACAACGTCGTGGAGTCGGTCGCGGTGGTCGAGGCTGCGCAGCATGCTCATGATCGGGGTGACGCCGCTACCTGCGCTGATGAACAGCAACTTCGCCGGCGGTGGGTCGGGCAGCGTGAAAACGCCCTCGACATCGCCGAGTCGGACGACCTCGCCGGGCTGAATGCGTTCGACCAGATAGGGAGAGACCACACCCTTCTCGACGAGCTTCGGGGTGACGCTGATCAGGCCGTCCTCAGCGCCCGGGTCGGAGGTCAGCGAGTACGCGCGCCAGTGATAGACGCCGTCGATGATGACGCCGAGCCGGACGTACTGACCAGGGCGATGACCAGGCCACTTGTGGGCGGGCCGGATCTCGACGGTCGCGGCATCCGAGCCCTCCTGGATCACTCGTTCGACTCGTCCGCGGGTCTCGCGCGTCGTCCAGAGCGGGTTGATCAGCTCCAGGTAGTCGTCGGGACGCAGCGGATGGAAGAGGTGCCGGATCGCACGCAGAAAGAGCGCCCGCGTCTTCGACACGGTGGGTAGAGCTCCCCGTTCGGCCATCGCCACCGTGTTCCCACTTAGGGGCTTGTTCAATCTCCGGTCGTGAGCAGGCGTGGAACCGGGTGCGGACGCGCGATCGCGTTGTCCGCACCCGGCCCTGCTACCACCTGGCGGCCTCGGCGAAGATCCGCTCCGGGTCGTACTCATCCCGGATCGCGACGAGCCGAGCGTAGGTTTCCGGGCCCCAGCCGGCCTTCACCCGTTCCGCCGGTGCGCCGGTGGTGTCCCCGGCGAAGCCCGGCAGAGCCCCACCCGTGGCGTAGGGCGCCATCACGCCGAGCACGGATTCCAGGACACCGGGCAGCACGTCGTGCAATTCAGGCAC
>NZ_LRRB01000224.1 GCF_001646865.1 Aldersonia kunmingensis | reverse complement strand
CTCCCCAGCCGCGAGTGCCTTCTGTTTTTCGCGTTCGAGATGCTCGAGCGCGAGGCGCGCGGTCACCCACTGCTGGGTCGAGGCCATCTGGCCGCGGCCGCGGCCGAGGAAGGTGACGAACCACGAGATCACCGTCATCAGCCGGCTGCGGTAGCCGACGAGGTAGTACAGGTGGAGTCCGAGCCAGCCGATCCAGGCGAGGAATCCGCCGAACTCGAGCTTGCCGACCTGGGCGACCGCGCTGAACCGCGACACCGTCGCCATGCTGCCCTTGTCGAAGTAGCTGAACGGCTTGCGCTGCTCTGGATCGGCACCCTTCAACTCGGCCTTGATCTGCTTGGCCGCGTAGGTGGAGCCCTGGATCGCGCCCTGCGCCTGGCCGGGCACACCCGGCACCGACATCAGGTCACCGACGACGAAGACGTTGCGGTGACCCTTCACGGTGAGATCCGGTTCGACAACCACGCGTCCGGCACGGTCCACCTCGGTGCCGTCGGACTGATCGGCGATCAGCTTGCCGAGCGGGCTCGCCTGAACACCGGCAGACCACACCTTGCAGACGGCGTCGATCCGGCGCTCGGTGCCGTCCTTCTCCTTGACGGTGAGGCCGTCCGCGTCCACGCCGGTAACCATGGCGTTGAGCTGGATCTCCACGCCCATCTTCTCGAGCCGGCGCTGGGCCTTGAGGCCGAGCTTCTCGCCCATCGGCGGGAGCACAGCCGAGGCTGCGTCGAGCAGGATCACGCGCGTGTCGCGGGTGTCGATGTTGCGGAACGCGCCGGTCAGGGTGCGATCGGCGAGTTCGGCGATCTGTCCGGCGAGTTCGACGCCGGTCGGGCCGGCACCGACGACGACGAAGGTCAGCAGCCGCGCGCGCTCCTCCGCGGTGGTCGCGAGTTCCGCCTGCTCGAAGGAGCTGAGGATCCGGCCGCGCAGTTCGAGTGCGTCGTCGATGGTCTTCATGCCCGGCGCGTAGTCGGCGAACTCGTCGTGCCCGAAGTACGACGAATTCGCGCCCGCGGCAACGATCAGGCTGTCGTACGGGGTGACGGTCTTTTGTCCCAGCAGTTCGGAGGTGACCGTGTTGCCGGTCATGTCGATGCCGGTGACGTCGCCGAGCAGCACCTGTGTGTTCTTGTTCTTGCGCAGGATCAGCCGCGTGGATGGCGCGATCTCGCCGACCGAGAGGATGCCGGTGGCGACTTGGTAGAGCAGCGGCTGGAACAGATGACTTGACGTCTTGGAGATGAGCGTGACGTCGACATCGGCGCGCTTGAGGTGCTTCGCCGCGAAAAGGCCCCCGAACCCGGATCCGACAATCACGACTTGGTGTCGTCGTGGTGTTGCGGACTGGATGGTCATTTCGGTGCTCCTAGGTCTCGATCGCGTTCTGTGAGCTTCTTGCAAACGGTAGTCCCCGTCTGCGGTCAAAGCGTGTCAACCTATCCAACACTGGTGCGCATCGAGTTAATTCGTGAGGTGATAGATACTCGCGTCACATCGTCCGCGGGGTAGAACGATTCGATGGCCAACTCGGCCACAGTCACGTCGAGCGGCGTGCCGAACACCGTGGTTGTGCTCAGGAATGACAGCGTCTCACCGGTGTCGGTGGCCAGTTCGAGAGGCACTACGAGCGCATGCGCGACGGGTGTGGAGCACTCCGGCGGCGCCGGGTAGCCGCGCAGTTCCGCGTGTAGCGCGGCGAGTTGTTCGTCTCCGGTGGTGGCGACCTGATGCCACAACCGTTCGAGCACGTGGTTGCGCCACTGGCCCAGGTTGCGGATCCGCGGTGCCATGCCCTCGGGATGAAGGCTCAGTCGCAACACGTTCACCGGCGGCTCGAGGAGATGCTCGGCGACGCCGTCGAGAAATGTGCGCACGGCGTCGTTCGCGTCGATCATGTTCCAGTGCCGGTCCACCACGACGGCGGGATAGGGGAGGTGACCGCGCAGGATCTGCTCGATCGCCTCCGACACGGCCGCCATCGGCAGGTCGGAGAGCCGATGCTGCGGATATTCGGGCGCGAATCCGCCCGCGAGTAGCAGTGCGTTGCGGTCACGCAGCGGCACATCGAGCTGTTCGCTCAGCCGCATGAGCATTTCGCGTGTGGGCTGTGACCGCCCGGTCTCGATGAAGCTCAGATGCCGGGTGGATATCCCGGTCTGGGCGGCGAGGTCGAGCTGGCTCAGGCGGCGACGCAGCCGCCACTCTCGGACCAGCACCCCGGTGGGAGTGGTGGCGGGCGCAGGTTCGCTCACATGAGCGAGCCTAGCTGGCGAAATGTACCCAGGAGGGCGGTCCGGGCGGCGTAGCCTCGACACGGAACGTCGTCGTACCGTCCACTGCGCAATCCGGCGCCGCGTGGGCGGTTGGTCCTGCTCAGGAGGTCGCGATGGTCATAGCGGGTCGAACGCACACGAACGCTCCGGAGAACGCCCGGCTACTCGGTACCGCGCGGAACAGCCTCTTCGATCGAGCGCTGCTGGCAATGCCGCCGCGCACGGGACGGTTGGCCGAACCTCCCGCCGGGAGTGGGCTGCGCGCCGTACCGGGCGATCTCGGACTTCCACTGCTCGGTCAGGGCCTCGCCTACCTGCGCTGGGGCCCGGCGCAACAACTCGACAGCTACCGCCGCGCGGGTCCGGTGAGCTATTCGACGGCACTGACCGACAAGGCGGTGCTAGTCGCTGGCCCTGAAGCGACTGCGGTTGTCGTGGCGAACAAGGACAAGGCGTTCGGTCAGGGCTGGGACTACTACATCGGCCCGTTCTTCCGGCGTGGTCTGCTGCTGCTCGAGTTCGACGAGCACATGTTCCACCGCCGGCTCATGCAGCAGGCCTTCACCCGGCCGCGGCTCGAGGCGTACGTGGAGGAGTTGGCCACGGTCACTGAGGCCGCGATCCGGCGCTGGCCGGTGGACCGGCGGATCGAGATGTATCCGACCATCAAGTCGCACACGCTCGATGTCGCGGCCGACATTTTCATGGATGCCGATGTGGGACCGGAACGACTGCGGCTCAACAAGGCCTTCGAGGCATGTACGCACGCGGCGCTCTCGTGGGTGCGAGTCTCGATGCCCGGCGGCAAATGGCGTGCCGCTCTCAAGGGTCGCAAGGTGCTCGAGGAGTACTTCTACCGCCAGTTGCCGGCGAAGCGTGCCTCTACGGGCAACGACTTCTTCTCGGCGCTGTGCCACGCCGTCGACGAGGATGGCTCGCGTTTCAGCGATGAGGACGTGGTCAATCACATGATCTTCCTCATCATGGCCGCGCACGATACGACCACGACGACCGCCACCACGGTCGCGTACTACCTCGGCAAGCATCCCGAGTGGCAGCAGCGGGTGCGTGCCGAGGCGCTCGCGCGCGGCGATGGCCCAGTGGACATCTCGACACTCGAGTCGATGACCGAACTCGAGCACGTGATCAAGGAGAGCATGCGACTCGTGGCTCCGGTCCCGGGACTGGTTCGCCGCTCGGTGAAGGACACGGACATTCTCGGGTACTACATCCCGAAGGGGACGCTCGTCGGTGTCGCGCCGTGGGTGAATCATCTGCTCCCCGAATACTGGTCGAACCCAGAGGTTTTCGACCCCGACCGGTTCGCCGAGCCACGCCGCGAGGACAAGTCGCACAAGTACGCCTGGATGCCGTTCGGCGCTGGCGCACACAAATGCATCGGGATGCATTTCGGCATGCTCGAGGTCAAGGTCGTCATCGACGCCATGGTGCGCAACTTCGAGTGGGAACTGCCTGCGGACTACGAGATCCCGTGGAGCTTCACCACCATGCCGTACCCGCGCGACGGCGCGCCCATGACATTGCGGCGGCGCTGACGTGTCGCGCTCGAGTTTCATATTCCGCCACGAAATTCGCGGTGCTCGGTTACACGGACGCGGTCCGATTGGAGAACCGCCGCAGCGGAGTTCACTTCTCCGGCACGTCCTGATAGACCGCTCCAATCGCACGTCTCGCGGATCAGCTGCCTGAGCATTCGTCGGTACTACCGGACGAGCCGTTCCCCGAACCCGACGAACCGTTGCTGCCGCCAGAGCCAGTGTCACTCTGCGC
>NZ_LRRB01000246.1 GCF_001646865.1 Aldersonia kunmingensis | reverse complement strand
GGTTGCGCCGCTGATCACCTACGCGCTGGCGGACATCTTCGACGAAATCGGTTTGCCCCCAGGTGTTTTCAACCTTGTCAGCGGTTACGGCCCGGTAGTGGGCGAAGCAATCGCGGGGCATCCCGAGGTCGACATGGTGTCGTTCACGGGCTCCACCCGCGCGGGCAAGCGTGTCGGCGCGATCGCGTCGGAGTCGATCAAGAAGGTTGCGCTCGAGCTGGGCGGCAAGTCGGCGAACGTCATCCTCGACGACGCCGATCTCGCCGCGGCCGTCGCGGACGGTGTGCAGAAGTGCTACCTGAACTCGGGGCAGACCTGTTCCGCGCTCACCCGCATGCTCGTACCGGCCGACAAGGTCGACGAGGCCGCCGCGATCGCTGCCGAGGTCGCGAAGAACTTCGCGATCGGCGATCCCGTCGAAGCGACCTCCGTGCTCGGCCCCCTGGTGAACTCGAACCAGCTCAAGCGGGTTCGCGGGTACATCGAGAAGGGCATCGAAGAGGGCGCCACCGCGGTGCTCGATGGCCGCGAGACAGGATTCCAGACCGGGTACTACGTCGGCCCGACGGTCTTCTCGCGTGTCACCGAGGACATGACCATCGCCAATGAAGAGATCTTCGGCCCGGTCCTGTCGATCATCGGCTACAGCGACGAAGACGATGCGGTGCGGATCGCCAACAACACCCCGTACGGCCTCGCCGGCGGTGTCTGGTCGGGCGACGCGGATCGCGCGGAGAAGGTGGCGCGCCGCCTGCGTGCCGGACAGGTCGAGGTGAACGGCGGTGCATTCAACGTGTCCGCGCCGTTCGGTGGATACAAGCAGTCCGGCATCGGCCGTGAGGCCGGCGTGATCGGGCTGGAAGAGTTCCTGGAGACCAAGGCCATCCAGCGGTAAGTAGGCCCATCTATAGCGCCGCCCGGCAAGAGTTATTGCCGGGCGGCGTTATCTGTCACGCCTAAGAATCCGAAGCCGACACCCAATCGGGCGAAGCCCCCGTCGCTTTCGACGATGGAGTCGAAGCGTTGAAGGCCAAGTGGAACGACCGCCGGTAGAACTGAGCATCCGGGCGGGGCTGCTCGGCGAGGTCGGGCTGCATAAGCTCTCGCAATGAAAATTGGTCGAAGTTTGGCCGTCGCCGCGACGGTCGTGCTTGCTGTTGCCGGGCCGTCAGTGGCCGCCGCCGCCCCAGCGGGCAACGGTGCTCCGAGCACCTGTCCCGCGGCGACCCTGATCCTCTCGGCATATCCCGAGGAGTCGGTCGCAGTCGAGCGTGCCGGCCGCTTCCAACTCGGGGATCCGGTGGCGGCCGGTTCGGCTCGCATCTACGGGGGCAGGATCGATCACCGTCCAGTGTTCCTCGGCATCACCGGGATCGGGGTGGCGAATGCCGAACGAGTGACTCGGGCGGCCTTGGCCGAGCTCACCTGCGGGTCGGCGGGTTATCGAATTTCTCGAATTGTCTTCAGCGGCACCGCGGGCGGTAGCGGGCAGGCACTTATCGGGGATGTTGCGGTACCCGTGTCGTGGAATCTCGGCAACGACGACCCCGATCCCTATCGGGTGGACGATGAACAGTTGGCGATCGCTCGGGAAAGTGCCAGAGCCACGACGTTGACGGCTGCGGCTTCCGTCGGGGATTTGTTCGCGCCCTGCGGAATACGACTGCCCGACGCACACACGGCGGACCTGGGACGGCGTCCTCGCGTGGTTGTCGACGGCGCGGGGTTGACGAGCGATCCATATGGGGGCAAGGCGATTCCGGGAGTACCAGGCGGTGGCCCGTTGATGGGTTCCGATGCATGCGAGCACCTCACGCCCGAGCGGCTGCGCGACGATTTCGTGGACCTCGCGACGACCGACCCGTCGTTCCTGCCGACCCTGCTGTCCCCGGTCGATCCCGGCACGGGATTCGTCGCGAGTGATCAGGAATCAGCGGCCGTGGCAAAGGTGGCCGAGGAGAACGGAATCCCGTTCATCGCATTCCGCGGGATGTCCGACGGAGTGGGCGACCCACTGCACTTGCCACCGTTCCCGGTGTCGTTCCTCTACTACCAGCGCCTCGCCGCCGAGAATGCCGCGACCGCGGCCGTGGAATTCCTCGCCGCGACGACGGCCTGATCGGTCAGGGAGTCGTTGGTGCGACGATGTGCGGCGCAGGCTTCGTGGCGACGACCAGAACGTTCTTGCCGAACAGCTTGCCCGTGACGCCGTGCAGCGCCTTGCTGAGCGGAAAGACGGCGCGGTCGTAGAGCTTCAGGGCCCGAGGATTGATTGTGCCGTCGCTGCGTCCCATGACCTTGTAGGTCAACGTGGCGAAGAAGCCGATCGGATCGCAGTACCGGGAGGCGACGATGTCGAGCCCGGCGTTGCGGAGAATCCTGTTGAGCTGGGTGCGGCGGTAGCGCCGGTAGTGCTCCACTTTGACGTCCATCGAGGTGAAGAGAACCTCGAGCGCCGGGACGTAAACGACCAACGTGCCACCGGGCCGAAGCAGCGCTGCGAGTTCCTCGGCAGCCTCCTGGTCGTTCTTGATGTGCTCGAGCACGTTGAGCGTGTAAATCACGTCGTACTTACCGGTTTCGGCGTTGCTCAGGTCAGGATCGACGACGCGGTAGCCCTTCGACCGCAGCGCCTGCTGCAGATCCTTGTCGGGCTCCAAGCAGTCGGGACTGATATCGCGTTCGGCCAGCATGTCGGCATAGGTTCCCGCGCCGGCACCGAAATCGAGCACCCGGACGTTCGGTGAGTCGACATGTTCGCTCACGCAGTCGAGGAGGAATCGGTTGTAGTTGACCGCGTCGGCCATGACCTCGAGGTTGTCGCATCCCGTGTATGCGAACTCGTCTGTGGCGATGATCCGTCTCCGCTCTGGTCCGATTCGGTATGAGTTCAGCGAAAGAGAGTTGCCGCCCGCTAGTGCTTCGGCGGCGGGGGCCGCAACAACTCGCCGCGCGTGGCAGGCATGCCGCTACGCCCATGTGGACTGTTCTTGACAGCCAGCACTTGGTTGATGCCGAGGCGGTTGCCGGTGAACCCGAGCGCGGCGCCGGCCATGTACATCCGCCACACCCTTGCCCGCCCGGCGCTGCTGTGTGCGACCGCCTCGTCCCAGTTCGACTCCAAGTTCGCTACCCAGGCACGCAGGGTCGATGCGTAGTGCTCACGCAGCGACTCGACGTCGCGTACCTCGAAGCCAGCCCCTTCGAGCGCTTCGATCATCGTCGCGATCGGCTGCAATTCGCCGTCGGGAAAGACATACCGATCGATGAAGGATGTCTTGGAGAACGTGGGCCGTGGGCCTGGTCGTCGTGAAATCGCATGGTTGAGCAGGCGCCCCTGGGGGCGGAGCAGTGCGTACATGTCGGCGGCGTATGTCGGAAGCATCGCGGTACCGACGTGCTCGGCCATGCCGACGCTCGCAATCGCGTCGTATGGCCCGTCGGTGACGTCGCGGTAGTCCTGGATGCGGATCTGAACCGACTCGGCCACGCCCTCTTCGATCATCCGCTTGCTGGCGAACTCCGCCTGCTCGCCGGAGAGCGTGATCCCGACGACCTCTACGCCGTAGTTGCGTGCGGCATGCAGCGCGAAGGTTCCCCAGCCGCAGCCGACGTCGAGCACCCGCATTCCGGGGGTGAGGCCGAGTTTGCGGGCCACCAGGTCACATTTGGCGAACTGGGCCGCGCCGAGATCCGTTGTCTCCGGCTCCCAGTACGCGCACGAGTAGGTCATCGACTCGCCGAGCACGAGGCGGTAGAACTCGTTGCCGACGTCGTAATGGTGGCTGATCGCGGCGGCGTCGCGGCCCTTCTCATGGCGACGCCCGCGCGCAAGCTTCATCTCCTCCGCTGGTGGCCTCGGCGGCAGGCCGATGATCCCCAGGCGTAGCGCCGCTTTCGCCAGTGCCTTCTTGGTCTGCGCGTCGATGCGGACGCCGGGACCGCGGGTCGGGTCCGAGACCTTCTCGAAGGCATCC
Source organism: Aldersonia kunmingensis (assembly GCF_001646865.1). Lineage (GTDB taxonomy): Bacteria > Actinomycetota > Actinomycetes > Mycobacteriales > Mycobacteriaceae > Aldersonia > Aldersonia kunmingensis. The sequence goes on along the minus strand of NZ_LRRB01000246.1, from coordinate 103 downwards.
AGGCCGGCGAGCAGGTCGCCCTCGATCGTGATATCGCCGGAGACGAAGGCCCGGGCGAAACCGAGGTCGTTTGGCGCCCAAAGCAACCGGCGCAGACCGCGCC
>NZ_LRRB01000029.1 GCF_001646865.1 Aldersonia kunmingensis | reverse complement strand
GTGCAGGGGCGTCCCTTGCTCGTGCAGGCCGGATCCTCGGCGGCCGGAAAGGATTTCGCGGCACGCTATGCGGAGGCGGTGTTCACCGCGCAGTACACCCTGCAGGAGGGACAGGAGTTCTATCGCGACCTGAAGGCGCGGGTGGTGAAGGCAGGGCGCAGTGCAGACGATCTGAAGATCCTGCCCGGTTTCTTTCCGTACATCGCCGACACGGAAGAGGAAGCACGGGCGCTGGAGCAGTCCTTCAACGACCTGCGCTCAACGGAATACGCGTTGCGGCAGCTTTCCAGCCTGCTCGGCATCGAACTCGACGAGGATTCGCTCGACGCCCCACTGCCGCCGCTGCCACCTATCGAGGATTTCCAAGGTCAGAAGGCTCGCAACCAGCTTGTGCGGGACCTCGCCGGGAACGGCAAGCACACCGTGCGCGAGCTCATCGGCTTGCTCAGCGGCGGACGTGGGCATCGCACGGTCGCCGGCACTCCTGAGCAGATCGCGGACGAGATCGAGCAGTGGTTCACCGAGGGCGCGGCGGACGGGTTCAACATCATGCCGCCGTACTTTCCGGGCGGACTGGAGGACTTCGTCGATCGAGTCGTGCCGATCCTGCAGCAACGCGGTCTGTTCCGTACCGAATACACGTCGACGACACTGCGCGGGCATTTCGGCCTGCGCGAGCCGGGTAACCGGTACGCCACGGCACCGGCGGAGGCGACATCAGCCTGACCCTTGCTCCAGGGCGGGAAATGGAAATACGTTCGGGAGGGCGAATTCTCGCCCTCCCGAACGTATTTGGTTGTCCTGCTCAGCTCAACGCGGCCGCGCCGTGGCGCTACCGCTCAGGCGCGGTTGATCAGATCCCAGCCCTCGACGGCGTCGGGGGTGCGTGCGCTCGGGCCGGTGTAGAGCGCGGCCGGGCGGACCAGCTTGCCGAGGCGCTTCTGCTCGAGGATGTGCGCGCACCAGCCCGCGGTCCGGCCGCAGGTGAACATCGCCGGCATCATGTGTGCCGGGACCTCGGCGAAGTCGAGGATCACCGCGGCCCAGAACTCCACGTTGGTCTCGATCGCGCGGTCCGGGCGACGCTCACGCAGCTCGGTGAGCGCGGCCTGCTCGAGCGCTGCTGCGGCCTCGTAACGCGGAGAAGCGAGTCGCTTGGCGGTGGCGCGCAGCACACGCGCGCGCGGATCCTCGGCCCGGTAGACCCGGTGACCGAAGCCCATCAGCTTTTCCTTGCGGTCCAGGATGCCCTTGACCAAACCGGTTGCGTCCCCGGACTTCTCGACTTCCTCGATCATCGGCAGCACGCGCGCCGGGGCGCCGCCGTGCAGCGGGCCCGACATCGCGCCGATGGCGCCGGAGAGCGATGCCGCGACATCGGCACCCGTGGAGGCGATGACGCGGGCGGTGAAGGTGGAGGCGTTCATGCCGTGCTCGGCGGCCGACACCCAGTAGGCGTCGATGGCCTCGATGTGGGCCGGGTCCGGGTCACCCTTCCAGCGAGTCATGAAACGAGAGGTGACGGTGTGGCACTCGTCGATGAGCTTCTGCGGCACGGCTGGCTGGTAGATGCCGCGCGCGGACTGCGCGACGTAGGAGAGCGCCATGACCGAGGCGCGGGCGAGCTGCTCGCGCGCGGTCTCGTCGTCGATGTCCAGCAGTGGCTGGTAGCCCCAGATCGGCGCCAGCATGGCGAGCCCCGCCTGGACGTCGACGCGCACGTCACCGGTGTGCACAGGGAGTGGGAACGGCTCGGCGGGCGGCAGTCCCTTGCCGAACTTCCCGTCCACCAGCAGCGCCCACACGTCGCCGAATTCGACGCGCTCGGCGACGAGGTCCTCGATGTTCACTCCGCGGTAGCGCAGCGCGCCACCATCGCGGTCCGGTTCGGCGATATCCGTGGTGAACGCGAGCACGCCCTCGAGGCCGGCTACGAAGTCTTCGGGGATGGTGGCGTTCTCAGCCATGGGGTGAATTCTCCTTTGTCGTTCCACGCGCGTTGGGGAACGTGGCGCCGCAATAGCCGGACAGCAGATCACCTGCACCTTATCTGCACTGTACTCGGGAGTAGCGTCTGGGCTGTGCGGCATGGAGATGGCGAGGTGGGGGACGTAACCGGGGCGTTCTCGGAGGCGACTGAAAGTCCAACGGGAGAGTCGACGGGGGAATTTACCGGAGCGCCCGATCTGGCGGGCATGCGCAAGGACTACCGAGGCATTCATGACCTCGACGAATCGTGGTTGAGCGACGGCTGGGAGCCGCTGCTGCGCCGCTGGATGCACGATGCCGTCGCCGCGTCCGTGGTGGAACCGAACGCCATGGTGCTCGCGACTGTTGACGAGCAGGGATTGCCCGCGAGCCGAACGGTGTTGTGCAAGGGCGTGACCGACGCCGGCATCGTCTTCTACACGAATTACAGCTCCGAGAAAGCGCGCCACATCGCGGCCAATCCGCATGTCTCGGCGACCTTTGCATGGCCGCTGATCGGACGGCAGGTGACGCTGCGCGGCGATGTGCGCAAGATCTCGGCCGAGCAGACCGCGCGCTACTGGGACACCCGCCCGCGGGGCTCACAACTGGGTGCCTGGGCATCGCAGCAATCGCGGCCGACCGGCACGCGGGAGGATCTCGAGCAGGCTCTCGACGCGGTGGCTCAGCGCTTCGCTGCCGGCCCGATTCCCGTGCCGCCGGATTGGGGCGGCTACCTGTTGAGTCCGGTCAGCGTGGAGTTCTGGCAGGGCCGGGCGAACCGGATGCACAACCGGATCCGCACTACCCGGGACGCCGGCGGTCGGTGGACGACCGTCCGGCTGCAACCGTGAGCCTGCTTGCCGACACCACACCACTGCGCAATGCGAACTTCCGCCGGTTGTGGCTGTCGTCCATCGTCACCGTCATCGGCGGTCAGCTCAGCATCGTCGCGGTGCCGCAGCAGATCTTCGAGATCACCCGCAGTTCCGGGTTCGTCGGACTGACCGGTGTTTTCGCGCTTGCCCCGCTGATCGTCTTCGGGCTGTGGGGCGGCGCGCTCGCCGATGTCATGGACCGGCGCAAGCTGATGCTGATCACCAGTGCCGGACTCGGGCTCACATCGCTGGCGTTCTGGATACAGGCCGCCATGGGTATGCAGAACGTCTGGTTGGTGCTGACCCTGTTGGCCGCGCAACAGGCGTTCTTCGCCGTGAATCAGCCGACCCGCAGTGCCATCCTGCCGCGCATACTGCCCGGTCACGAACTGCCCGCGGCGAACTCGCTGAACATGACGATCTTCCAGTTCGGCGCGATCGTCGGGCCCGTGGTTGCCGGTGTGCTCATTCCGGTGGTCGGGCTGTCGACGCTGTATCTGATCGACACGATCGCGCTGTCGGCGACGCTGTGGGCCGCGTACCGGCTTCCGCCGGTGCCACCCACCGGTGCCAACCGCCGGGCAGGGTGGAAGCAGGTCGGCGAGGGCTTTGCCTATTTGGCGACGCAGAAGGTGCTGCTGGCCTCGTTCCTGGTCGACATCATCGCGATGGTGTTCGGCATGCCGCGCGCGCTTTTCCCGCAGATCGCGCACGAGACCTTCGGAGATCCGGCGACGGGCGGCCTCGCGCTCGGCCTGCTGTATGCCGCAATGTCGGCGGGCGCGGTCGTGGGCGGGGTCTTCTCCGGCTGGCTGCCGCGGATCCGTCGCCAGGGCCTTGCCGTGATCATCTGCATCGTGGTGTGGGGACTGACGATGATCGGCTTCGGCATCGCGGTCGGATTGTCCTCCCCGGACGGCTCCAGGCTCGGCCTGTGGATGGCTCTCGCCTTCCTCGCGCTCGGCGGCGGTGCGGACATGATCTCCGCGGCATTCCGGTCGACGATGCTGCAGGAAGCCGCCACCGACGAGCAGCGCGGCCGCCTGCAGGGCGTGTTCATCGTCGTGGTCGCGGGCGGACCGCGCATCGGCGATTTGCTGCACGGTGTCGCGGCGGCCAGCCTCGGTACCGCGGTGGCCGCGGCCGGCGGTGGCGTGCTCGTGGTGATCGGCGTGGTGATCGCGGCTGTGGCTATTCCCGCCTTCGTGCGATACACCGTGACTCGCCCGACGCCCCGGCGATAAGGCGATACCTATTGTGCGGC
>NZ_LRRB01000212.1 GCF_001646865.1 Aldersonia kunmingensis | reverse complement strand
ATGCCCTCATCAGCTACGTACGCGCCGCGGCCGGGTACGAACTCGACACCGTCGACCTGTTGGTGTCGCTGCGGGGCCGGTTGCCCGCACACCTGGTTCCTGCTCAGCTGATCGAACTGCCCGAGATCCCGCTCACCGCCAACGGCAAGGTCGACCGCAAGGCACTGCCCGAACCGGACTGGGCCGCAGCCGAATACATCGCGCCGGAGACCCCGGACGAGCGGCGCATCGCCGAACTCTTCGCTGCGGTCACGGGTGCGGAGAAGGTCGGCCTGTCCGACGACTTCTTCGCTCTGGGTGGCAACTCGCTGTCGGCGACGCGGGTCATCGGCGCGATCCGGCGCGACCACGCCGTTACGATCGGGGTGCGGGCGTTGTTCGACAACCCGACCGTTGCCGGGTTCGCGGCGATCGTGGCCGATGCCGAGCGTGACGCGCGGCCGGCGCTCGAGGCCCGCCCGCGCCCGGAGCGGATTCCGTTGTCGCTGGCGCAGTCTCGGATGTGGTTCCTCAATCGGTTCGACCCGGAGTCGGCCGCGTACAACATCCCGATCGTGGTTCGCCTGTCCGGAGAACTCGACGTCGCTGCCCTGCGGGCCGCGGTGGCCGACGTCATCGGCCGGCATGAATCGCTGCGCACGGTGTTCCCCGAGGGCGCCGAGGGCCCGGTGCAGGTGGTGCTTCCGGTCGAGCAGGCCGCTATTGACCTGCCCGTGTTCGATGTTGCCGCGCACGAGGTTCCGGCCCGGCTGGTCGAGATACTCGGTGGCGGATTCGACGTCACCACCTCGGTCCCGATCCGCGGCGCGCTGTTGCGCGTCGACCGCGAGGAGTGGGTGCTCGCCGTGGTGGTGCACCACATCAGCGCCGACGGGGTCTCCACGACGCCACTGGCGCGGGATGTTTTCACCGCGTATGCCGCCCGCCGCGCCGATGTTGCCCCCGGCTGGACACCGCTGACGGTCCAGTACGCCGACTACACCCTGTGGCAGCGCGAGGTCCTCGGCGAGGAGACCGACCTGACGTCCGCGGCGGCCCGCCAGATCGCCTACTGGCGCGACCGGTTAGCCGGAGCACCCGAGGTCATCGAACTACCCCTCGACCGTCCCCGGCCCGCGGTCGCGTCCTACCGCGGTGCAACCATCACGACCCCGGTCGACCCCCAGGTGATCGCACGGGTGCGTTACCTGGCCGCCGAGCACGGCGTGTCGGTGTTCATGCTGACTCACGCCGTCTTCGCGGTACTGCTCTCGCGGCTCGGGGCCGGGGACGACGTCGTGATCGGCACACCGATCGCCGACCGCAGCCACCCCGCCCTCGACGACCTGATCGGTATGTTCGTCAACACCGTCGTGCTGCGCACCCACATCAACCCCACCGCGGCCTTCACCGACACCCTCGCCGCGGCGCGCGACACCGACCTGGATGCCTTCGCCCACAACGACATCCCGTTCGAACGCCTCGTCGAAGTATTGGCACCGGCCCGCTCGCAGGCCCACAGCCCGCTGTTCCAGGTCGCGTTCGCCTACGATCACGCCCGACCGGGCGGCACCCTGGAGTTGCCTGGCCTGGCCGTGACCGGCTACGAATTCGATACCGGCACTTCGCAGTTCGACCTGACACTGCGTCTCGGCGAAACCGGTGCGCGCGACGCCACCGCGGCACTGACCTACGCGAGCGACCTGTTCGACGCCTCGACCGCACAGAGCTTGCTCGACCGCTACGTCGACCTGCTCGACACGCTCACCCGCTTTCCCGACACCCGCATCACCGACCTCGACCTGCTCACCGATGCCGAGCGCGCCGCGCTCGTGCCCGCGAGCGGAGGCACGGGCCCGGACCCGGCCGTGCTGCGCGAGATCCTGGCCGCGGGTGTCGCAGCCAACCCCGACGGTGTAGCGCTTGTCGCGGGTGAGCGCACCTTGTCCTACCGCGAGTTGGATGCGTGCTCGAACCGCCTCGCGCGAATCCTGATCGGCCACGGCGCCGGACCGGAAACCTTTATCGCCCTGGCCTTCCCCCGCTCGATCGAGGCCATCGTCGCGGTGTGGGCTGTCGCGAAAACCGGGGCCGCGTTCGTGCCGATCGACCCGAACCACCCCGGTGAACGCATCACCCACACGCTCACCGACTCCGGGGCGAGCCTTGGCCTGACCCTCTCGGGTGTGCGCGGCGGACTACCCGCCACCGACACGACCTGGCTGTGCCTCGACACTCCCGAGGCGCCGCCGTCGGTCATAGATGCGCCGCTCACCTGCACCGACCACCCGCGGCCGCTACGTGCGGATCATCCGGCGTACGTCATCTACACGTCCGGGTCGACCGGACTGCCCAAGGGTGTCGTGGTCACCCACACCGGACTGGGATCGTTCACGGCCACCGGACGCCCGGAGTTGGGCACCACGCGCGATTCGCGGGTGCTGCGGTTCTCGTCGGCGTCGTTCGATGCGTCGGTGTTCGAGATGATCCACGCCTTCTCCGCCGGCGCCACCCTGGTGATCGCCGATCCGGAGATTTACGGCGGGGCCGAGTTGACCGATCTGCTGGCGCGGGAAGGGGTCACCCTCACCCTTACGGCTCCCGCGATCCTGGCCACCGTCGACGCCGACGCCGTCCCGGCACTCGAGGTCGCCGCCGTCGGTGGCGACGTCTGCCCACCCGACCTCGTCACCCGCTTCGGATCGCGGGTCCGCCTGCACAACTGCTACGGCCCCACCGAAACCACGATCATCACGACCCTCACCGAGCCGCTCACCGACCCGAACGCGATCACCCTCGGCGGACTGCTGCCCGGGGCGCGAGCGCTGGTTCTCGACTCGCGGCTGCGCCCGGTCGCGCCCGGCGTGCTCGGCGAGCTGTACCTCGCGGGCCCGCAGCTCGCCCGCGGCTACCACCAGCGCCCCGACCTGACCGCCGGACGGTTCGTCGCCGACCCGACCACTCCCGGGCAGCGCCTCTACCGCACGGGCGACCTCGTCCGCTGGCACCTCGGTACGTCAAACCCGGAACTGGTGTACGTCGGGCGCTCCGACGACCAGGTCCAGCTCAACGGCATTCGCGTCGAGCCCGGCGAGGTCGACGCCACGCTGAATACCCACCCGAGCGTGGATTTCGCGTTGACGGTCGTGCACCGCGATGCCCTGGTCAGCTACGTGCACGCCGCTACCGGCAACACCGTCGACGTCGCCGAACTTCTCGACCATGCCCGGGCTCTGCTGCCGACGCACCTGGTGCCCAAGCAGATCATCGAACTGGCAGAGGTGCCGCTCACCCCGAATGGCAAGGTCGATCGCAAGGCACTGCCCGAACCCGACTGGGCCACAGCCGAATACGTCGCACCCAGCACACCGCTCGAAGAGATGGTTGCTGCGGTGTTCGGTGAGATCACCAGTGCCGAACGCGTCGGCCGCACCGATGACTTCTTTGCCCTGGGCGGGAATTCACTCTCGGCTACCCGCGTGGTGGGTTCACTGCGTCAGCGGATCGGAGTCACGGTCGCGATCCGCGCCCTGTTCGACAACCCGACCGTGGCCGGGTTCGCTGCGGTCCTCGCCGGCGCGCAGCGCGATTCGCGGCCTGCGCTCGAAGCCCGGCCGCGCCCGGACCGGATTCCGTTGTCACTGGCCCAGACCCGCATGTGGTTCCTCAACCGCTTCGACCCGGATTCGGCTACCAACAACATCCCGATGGCGCTGCGGCTGACCGGTGCACTCGATGTCCACGCACTCCAAGCGGCGATCGGCGATGTGCTGGCACGCCACGAGTCGCTACGCACGATCTACCCGGAAATCGACGGTGTTGGTTATCAGCAGGTGCTGGCGCCCGGGGCGGTCGATCTCGATCTCGCGCCGATCCCGGTAGCCGCCGACGAGGCTGCGGCGATGGTTGCCGACGCCATCACCAACGGATTCGATGTCACCACCTCCGCGCCCGTACGGATCCGATTGCTGCAGCTTGCCGAAAACGAGTTCGTCCTCGTTCTGGTCGTGCATCACATCGCCGGTGATGGTGTGTCCACCGGGCCACTTGCCCGCGACGTGATGGTGGCCTATGCGGCCCGCACTCGTGGTGAAGAGCCGGGATGGGCGCCGTTGGCGGTGCAGTACGCCGACTACACGCTGTGGCAGCGCGAAGTCCTCGGCGAC
>NZ_LRRB01000127.1 GCF_001646865.1 Aldersonia kunmingensis | reverse complement strand
GGAAAGACACCGGACTTGCGCCACTTTTCGGTGATATCCGACCAGTCGTAGAACGACGTGACCAGGGTGCCGCCCTCGGCGGGTGCGAGGTCGTAGCCGTAAACGTGCCCGATCTGGGGTTTGATCTGGCCCTCGATCGTCCATGCAATCCGCTTGTCGCGCTCGAACTCGGTGATGACGACCGTGACGTCGTACTTCCCGAGGGGAAAGTCGCCGAGCGATTCGCGGTCCATATGGACGATGAAGGTGTCACCGGCGGCGGCCGGCGGATCGCCCTCGGCGTCCTGGAGCATGCCGGACGAGTCGATCGCGACATGTCCCTGTGGGTCGCTGAGCACCGCGAAAATTGCGTCCGCCGACGCGGGAATCAGGCGCTGGGCTTCGAGGCGTTCGGTAGTCACGGCAACCATGTTGGCCCAATGCGGCGCAATGCGCCATCAAGAAGAGTCGTCACAGTGCGTCGATCGGGCGCGGGGCGAACCGTGCCATCTGCGTGACGTGGGCCGGCGTCAGCTCGTCGAGTGTGTGCACACCGAGCAGGCGCATGGTGCGCTCGATCTGCTCGGACAGGATCGTGATCGCCCGGTTCACACCTGCCTCGCCACCGGCCATCAGTCCGTACAGGTAGGCGCGGCCGACGAGGGTGAAGCGTGCGCCGAGCGCGATCGCCGCCACGATATCGGCGCCGGACATGATGCCGGTGTCGAGCAGCACCTCGGTGTCGGCGCCCACCTCGGTGGCCACCTTGGGCAGCAGGTGGAACGGCACCGGCGCGCGGTCAAGCTGGCGGCCGCCATGGTTGGACAACACGATGCCGTCGACACCGAGATCGGTCACGGCTTTCGCATCCTCGACCGTCTGAATACCTTTCACCACAAGCTTTCCCGGCCACTGATCCTTGATCCAGGCGAGGTCGGCGAAGGTCACCGTCGGGTCGAACATCGAGTCGAGCAACTCGGCAACGGTGCCCGACCATCGATCCAGCGAGGCGAAAGCCAGCGGTTCCGTGGTCAAAAAGTCGAACCACCAATGTGGTCGCCACGCGGCGTCGAGCACTGTTCGCACAGTGAGTTGGGGCGGGATCGTCATGCCATTTCGCTTGTCCCGCAGCCGCGCTCCGGCAACCGGGACGTCGACGGTGACCAGCAGCGTGTCGAAACCGGCGGCTGCTGCCCGGCTCACCAGCTGCATGGACCGGTCGCGGTCGGTCCACATGTAGAGCTGAAACCAGTTGCGGCCATTCGGGTTTGCGGTACGGACATCCTCGATCGAGGCAGTGCCCATTGTGGACAGTGCGAACGGAATTCCGGCACGCGCCGCCGCATGGGCGCCGGCGATCTCGCCCTCGGTCTGCATCATCCGGGTAAAGCCGGTGGGTGCTATGCCGAACGGCAGCGCGGACGGTCCGCCGAGCACCTTTCGGGTGGTGTCCACGGTCGAGACATCACGCAGGATCGCGGGGTGAAACTCGATGTCGGAGAAGGCCTGCCGTGCCCGGGCAAGGGACAGCTCTTCCTCGGCAGCGCCGTCCGTGTAATCGAACGCGGCCTTGGGTGTGCGCCGCTTGGCGATTCGGCGTAGATCTTCGATGGTCAGCGCGGCGTCGAGGCGACGCTTCTTGCGATCGAGTTCGGGCCGCCGGAACTGCATCAGCGGCGCGAGTTCGCGTGCCTTCGGCAGTTGTCGCTTCACGTGTGTCCGCCTCCTGGAGAGTTTGTCGGTTCGACCGTACCGCTGCGCATTGCCGTCACGGTGAGTCGAACCGGTGTGCACGCGGCAGCACCGGCATAGCGTCGGACCTCCAAAATGCACAACGAGCTGGAGTGAAGCGGATGGATCTGGGTTTGAGTGGGAAGCGCGCGATCGTGACCGGCGGCAGCCGGGGGATCGGGCTGGCGATTGCGCGGACGCTCGCGGTCGAGGGCGCCGACGTCGTGCTGGTCGCGCGCAATGCGGAGCCGCTCGAGCTCGCGGCGAAGGCGCTGGCGCAGGAGACGGGGCGACGCGTGCTCGCAGTGCCCGCCGACACCGGTGACGACGAATCGGTTCGCGCTCTCGTCGACCGCACGGTCAGCGAACTCGGTGGCGTGGACATTCTCGTCAATGCCGCCGCGGAGCCGTGGGGTCCGGGCAAGCCCACCGACCTCGAGTCCACCACGGACGACGTGCTTCGTGGCGAGCTCGAGATCAAGGTGCTCGGCTACCTGCGCACGGCCCGTGCGGTGGCACCGCATTTCATCGAGCAGGGCTGGGGCCGGATCATCAACATCAGTGGACTCGGTGCACGCCTTGCCAATTCGATCACGCAGACCGTCCGCAATGTGTCGGTGTCCGCGCTGACCAAGAACCTCGCCGACGAGCTGGGTCCCAAGGGTGTCAACGTCACCGTTGTGCACCCGGGCATCACCCGAACCGAGGCGCTTGTCGAGCGTCTTGCCGCGCAGTCGGACGCCGAGGGTGTCTCGGTCGATGAGCTCGAGGACCAGCTCGCGAAGAACACGATTCGTCGCGTGATCGACGCCTCCGAGGTGGCCGATGTGGTCGCCTTCCTCGCCTCCCCGCGCAGCGTGGCCATCACCGGCGACGCCGTCGCGGCGGGCGGCGGACTGCCGGGGCCGGTCTTCTACTGATCGTGAACGCACAGAACCCGGCCACCGTGGAACGGTGACCGGGTTCTTTCGTTCGCGTGGTCAGTCCGCTATGACCTCGTTGAGCTTGCCCGTAGCGACATCGAAGACAAAGCCGCGCAGCGACTCGGTCTTGGTGACGAAGGGGCTCTGCTCGATGCGCTTGATCGACTGACGGACGTCCTCGTCGAGGTCCGGGAAGGCCTCGGGCGACCAGTTCGGCTTGATGCCGATCTCGTCCTGAATCGAGCGCTTGAAATCGTCGTCGGTGAACGTCAGCATGCCGCAGTCGGTGTGGTGGATGAGGATGATTTCCTTGGTCCCCAGCAGACGCTGACTGATTGCCAGAGAACGGATTTCGTCGTCCGTGACGACACCACCAGCATTGCGGATCACGTGCGCCTGGCCCTCTTCGAGGCCGAGGATGCGATAAACGTCGAGCCGCGCGTCCATGCACGCGACAATTGCGATGTTTTTGCTCGGCGGTAGCGGGAGCGGACCCTGGAAGGTCTCGACGTAGGCGCGATTGTTTTCGATGAATTCGTCGGTGACCGACATGGGTACCCCAATCGTCTCGGCGTGGGTGCGTGCCGCGGCCAACGATCCGCATGCGTTTGTGCTTATGGAACTGTTCTGTTCAGGCCGATTGCATCTCTTGACCGAGCAATTCGAGTTCGTTGAGGTAAACCGCGGCCCACAGCAGGTCGCGGGCCGTATCGAGGCCGTCCGTGGCGAGTGCGTCACTCAGATCCGTGCCGATGGATGGTGCGCCGGCGTGGCTCGTGCCGTCGGCATCGTCGAGCCACGCGACGATCGCGGCGGCATGTGCGTCGACCACCGAGCGCGCGGTGGTTGCCGAATCCGCCGGCGTGCGCAGCGGGATCCGTGCAATTGCCTCGGCTGCGAGAAGTACGCGGTTGGCGCGGCGCGACGTCTGCAGAACCTCTTGCAGATCGGCATCGCCGCCGCTTTCACCGAGATATTGGCGGACCGCGTCGTCGGCTGTCCGCGTGGCCGCGATCGCATCGCGCACAGCGTCGTCGGGAATATCGGCGTGTCGGGTTACCCGATGTACGGCGGCAAGGAGATAGTGCGCGGATTGCGACGTCGACTCATTTGCGGCGCGAATAGTGGTTTTCGCGACGCTGCGCGGCCACAGCAGAATCGACACCACGACCGCGACGGCGCACCCAAGCGCGACATCCTCGATCCGAACGATGCCGACCTTGTACCCCTGCGGCGCAATCAGATTGAAGGCGATGAGCACCACCACGGTGAACGCGGTCTGTCCCGCGGCGAACGACACCATCTCCGGCACGAAGGAGGCCAGGAACACCGCGAAGGGCATCAATATCCACAGTGCCACGGGACCGGTGCCGAGAGCTCCGATGAGTGCCGCGCCGACGATGAATCCGACGACTGTCCCGCCGACCGCTCGCAGGACGTTCGACCCGGTGCTAAGTGCGGTGCTGCGCATGACCGAGAGCGTGCCGAGCACCGATCCAGAAGCCGTGGTGCACAGGCAGAAGTTCGGTTACCGCGA
>NZ_LRRB01000138.1 GCF_001646865.1 Aldersonia kunmingensis | reverse complement strand
TTGCACCCAGTCCGGTTCGACTTCGCAATCGGCGTCCGTACAGAGCAGGAGCGCATCCGGATCGGCGGCTCCCGCGAACTTGAAACCCGCGGCGCGGGCGGCGCCGACGTTGCGGCACCGTACCGTCACCACGTCCTCACCCCCGGTCATCGAGGCCGACGCATCCGTCGAATCGTCGAGAACCACCACGATCCGCGTCGGCACCGGCGCGCGCGCTCGCGCACGCCGCAGCGATGCCAGGCACGCCGGCAACGTATCGGCCTCGTTTCGGGCGGGAACGACGATGACGACACTCGTCGGTACGGTCGTCCTCATCGCGTGGGACCGGTACGGACCAGGGCGGCAGCATTCATACGCGGGGGAGTACCCGCTCCGCGGTGACACACACGTCGGTTGATCCACCGATTCGACATGTGCTCGGGCCGATGAACCTCACAGGGTCTTCGGAACCTCACGGGGTATTCGCGGTCCGGCGGCAATCTCCTTGATCGCGCAGACGAACTCGGACGCGCTTGTGTGGAGCTACCCGGGATATCAAGCCTACGAGAAACTTTCAGCAGCTCGTACAACTCTGCGCGCCGATAGGCCTCCCTCCGCGGATGGGGGTGTCGGCTCGCGCAGGTTTCGCACCGATGAGACCTGTGTTCCTCCGATTGGGGCTCCCGGATCACTTCGGGGAGGAGGCTTCGAGCGCGGCATCGAGGGTGGTGTGGACCGTCAGGAGTTTGTCGAGACCCACGAGTTGCATCGGTCGTGCGACCGCGGGTCCGTCGGCCACGACCGCGAACTGCGCGGATTCGCCGATCTGTTCGTGCGCGGTGATGAGTACGGTCATGCCCGCCGAAGCGAGGAACCCAACTCGTGTCAAGTCCACGATCACCGCGGACGGTTCGTTCTTCAGGGAGTTGTGGATCGATCCGGTGAGCTGGGGTGCGGTCACCATGTCCAGCGTTCCGCTCACACCGAGGACAACGACGTCGTGATGCCAGGTGACGGCGACCTCGCACCCGGCCGCTCCGATACCCGGGTCGGGAACCCCGGCCGGCTCGTTTCCGGTCGTCGAATCCAACGCCGCTCACCCCTCTTCGATGAGTGCGAGCCGCAGCGCGAGGCGGGCATGCCGGACACAGCCCTCACCACACTCGGTCTAGCAGGAGCGTACGTCAGCACGGAATCCGCCCGCTCCCGATCGCGAAATACGGCGTTGCGGGGTACTCGGTCAAGACTCTCGGTCGGGATACCGCCGCCGCGGATCCGGGCCAGGTTCGAGTAACGGGATTGGCGGGCGGTCAACCGGAGTCAGCCCGCTGCGCGCTCGAGCAGATGTCGCGGCTTCCGACGCTTCCTGAAAGGCGACGATGGCCCGCCGTGCACTTGACTCTGGAGGCCCGATCACGTGGTCTGTTTTAGACCGGTTGGGTCAGAAGACGTTGCGGGGGAGCCGAGTTCGGACTTGAATCGCCATTTCGCTGCCAAGCAGGGATCGTGAAATACGTTGCGAGGCAAGGCCACCGTCGGGTCCACAATGGGGGCCACAAAGTGGTTTCGGGTCGGCGGCGCCGACGAAGAATCGCGGATTCCCGCTGGTCAGGAGCAAATCGAAGGGCGTAGGCCCGGGTGGGCCACCGGAGCACGTGCATATGGTGCAATCCGTTCAGTTGGCCGCCGTCTGGCCGGCTTCTCGTCCTTGCACGCGTTGAGCCACGTCGTTGACGGCGCCCACGAATACCGGGATCCAATTCTTCGCGTCGAGGAAGATCGAGGCATGCCCGCCGGGCGCGGTGAAGATCTCGGACCCCGGAATGGCAGCGGCGAGCCGGCGTTGCCGGCGTGCCGGGATTGCCCAGTCGTTCTCGGTAACGACGACAGCGGCCGGAACGTTGACGCGGTCGATCCACGGAGCGGAATTGAAACGTCCGAGCTCACCGATGACTTCGGGAAACGACCACGCGCTGGTGCTGCGGAACTCGATGCCTCCCCAGCTGGGCATATTGCTTACTTCGACCGTCGGAAGCTCCGGGAGATGCTGCGCGAGTCGGTCCACGCGGGCAAGCGCGTAACTCGACAGCGGATGCATTGCGGCCGTCATCATCGGGAAGAACACCCGTTCGCCGTGGTTGCCGCGGAAGTTTCGCGCGGTCGAGCACAGCACCAATCCCGTGACGCGGTGCGGGTGTCGACGCCACACCAGTTGAGCCACGGCCCCACCCATCGAATATCCGGCGACCAGTGCACGCTCCACGTCGAGGTAATTCATGACGGCAACGACGTCCTCGGCGCAGTCGCTGAACGCGAATCTTTCGGATCGGATCCCCCGGCCGTGCCAGCGCTGGTCGAAGGTGATTACTCGGTAGTGGCGGGAAAGCTCGCCGAGTGTGGCCGCCCAGCTGAGATAGGCGGTGCAACCCAGTGAGTGCAGCAGCACGACCGTGGGTGCGGACTGCGACGGACCCGCGACATCCACCACGAATGTGCGGCCGCGGCCGGGAAGCTCGATCATTCGCCCGTCGGGCACTGTCTCGAGTAAGGGCAAACCCGGGAGAAACTGCCGCACCCCGGCGCGGACGCCGGCGTAGAGTGCTTGGCCGCCGAGCCCGACGAGCCGGTCCAGGACTCGCACAACATGATTCGAGCTCATTTCGCCACCCGTTTCTCGGTTGCGTGGAGTTCGTCGAGGGCTGGGCGAAGTTCTGCCACCAAGGGGCCGAGATCATCCAACAGGTCCGGACAACTCAGCAACGAGATGTTCAGCCGCTCACCGTACGACCAGGCCGTCACATTGAGACCAATGCCTTCCAGGATGGGTCCGACGCTGAAGAGATCGCTGAGCCGTGCGCCGGAGATCGTCACCTCGTCGCCGGGACCCCGCACGTTGGACACGATGACGTTCAACGGTGGCGGGTGTTTGGCCGCCGCGCGGGACTTCGAATACAGCCGGAGGGCCGCGCTGAAGGGGCCGGGTGGAGTGAACTGCACCCAGTCGATGAGCATGCTCGGCCCCAGGGTCTGCTGGACGTTCTTGGCTTCGGCGGTGGTCCGGGATATCTCGCGCAGCCGCTCGAACGGATCGTCGATGTCGGTGGCCAGGGTTGTGAACAGGTTGGATACGCGGTTTCCGCCGAGCCGAACCGGCCCATTGGGCGGATCGGTCCCCACCGGCACGCCGGCGACGAGCGCCGTCGAAAGTCGTTCGCCGCGGTCCCCCATCCACCGGCGCAACGCGCCGGCAACGACGCCGAGCACGACGTCGTTGATGGTCACGTCGTGCGTGCGGCGTATCTCCTTGATCTCGTCGAGTGGAAGCGTGCACGTCGCGAAGATTCGACGGCTGGTGAGTGGGCCGTTGAAGGACGTTCTCGGTGCGTCGAGCACGGGACGCGGCACAGCGACATCGGAGTGACGCCGATGACGAACCAGCGCACGCAGGGAGACGGAAGTTCGCCATAGCAGTGCACCGAGCCTGGGGAACAGCGCGACAGCGTCGCGCAGTGCGAGCCGAACCTGCTCGATGGTGGACGGAGTCTGCTCCACACGTGTCACGAGATCGGTTTGGGCCGAGTGGTTTTGGTCGGTGATATTCGCCAGCAACGCGTTCGCGGCGATGCCGTCGGCGAGGGCGTGGTGCAACTTGCCGATTACCGCGACCCGACCGTCGGCAAGGCCTTCGCAGACATGCAATTCCCACAACGGAATCGACCGGTCCAGCGGCGTGCTGGCGACCGTCCCGATCAGTGCCTCCAACTCCGCCATCCCGCCCGGGGCGGGCACAGTGTGGTGGAAGACGTGTCGATCCGGATCGATCGGGCGATCGAATATCCACAGTGGATGGTTCAGCGCGAATGGCGCAGGCAGCGCCCGTCGTCGCAGTGGCGGTAGTTGGTTCAGCCGGGACAGCAATTCGTCCTTGAACCGCACCATGGTGAACACCTCTCGCGGTTCGATCAGCGCGACCTTGAGCGTGTGCATGTGCATGGTTGGCGTTTCCATGTACAAATAGCCGGCGTCTATGCCTTGCATTCGTTCCATCACGGCGTCCCTGTCGCTGGTTGCCCGAGCACCGGGAACGTACGTAATCGCGCCATCTCGTCGAGGCTCGCCTGCATGCGCTCTGGATTACCCCATAGCCCTCCGCGATATTCGGGTCCGGCCGAATTCTCGACATACCCCGGGTCGAGCAACTGTCTCGGCCGCCCATTCCTGTTCATCTCTGCTCACCCTGCGCGGATGTTACGTTGACGGCATCGGCG
>NZ_LRRB01000225.1 GCF_001646865.1 Aldersonia kunmingensis | reverse complement strand
TGCCGTCACCCGAACCGTAAAATCCGGGTTGGCCGAAGGGAGGCCTGCGGTGAAGATGTCGCCATTCGACTACCACCGACCTGAGACCGTCGACGAGGCGGTCGCACTGCTGGAAACCTACGGCGGGGACGGCAAAGTCCTCGCCGGTGGGCAAAGCCTTCTTCCGGTGCTCGCCCTGCGGCTGGCTCATCCCGGGCATCTCATCGACATCGGCCGGGTGCAGGGCTTGCAGTCGATAGAGGTGGAGGACGACGGCACCGTGTCGGTCGGAGCGAGCGTGACACACGCCCGCGTCGAGAGCTCCGATGTCATGGCCGCCGCCGCGCCCGCGGTGGCCGGCGCGATGCCGTACATCGGGCATCGGGCGATCCGGAGTCGGGGAACGGTATGCGGGAGCTTGGCCCACGCCGATCCGGCGGCGGAACTGCCCGCAGTTGCTCTGGCCGTCGGCGCGCAGATGATCGTGGTTGGCCCGTCGGGTCAGCGGACGATCGGTGCGGGCGACTTCTTCGAGGGGTATCTGTCCTGCGCCCTGGCCGAGGACGAGTTACTCATCGGAGTGCACTTTCCCGCATGGCCCCCACGCGCGGGATGGTCGGTGCTCGAGGTCAGCCGGCGGCACGGTGACTTCGCGTTGGTCGGATTGGTGGCGACAGTCGAGATCGACGAGGCCGGGTTGCTGCGGGGACCTGCGTTGTCGTTCTTCGGTGCAGCCAGTACGCCGGTGCGCGTCGCTGAGGCCGAGCAATTGCTGGACGGCAACGCTCCCGACCCGGCGCTGTTTGCCGAGGCAGCGGGTGTCGTGTCGGGTGCATTGGCGCCGGGCGCCGACGACCACGCATCGTCGCAGTACCGGGCCCATGTTGCCGGGGTGCTCACCCGCCGCGGGCTCGCCGAGGCCGCCGCTCGGGCCACGGAACGGGCGGCGTGTCATGCGTGAAATCACCCTCCGGGTGAATGGTCGCGACGAGCACGTGGCGGTCGAGGCCCGTACACCCCTGGCCGAATTGCTGCGCGACCACCTCGGACTCACCGGCACGCATCTCGGTTGCGAGCACGGCGTGTGTGGCGCATGCACGGTGGTGGTCGACGGGCAGCCGGTTCGTTCCTGCCTCATGCTGGCTGCGCAGGCGGAGGGATCGACCGTCGAGACCATCGAGTCGCTCGGCGACGGTGACGGCCTTGGCCTTGTCCAGCAGGCGATGTGGGAGCGCCACGCATTCCAATGCGCTTTCTGCGCACCGGGATTCCTCATGACGGTGCGGTGCCTGCTGGCGGACAACCCGACACCGACACCCGCGCAGATCAAAGAAGAGCTCTCCGGCAACCTCTGTCGCTGCACTGGGTACGCATCGATCCTCGACGGTGTCGCCGACGCGGTGGCCAAGTTGGCCGCCAGCGCGGGAGGTGCGACCGATGCGTGAACAGATCATGGGCCGATTCGTCGGGGCCCGCGTCCGCAGGGTCGAGGATCGCCGCCTGCTGAGCGGGCACGGTCGCTACATCGACGACGTCGTCGTCGCGGACATGGCGCACGCGGCCTTCGTCCGAAGCCCATTGCCCCACGCCCGGATCCGCGGAATCGACACCGCCCGTGCCACCGCCGTTCCCGGCGTGTACGCGATCTTCACCGGTGCTGACATCGCTGCGATCACCAACCCGCTGATCGGGATGATCTCCTTGCCGGGCCTGTACGACCCGTGGCACTGGGGCCTGGCCGTCGACCGCGTTCGTCTGGTCGGGGATCCGGTGGCCATCGTGATCGCGATATCACGCGCGGTGGCCGAGGATGCGGCAGAGATGGTCGACGTGGACTACGAGGAGCTCGAACCGATCGCGACATTGGCGCACGCCCACGATCCCAACCGCCCGGCGATCTGGCCAAAGGCCAACGGCAACAGCGTTTATCGGGCGTCGGAGTCGTTCGGCGATGTCGACGCGGCGTTCGCCGGGGCGGATCGAGTGATCAGCGAGACGTTCCGCCAGCACCGGCATGCCAACCAACCGATGGAGACCCGAGGCACGGTCGCCGAGATCGGCGCGGACGGCACCCTCACAGTGCACGCAGCCCATCAGGCTGCGCACGTCCTCAAATGGGTCATGGCACTGTGTTTGGCACGTCAGCCGGTGTGGATGTCGGTGCGCGACATGTTCCGCCAACGCGAACAGACCAAGGCCATCTTCGCCGGGGTCCGCGAGTTCGTTCGCGCCCACCCGACGCTGATGAAGGACACGCAGCCCATGGTGCCGATCATGCTGCGTCAGATCGCCAGGGACCCGATGCGGATGGTCCACCTCAACCGTGCACTCCTGGGATTGATGGCAACACCGAAGGAACGCCTCCCGCGCGTCGTGACCGGCGACATCGGCGGTGCGTTCGGATCGAAGACCACGGTGCTGCGTGAGGACATCGCCGTGTGCGCTGCCACGCTGCGCCTGGGTCGATCGATCAAGTGGATCGAGGACCGCAACGAGAACCTCGTGCTCGGCGGCCAAGCCCGGGACGAACAGGTCGCCGTCGAGGCTGCGGTGATGAACGACGGGACGGTGCGGGGCCTGCGCGCCAAGCTCACGATGGACGCGGGGGCCTATCCGGGATTCCCGTTCGGGGCACCGTTGTTCTGCCGCATCATCCAGACGATGTTCCCCGGTCCGTACCGGTTGGGCGCCATGCAGTTCGACACCGAGATCATCTCGTCCAACAAACCGACCTATGTCGCCTACCGGGGCCCGTGGGCGGTCGAGACCTGGGTCCGCGAACGACTATTCGATGTCCTGGCCCGCGAGCTGGGAATCAGTCGCGCAGAGATCCGGTTGCGTAACATCGTCGGTTCCGACATGCTCCCGACAACGATGCTCACCGGTCCGATCCTCGATACGCGGATGTCGGCGAAGGCCACCCTCGAGAAGGCGCTCGATGTCGCCGACTTCGAACATTGGGCAGAGCACCAGGCGGCGGCTCGGGAGCACGGTCGCCGCATGGGCATCGGGATCGCGACCTACATCGAAGCGGCTCCGGGCCCGCCCGGGTACGCCGACGTTCTCATGCCCGGCTTCTCCGCGTTCGCCGGGGTCGAGCCGATCCACGCAGTCCTCGAAGGCGACGGCAGCATTACGCTCCACACCCGGCAGGTGCCCCACGGTCAAGGCCACGAGACGACACTCGCTCAGGTGGCCGCCGACGAGCTCGGCGTTCCCGTCGAGGCCGTCCGAGTCAGGTACGGCGACACGAACTTCGCGCCTTTCGGCATCACGGGTACCGGCGGAAGCCTGTCGGCGGCGATGGCGGGCGGTGCGGTCGGGTTGGCTGCGCACACGCTGCGCGAGCGCATTGTCGACATTGCGGCGGACCTGTTCGAGGCGTCGCCGACCGATATCGATATCGAAGGCGGTGACATTCACGTCACGGGCATCCCCACCGTCGCGCTGACCTTCCGCCAGATCGCCGAGGAAGCCATACGGCATGACGTGGTCGGCGACGCCGGCCGGCTCGGCCGTGGTGAGGCCATCCGGGTTCACCGGGACTGGAACGGCGGCGAAGGCGGATGGGCGCAGTCCACCCACGTGTGCTGGGTCGAGGTCGATCTCGAAACCGGCCAGGTGAGAATTCCTCGCTACGCGGTCGTGGAGGACTGCGGCGAGATGATCAACCCGGCCATCGTCGAAGGACAGATCCGCGGCGGCATCGCGCAGGGCATAGGCGCCGTCCTCTACGAGAAAACGACCTACGGGGAGGACGGGCAGCCCCGGTCGGGAACATTCATGGACTACCTCATCCCCACCACGATGGAAATCCCCGACATCGAGATCCACCACATCCAGACACCGACCGACATCGCCTACAACTATCGAGGCGTCGGCGAAGGCGGCATGATCGGCGCACCCGCCGCGATCACCAACGCGGTCGAGGACGCCCTCGCCGACCTCGGCGTGAGGATCACCGAACAACACCTCCCCCCGACCAGAATCCTCGAGCTCGCAGGCATCATCCCCGAACCCAACCACCGATAGACGGCAGTCGCTCGAGCCCCTATTCCGAGTAGTCATCGCCAAGCAGAAGGTGAACTCACGGCCACGGCACGCCGTGCCAACCGAGGTCGAATGGGCGAGAGATGGCACTGCGTGCCACGATCCGGAATCACCGAGTTCCTGATTTTGGCCCTATTTTGGCCCGATGGACGCCCGGAACGGCGCTCTCGGAGACGGAGAATTCGCTTTCAAAATAGGCCTTGACCTGCAGTTTTACTGGTGGTCCCGGCTGGGATCGAACCAGCGACCTTCCGCGTGTGAAAT
>NZ_LRRB01000239.1 GCF_001646865.1 Aldersonia kunmingensis | reverse complement strand
AGGTCACATATGTCGGGATGGAGTAAATCCGGCGGCGACGCACCGACTAGCCTGAAGGCCATGACTGCAGCGCTGCCGACAATCCCCGCCGACCTCAAGCCTGCCGATGGACGCTTCGGATGTGGCCCCTCCAAGGTCCGTCCGGCCCAGTTGCAGTCCCTAGCGGACGTGGGGGCGTCGGTGTTCGGCACCAGCCACCGCCAGAAGCCGGTAAAGGATGTCGTCGCGCGCGTGCGTAGCGGCCTGCGCGAGCTGTTCTCACTGCCCGAGGGCTACGAGGTTGTGCTCGGCAACGGCGGCACCACGGCGTTCTGGGATGCGGCGGCGTTCGGCCTGGTCCGGGAGCGCTCGCAGCACTTCACCTACGGCGAGTTCAGCTCGAAGTTCGCCACGGTCACCAAGAAGAACCCGTTCATCGGTGATCCGATCGTCGTTTCTTCGGACCCGGGCACCGCGCCCGAGCTGATCGCCGACCCGGCCGCGGACCTGATCGGCTGGGCACACAACGAGACCTCGACGGGTGTCGCCGTGCCGGTGAGCCGCCTGGCCGGTTCGGAGAACGCGTTGATCGCGATCGACGCCACTTCGGGTGCGGGCGGTCTGCCGGTGAACACTGCCGACGCCGACGTCTACTACTTCGCTCCGCAGAAGTGCTTCGCCGCCGACGGCGGGCTGTGGATCGCGCTGATGAGCCCGGCCGCGCTCGAGCGGGTCGCCGAGATCGACGCCACCGGCCGCTTCACCCCGGAGTTCCTGTCGCTGCCGATCGCGATCGACAACAGCACGAAGGACCAGACCTACAACACGCCGGCATTGGCGACGCTGCTGCTGTTCCTCGACCAGATCGAGTGGATGAACGGCAACGGCGGCCTCGACTGGGCCGTGAAGCGCACCGCCGATTCCTCGTCGCGCCTGTACAGCTGGGCCGAGTCCCGCGATTTCGCGACGCCGTTCGTCACCGACCCGGCGCTGCGCTCGCAGGTCGTCGGCACTATCGACTTCGCCGAGGGCATCGACGCCGCGCAGATCGCGAAGATCCTGCGCGCCAACGGGATTGTGGACACCGAGCCGTACCGCAAGCTCGGCAAGAACCAGCTCCGCGTCGGCATGTTCCCCGCGATCGAGCCGGACGACATCTCCGCTCTGACGGCAAGCATCGACTGGGTCGTCGGCCAGCTGTAAGGCGCCAGCTCTCCGCAAAATCTCGCAGCGTATCGACCGTGCCGGCCAAAAGGCCCGCATTTCGGTTGCGCGTGTCTCCCGGCGCTGTGGTCACGAGTGCATTACTGTCGTGCCACGGGTGTTATCGCGAGCCGAGTCGCCGAGGAGGGCAAGGTGCGGGAACTTCGAGTGATCGGCCTGGCAAGCGACGGCAAGCACGTCATCTGCGCGGATACCCAGTCCGGGAACAAGTTCCGGTTGCCCATCGATGAGAAACTGCGCGCCGCATCGCGCGGTGACATTGCCCGCTTCGGTCAGATCGAAATCGAGATGGAAAGCACCTTGCGACCCAAGGATATTCAGGCTCGAATCCGCTCCGGCGCCTCGATCGAGGAGGTTGCCGCCGAGTCCGGCATGCCGGCCCAACGCGTCGAACGGTTTGCCTACCCGGTGCTGCTCGAGCGCTCCCGCGCTGCCGAGCTCGCCCAGAAAGCTCACCCCGTGCGCCCCAACGGTCCGGCGGTGGAACCGCTTTCGGACGTGGTCGGTGCCGCGTTCCGTGAGCGCGGCCACGACTTCGAGCAGGCCGAATGGGATGCCTGGAAAGACGACGAAGGCCACTGGGTCGCCCAGCTGAGCTGGACCGCCGGCCGCAGCACCATCACCGCGCACTGGAAGTTCCTGCTCGATGCCCACGGCGGCACGGTGACGGCGCTCGATGACGCCGCCCGTGACCTGATCGATCCGGACTTTGCACGCCCGCTGCGCGGACTTGCCCCGGTCGTACATGTTCGCGCCGAGGAAGCGCCGGCCGAGCCGGTGATCGTGGAAGCCGAGGTCGAGGTCCAGGAGACCATCACCGTCGACGAGGTCGAGCCCGAGCCGATTCCCGAGCCTGAGCAGGAGCCGGAGCGCGTCGAGGAACCTGTCGCGGAACGCGTCAACGAACGGCCGGGGAAGGCCGCGCCGGCGCACACCCCGACCACCCGGAACAAGAAGGGCAAGCCGGCAATGCCGTCCTGGGAGGACGTGCTGCTCGGCGTGCGGAGTTCGGGTACCGGCCGCTAACTGATCAAGTACTGAATGTCGCGACGGCTCAACGGGTCTCCGTTGGTCCGTCGCGCATTATTTTGTGCCGCCGCGCACGCCCGGGCGTGCGCGCTCGCGGGATTGCGTGCGCGGTGACCGGGTGGCCGGTCCTAGATCGCGCTCGCGAGCAGTCCGAGCCAGCCGAGCGCGACCCCGGCGATGGCTCCGTAGACCACCCAGCGCCACACCGCGACGGTGTGCCAGCGCCAGACGCTCGGTGCCGCACCGCCGACAGCAACGATGTTGATCACCACCGCGAGAATCGGGTTGATATCGGCCAGTGCGGCCCCGAACGCGTAGATGCCCGTGGCGACCAGTGCCGTGACGATTGCGCTCACGAGGAGTCCGGTCGTCCATGGCGTGGACTCGGTCTGCTCCGGGGCCGGTTCGGTCACGACGCGGTCCGAACGCGCTCGTAGAACGCCATGCCCGCGGCGGTTGCCACATTGAGCGAATCGGTGCCGGGTGCCATCGGGATGCGGGCGCGAATATCGGTGGCCCGCATCGCTTGTTCGGTGAGCCCGGGACCTTCGGCGCCGAGCAGCACCGCCACCCGATCACCCGTCATCGCCTCGGCCAACGGCACAGCGCTCGGATTCGGCGTCAAGGAGATGATCTGAAATCCCGCGCCGCGCAGGACTTCCAGGCCACGAGGCCAGTCCGGCACCCGAGCGAATGGCACCCGAAGCACGTGCCCCATCGACACCCGGACCGCCCGCCGGTACAGGGGGTCCGCGCAACGGTCGCCGAACAGCACGGCATCCGCGCCGAGTCCGGCGGCGTTGCGGAAGATCGAGCCGATGTTCTCGTGGTCGTTGACGCCCTCGAGCACCGCGACGGTGCGCGACTTCTCCAGTACGTCGGCGAGTTCGAGCGGCGGCGGGCGATGCGCGGCAGCCAGCACCCCGCGGTTGAGATGGAATCCGACCACTTCGGCCATCACCTCGGCGGAGGTGCGGTAGAACGGCACGTCCACGCCGTCGAGATCGTCGGCCAGTTCCACCCGTCGGCGCTCTACACCGAGGAAGGAGATCGGCTCGAATCGTGAGTCGAGGAGTCGCTGTGCGACAAGGACACCCTCGGCAATCACCAGGCCCTTGCCCTCGGGCAGGTCGGGACGGCGATCGGAGGAGTTCAGGTCACGGAAGTCGTCCAGCCGCGGGTCCGCGGGGTCGTCGATATCGATCACGTCGGCCACCCGACCATCCTGCCGCACAGACTGCGGCGCACAGCAGCGCAGTGTGTCAGTCTTTACGCATGGGCCTCGTGCGATTTGTCCTGAATGTGCTCTGGCTGGTCATCAGTGGGCTCTGGCTGGCGCTCGCCTATCTTGCCGCCGCCGTCGTGTGCTTCCTGCTGTTCTTCCTGGTCATCACGATCCCGTTCGGCATCGCGTCGCTACGCATCGCGTTCTACGTGCTGTGGCCGTTCGGGCGGACGGTGGTCGAACGCGAGGACGCCGGTGCGGGGTCGCTGATCGGCAACATCATCTGGTTCATCGTGGCCGGCTGGTGGCTCGCGCTCTTCCACATCGCCACCAGCATCGCGCTGGCTGTGACGATCATCGGTATCCCGTTCGCCTGGGCGAACCTCAAGATGATTCCGATCAGCATCATGCCGCTCGGGAAGAAGATCGTCTCCAGCGACCAGTCCTTCGCCTACGGCAGCGTGACCCAGCCCGCGTCGGCGCAGTACTAACCCGCCCGCAGCACCGGCGACCAGGGACACCAGGCCGCCGATTATCAACGGTGCGCGCGCCGAGGTGACATCGGCGAGCCAGCCGAGCAGCGGTGCCCCAATTGGCGTGCCGCCGAGGAAAAACAGCATGTAGATGCCCATGACGCGGCCGCGCAGTTGGGGTGCGACGGACAACTGCAGGATGTTCATCGCCGCGGTGGAGAACGTCAGGTTCAGCAGTCCGGTCGGCACGAGTGCGACCGCGACAAGGGCATAGGTGGGCATCAACCCGACGAGTAGTTCGCACGCACCGAATCCGACCGCGGCCGACAGGAACAGGCTGATCCGAACCGGTCGGCGGCGTCGTGCCGCGAGGACAGCACCCGCGAGCGTGCCCACCGCCAGCATCGTGGTGAGCAAGCCATAGGACGCGGCGTCGCGGCCGAAGGTGTTGCGCGCCAATACCGCAAGGCTGATCGCAAAGTTCATCCCGAACGTCGCCACCACGAACAC
>NZ_LRRB01000318.1 GCF_001646865.1 Aldersonia kunmingensis | reverse complement strand
AGGCGCGAAATCTGGCGCACCAGCTCGAGGACGCGCGAGATCAGATCGCGTCGCTGCAGGACGAGGTCGACCGCCTGGCGGTTCCGCCGACCACTGCCGAGGGCATGGGTGACCGCATCTCCCGCATGCTGCGCCTGGCCTCCGACGAGGCGTCCGAGGTGCGGGCCGAGGCGCGCGCCGAGGCCGAGGAAGTCACCTCGATCGCGCAGCAGGAGGCCACTGCCCTGCGCTCTGCCGCCGAGGCGCAGCTCGCCGAGGTCGAGGAGAAGCGGTCGGCGCTCGACATCGAGTTCGAGCAGACCATGGCCAGTGCCCGCACCGAGTCGGCCCGGATCGTCGAGGCCGCTCAGACCGAGGCGAGCCAGCTCTCCGCAGAAGCCGACGCGCGTCGCAAGGCGGTCCAGGACGACTTCGACGTGACGATGACCGAGCGTCGTTCGTCGCTCAACCGGGCACTCGAAGAGCTCGAGGCCACCACCAAGGCCGAGGCTCGCCAGCGCGTGAAGGACGCCGCAGAGGAAGCGCAGCGCATCCTCGAGACCGCCAACCACCAGGCGGAGCGTCGGATCGCGTACTCGAAGGAACTTGCCGAGGAACTGCGCGTGCTGCGTGGCCGGGTGCTCGCCCAGCTGCTCGGGATCCGCGGCCAGCTCGACTCGGTTCCCGCGATGCTCGCATCGGTCAACCGTGAGGCCGAGCTGCTCGACTCGAACCAGTCGCCGCGTGCACTCGGTGGCGATCTGACCGCGATCGACGCGGCCGACAGCGAGGTCGAGATTCTCGAGGCGGCTGAGCTCACCGAGGCTGTCGAGGCCGATGTCGATGCCGAAACCGAGTCGGTGGCCGACGCAGAAGAGCCCGCCAAGAACCGCACCAACGGTCACGCGAGCGCGCAGAGCCGCTGATCGCAGAAGTTCGATAGTTCGACGAAGCCCCGATCCATTGGATTGGGGCTTCGTCGTTCTCTCATGACGCTGCTGGTGAATCGGTGGCGGTCAGGACCAGCGTCGGGTCAGCCCCCGGGTCTTCCGCCCTGACCAACAGCCGGTGTGCCAATGCCTGCGCTCCTCGAGCCCGCCCGTGTCCCCGGCCGGCCACGCAACGACGTGTGCAGTGCCAGGCGCGATTTCGTGGTCGCAGCCCGGACACCGGTAGACCTTCGTGGCCCGACTGCCGGGAACCGTGCGCACGATGTAGGACTCGTCGCCCGGCCCGGACTCTGTGCGCCGCAGTGCATCGCCGCGCAGCGGTGGCGGGGTCGCACGAGCAGGTTTTCGACGGGGCACGATTCCAGGATAGGGGCGCGCGGCCGAACCGCATGGCCGTGCCGGCCGCGTGCCCTTAGAACAGGCGGAACTCCGACGTATCGATTCCGCGCAGGCCGTCGTAGTCCAATGTGACGCAACGGATGCCGCGGTCGGTCGCGAGAGTTCGGGCCTGGGGCTTGATCTGCTGCGCGGCGAACACGCCGGTCACCGGGGCTAGTAGCGGGTCGCGGTTGAGCAACTCGAGGTAACGGGTCAGCTGCTCGACCCCGTCGATCTCGCCGCGGCGCTTGATCTCCACGGCGACGCTCTGCCCGTCGCCATTCCGGCACATCAGGTCGACGGGCCCGATAGCGGTCGGGTATTCCCGGCGGACCAGGGTGTACCCGTCGCCGAGCACCTCGACGTGCTCGGCCAACAGCACCTGCAGGTGCGCCTCCACACCGTCTTTCACCAGACCCGGGTCGACGCCGAGATCGTGCTTCGAATCGTGCTCGACGTCTTCGATCGTGATCCGAAGTTCCTCGCCGGCTTTGTTCGTCACCACCCACAACTGAGGCGCGCCGCCGTCGACACCGTCGACTTTGTCGAAACTGTCCACTTCGCGCTCCTCGAGCCAGCACGGCGGGCTCATCCAGTTCAGCGGCTTGTAGGAACCACCGTCCGAGTGCACGAGCACGGAACCGTCCGCTTTGATCAGCAGCAATCGCCGAGCAAGTGGAAGGTGGGCGGTGAGTCTGCCGACATAGTCAACCTGGCAACGGGCGATCACAAGGCGCACCTCGCCCACCCTAGAGCAACGCTCGGATACGCTCGAACCACCATGTCGCAGTTGTTTCGTCGCCGTCGGAGGGAAAAGCCGCCGCTTGGTTCCTGGCTGCTCGGTGATCCGAACGAAGTCCGGCACCACCAGCGTCGACGGCTGCGAATTCTGCTCGCGACCGTCTTCGTGACAACCAACGGCATCGGCGCGGCACTCGTCCTGCTCCTGGTTGCTCTCGTATTACCCGGCCAGGATCTGATGGCCGAAGAATTCGACATCGGCAACCGCGTGGTTCTGCCCATATATCTCGTATTGGCCGCCACCATCGGCGGCACCGTCGGCGCACGAATCGGTATCCGGGCAGTCGGCTGGGTGGCCGAAGGACGAGAACCGACGCCGCGTGAACGCTCGGCCGCACTGGCCTTGCCGTGGCGGCTTACCCTCCTCCAGGGGTTGCTGTGGCTCGCCGGCGGTGTTGTGCTCGGCATCTCGACGGCACTCGTCGACCCACACGCGGTACCCAAGGTCGCACTGACGATCATGTTCGGCGGTATCACCGTCTGCGCGTTCAGCTACGTCCTGATCGAATTCACGCTGCGCGCAAGTTCGGCAAAGGCGCTCGAGGCTGGGGCAAACCAACCACGTATCCATCTCACTCGTGTGACCGACCGGTCGCTGCTCGCGTGGTGCCTCGGCACCGGAACGCCGGTGACGGGCCTGATGCTGGTGGCCGCCTTCAGTTTCAGCCAGAACGTCTCCACCGAACAACTCGCCTTCACCATTCTCGCGCTGGGGTCGATCACGCTCGTGTTCGGATTCGCACTGACCGCACTCGGTGCACGCCAGATCACAGACCCCCTGCGATCGGTGACCGCCGCCATGGCCCGGATCGAGCACGACGAACTCCCTGAGTCGATCGTCGTGTACGACGGCAGTGAGTTGGGTGAGCTGCAAAGCGGATTCAACCGGATGGCGGAAGGGCTGCGCGAACGCGAACGGATCCGGGATCTATTCGGCCGTCAGGTCGGGCTCGAGGTTGCCGAGGCGGCCTTGGCCCGCAATCCCGAACTCGGCGGCGAGGAACGGTATGTCGCGGTCATGTTCGTCGACATCGTCGGCTCAACCGCGTTCACTGCATCGCGCCCGCCGCGGGAGGTCGTCGACCTGCTGAACCGCTACTTCGACGTTGTGGTCGACGAGGTCGATCGCCACGGCGGCATCATCAACAAGTTCGAGGGCGACGCCGCGCTGGCGGTTTTCGGAGCACCAGTCGAAATCGACGATCCGGCAGGCCGGGCAATGGCGGCAGCGCGCGCGGTCCGCAAGCGACTCCCCCTCGAAGTCCCCGAATGCCAGGCGGCGACAGGCGTCGGCTATGGGCTGGGCGTCGCCGGAAATGTCGGGGCGCGCAAGCGTTTCGAGTACACCGTCATCGGTGATGCCGTGAACGAGGCAGCCCGATTGTGCGAACTCGCCAAGCAACATCCCGGCCTGGTACTCGCCTCAGACCGCGCCGTGCAGGCCGCGAACGAGGACGAGGCCAAGCTCTGGTGCATGGGCGAGGAAGTCCTCCTGCGCGGCAGGAATACCAAGACCCGGGTCGCCGCACCGCGCCCGGACTGAGCCCCTATCGGCGCGGACTCGAACTGTGCAGCGTTTCCGGCAGGCCCTCGGACGCGGATTGGGCGCGTGCTGGCGCTATGTCCGCCGGGCGCCCGGAACATTCTGCTGGCTGATCCTTCTGCTGCCGACCACGATCATCATGTCCAGGCTCGAGCCCAGCGAACTGCACCACGTGCTCATCGAGCGATCCACAAACCTGCACCACCTCGCCGAGGACCCACTGCACGTCCTCGTTGCCAGCGCGTTCTGGCCGGACGGCGGAAGCTGGCTGACCTATCTGGTCCTGTTCAACCTCTTCCACGTACCGGCCGAACGCTGGCTCGGCACCCTGCGGTGGCTGGGCCTGGTCGTACTTGCCCATATCGGCGCGACGTACGCGAGCGAGGGCGCGGTGTATCTGGCAATTCACCACGGCAGTACGCCGGCATCCGCTGCCGATGCGCTCGACGTCGGCGTCAGCTATGCACTCGCCGGCGTCGCGGGGGTCCTCACATACCGACTCGGCGGCCCCGTGCGCTATGTCTACCTCGCTGCGCTGGTGACGGCGGTCGCTCTCCCGTTCGCGATCGACGGTGTTGACTTCACCGAAATCGGCCATGGCACAGCGGTTCTCATCGGCCTCGCCTATTATCCGCTGACGCGCTCGCGCGGCGGACCATGGGACCCGATCGTCGCGTTGCGTACGCGCCGGGCGAGGAGGCGAGTCCGAATCGGGACATCCGAATGACAGCGCACCTTCTCGGCTGAGCGCGCGGGCGACGGGCGACGGGCGACGGGCGACGGGCGAACGGACTCTCAATCGGGTGCGAATTGTGTAGATGGGTGCGAAGTTTCGCGCCCGTGTAGAAGTTTTGCACCGATTTGAGGGTTTGTTTTTGGGGTCGTGTTCGTGACCGTGGAGCGCTGTACCGATGTGTGGGGCTCGGCC
>NZ_LRRB01000060.1 GCF_001646865.1 Aldersonia kunmingensis | reverse complement strand
CCGGGCCACATGCTTCGCGGCATCGATCCGTGTGATCCGGGTGCGTGTTGTGACCCGTCCCATCAGGACTGCCGTTCCAGCCGGACCGTGACCGCCTTCGAGACGGGCGTATTGGATTCGCGTGCAACGTGATCGAGCGGAACCAACGGATTGGTTTCCGGGTAGTACGCCGCAGCATTGCCCCGCGGTGTCGGGTACGGCACGAGCCGGAAGTCCTTGGCTCGTCGCTCCTCGACGCCGTCGGCAAGCTCCCATTCCGACACCAGGTCCACCCGATCGCCTTCGGCGAAACCGAGCGCGGTGATGTCGTCGGGATGGATGAACACCACTCGCCGCCCACCCTTCACGCCGCGGTAGCGGTCATCGAGGCCGTAAATGGTGGTGTTGTACTGGTCGTGGCTGCGCATCGTCTGCAGAATCAGCCGCCCGGGCGGGACCGGAACCCAATGCAAAGCGTGAACCGCGAAGTTCGCCTTGCCCGTACGGGTCTCGAACCGCCGCTCGTCGCGGGGCGGGTGCGGCAGGACGAAGCCATCGGGCTGACGCACCCGGGTGTTGAAATCCTCGAACCCCGGCACCACCCGCGAGATCGAGTCACGGATCCGGTCGTAGTCGCCAACGAACTCCGTCCACGGGATGGAGTGATCGTTGCCGAACAGCGCCTCGGCCAGGCCGCACACAATCGCGACCTCGCTGCGCAACTCCTTGCCGGCGGGCTTGAGACCGCCGCGCGAGATATGCACCGCGGACATCGAATCCTCCACCGTGACAAGCTGCTTACGACCGCCGGACAGATCCTTGTCGGTGCGGCCCAGCGACGGCAGGATCAGTCCCGTCTCGCCGGTGACGAGGTGGGAGCGATTGAGTTTCGTCGATACCTGGACGGTCAGCGCGCAGTTGCGCAGCGCAGCCTCGGTGACGTCGGTGTCCGGGGTGGCACCCACGAAGTTGCCGCCCATCGCCATGAACACCGACACCCGGCCGTCGCGCATCGCACGGATTGCGTCAACGGCGTCGTAGCCGTGCTCGCGCGGACTGGTGATGCCGAACTCGGTGTCGAGCGCGGCGAGGAACGATTCGGGCATCTTCTCCCAGATACCCATCGTCCGGTCACCCTGCACATTCGAGTGGCCGCGGACCGGGCACACGCCCGCACCGGGCTTGCCAATCATCCCCTGCAGCAACAACAGACTCGTGGCGTCCTGGATCGTTGCCACACCGTGCGTCTGCTGGGTCAGCCCCATCGCCCAGCAGATGATCGTCTTCTCCGAAGCAACCAGCGCATCCGCGGTGGCGTGCAACTGATCCAGGGATAGACCCGTCGCCTCGATGACGGTGTCCAAGTCGACGTTGCGCATGTGCTCGGCGTAGGCCTCGAACCCGGCGGTGTGCTCGGCGATGAATTCGCGGTCCAGCACGGTGCCCGGGTTGCGGTCTTCGGCCTCGAGTATCAGTTTCGCCAGGCCCTGGAACAGCGCCTGGTCGCCGCCGATCCGGATCTGCAGCAGATCATCCGCGATCGCGACACCGTCGCCGACAACGCCGTGCACCTTCTGCGGGTCCTTGAACCGCAGCAGACCGGCCTCGGGCAGCGGGTTGATCGCGATCACCTTGGCGCCGTTGGCTTTCGACTTCTCCAGCACCGACAGCATGCGGGGATGATTGGTGCCCGGATTCTGGCCGGCGATGAGGATCAGGTCCGCGTGCTCGAGATCGGGAACCGACACCGAGCCCTTGCCGATCCCGATGCTGTCCACCAGTGCGGTGCCCGAGGATTCGTGGCACATGTTCGAGCAGTCCGGCATGTTGTTCGTGCCGTAGGCGCGGATGAGCAACTGGTAGACGAAGGCTGCCTCGTTCGAGGTGCGTCCCGAGGTGTAGAACGCGGCCTCATCCGGTGACTCGAGTCGTCGCAGCTCGTCGGCGATCACCGCAAATGCCTCGTCCCACTCGATCGGCTCGTAGTGGGTAGCGCCGGGACGCAACACCATCGGATGGGTGAGCCGCCCTTGCTGGCCCAGCCAGTAGTCGGTGTGCTCGAGCAACTCCGCGACCGGGTGAGCGGCGAAGAACTCCGGACCCACGCGGCGGGTGGTCGCCTCCTCCGCGACGGCCTTGGCACCGTTCTCGCAGAACTCGGCGTGCTTGCGGTGTCCCGGGGTTTCCGGCCACGCGCAACCAGGGCAGTCGAAACCGTTGCGCTGGTTCAGCTTCAAGAATGTCCGCGCGGTCCGGACCGGACCCATCTGTTCCATCGCGCGGCGCATCGAAACAAGCACCGCCGGAACACCTGCGGCATAGGACTTCTCGTGCGTGACGACGACATCGTCCTCGTCGAAGATGTACCGGTCGGGCTTGTTCACGATGTCAGTGCCCCCGTGCGATCCACTCGGCCAGATGCGGCGCTTCAGTTCCGATCGTGGTGTGGTCGCCGTGGCCGGTGTACACGCGGGTGTCCTCCGGCAGGGCGAACAGGCGGTCCCGAATCGATTCGATGATGGTCGGGAAGTCGCTGTAGGAGCGTCCAGTGGCGCCAGGTCCACCGGAGAACAACGTGTCCCCGGAGAACAACACGTCGGCCTCCGGCAGGTACAGGCACACCGAACCGGGCGAGTGGCCGGGTGAGTGGATCACCTGCAACTGGGTGCCCGCCACGCCCACGCGCTGGTCACCGTCGAGGTGCCAGTACGGCGCCTCGGGGTGGGTGGCCTTCCACAGCACGTCGTCGCCCTGGTGCATCAGGATCGGGCAGTACAGCGCTTCGGCCAATTCCGGTGCGACGGTGACGTGGTCGTTGTGACCGTGGGTGACGATCACGGCGTTGACGTGCCGCCCGGCGACGGTCTCGATGATCGGCGCGGCATTGTGCGCGGCGTCGATGACCACGACCTCGTCGTCGTCACCGACGACCCACACGTTGTTGTCGACATCCCACGTGCCCCCGTCGAGACTGAACTGCCCCGACGTCACCACCCGATCAATCCTGAGTGGCCCGCTCACAGCTCGACCACCGAACGCAGCACCTCACCGGCGTGCATCGTGTGGAACGCGTCCTCGACCTCGTCGAGCTTGATCCGCTCGGACACGAAGCGCTCCAGCGGCAGCCGACCCTGCTGGTAGAGGTCGACGAGCATCGGGAAGTCCCGCTCGGGCAGGCAGTCGCCGTACCACGAGGACTTCAGGGATCCGCCGTGGGAGAAGAAGTCGATCAGCGGCATCTCGAGCATCAGGTCGGGCGTCGGCACACCGACCAGGACCACGGTGCCGGCGAGATCGCGGGCGTGGAAGGCCTGCGTGTAGGTCTCCGGGCGGCCAACCGCGTCGATCACGACGTCGGCGCCGAACCCACCGGTCAGTTCCTGCACGGCCTCCACCGTGTCGACCTCGGTCGCATTGATGGTGTGGGTGGCGCCAAGTTCTTTGGCCCACTCCAGCTTCCGGGGATCGCGGTCGATCGCGATGATCGGCGACGCACCCGCGAGCCGGGCGCCCATGATCGCGGCGTCACCGACGCCGCCGCAGCCGATCACGGCAACCGAGTCGCCGCGCGAGACGTTGCCGGTGTTGACCGCGGCACCGAGACCGGCCATCACACCGCACCCGAGCAGTCCGACGACGGCCGGGTCCGCGTCGGGATCGACCTTCGTGCATTGGCCCGCGTGAACCAGGGTCTTGTCGGCGAACGCGCCGATGCCCAGCGCCGGGGTGAGTTCGGTGCCGTCCTCCAACGTCATCTTCTGCGTCGCGTTGTGGGTGTCGAAGCAGTACTGCGGACGCCCGCGCTTGCAGGCGCGGCACTGACCGCACACGGCACGCCAGTTCAGGATGACGAAGTCACCGACCTCGACCGAGTCCACACCTGCGCCGATCTCCTCCACGATGCCCGCGGCCTCGTGTCCGAGCAGGAACGGGAACTCGTCGTTGATGCCGCCCTCGCGGTAGGTGAGGTCGGTGTGGCAGACGCCACACGCCTGGACGCGCACGATCGCCTCACCGGGTCCGGGATCGGGAATGTTGATGGTCGCGACCTCTACCGGCGCACCCTTGGAACGGGCAATCACACCGCGAACTTGCTGTGGCATTGGGTAACTCCTTGGATTGTGTGACGGTGCCCGCATCTGCCGGGCTGATTGTGGTCGGACGATGTCCGATTCACGGATCGGCGAGTTGGGTACGCCGACGACACTGCTTCAGTCTGCAATATCAGTTGGTATCTGTCTAGTATATTAGCAATACGCACGCGAAAGTTCCCGGGATCACAGGACGAGACACAACCGGAAGGCGTCGTAGATCGCGGCGTGAATATTGCGGCTCGCAACGGCGTCCCCGATACGGAAGAGCTGGTAGCCGCCCTCCTCATTGCGGAGCACCTGCTGGGGACGCAGATCGAGCAGCGCCTGCTGATCCACCTCGCCGAGGTTCGACGAGCCGGACACCAGGGAGAAGTACAACTCGTCCTGCGGCAGCGTGCCGTGCTCGACGACAACCTGGTCGACGAGCCGCTGCCGGGTGGCGCGCGCGTACTCGTTGTACAGATCGACCTCGAGCCGGCCGTCCTTGCGGCGCACGCCGGTGAGTCGCTCGTTCAGAGTGATCCGCACGTCGTGCTCGGCGAACACCTTGAAGTAGCCCGGGTAGTTCACCCCACCCACGTCCGGCGCCAAAGTGCGCTCCGGCGTGACGAATTCGACCGGGACACCGC
>NZ_LRRB01000146.1 GCF_001646865.1 Aldersonia kunmingensis | reverse complement strand
ATCGCCGAGGACTTCGCGCTGCCACAGCGTGTAGTCGGCGTACTGCACCGCCAACGAGGCCCATCCCGGCTCTTCACCACGAGTGCGGGCCGCATAGGCCACCATCACGTCGCGGGCAAGTGGCTGCATGGATGCGCCATCACCGGCGATGTGATGCACGACTACCACCAGGACGAACTCGACGTCGGTGATCTCGAGGAGCCGGACCCGTACCGGAGCCGACGTGGTGACATCGAATCCGGCCGTCGCGATGCCCGCTACGGCCGAGGCCACCTCTCCGGCCCCGACCGGGATCGGCGCCAGGTCGAGTTCGACCGCCTCGGGCGCCAGCACCTGCTGATAACCGACACCATCGATCTCGGGGTAGATCGTGCGCAGGGACTCGTGCCGCTGCACCACATCGGCCACCGCGAGCCGCATTGCATCGACATCCAACGCGCCGGTCAGCCGGACCGCCAACGGAATGTTGTTCACCGCCGACTCGGGGTCGAACCGGTTCAGGAACCACATGCGGGTCTGGGCCAGTGACAACGGAGTCCGGTCCGGGCGTGGCCGGGCCTCGAGCGCCGGCCGCGAATCACGCTGTGCACCTGCGAGCACCGCAGCGAACCCGGCCACGGTCGGATTGTCGAACAACCCCCGCACCGCGACCGTGACCCGCACGCGCTGACGCAGCGTGCCCACCACCCGCGTCGCGGACAGCGAGTTTCCACCCAGGGCAAAGAAATCATCCCAGCGACCGACGCGTTCGGCACCGGTGATCTCACCGAACACCGCAGCAACCATCTCTTCGAGCGGTGTGTGGGGGGCGACGTATTCGGCTGCGGCCCAATCTGGTTCGGGCAGTGCCTTGCGATCGACCTTGCCATTCGGGGTGAGCGGCACCTCTGCCAGCTCGATGATCTGCTTCGGCACCATATGGGTCGGTAGCAGTGCACGGGCATGGTCGAGAAGTTCGGTGACGTCGACGGTGTTGTCGGTAGCGGCGTGCACGTAGCTGATGAGGGCATCGCGGTGCACGACCGTCAATGCGAAGTCCACGCTCGAATGGGAGTGCAGGGTGGCGTCGACCTCGCCTGGTTCGACGCGGACGCCGTTGAGCTGCACCTGGTCGTCACTGCGGCCGAGGTATTCGAGATTGGCCGTGTCGCGCCGCCAGCGGACGAGATCACCGGTGCGGTAGAGGCGTTGTCCGGAGCCGGTTGGGTCGGCGACGAAGCGTCCGGCGGTCAGGTCGGGGCGCCGGTGGTAGCCGCGCGCGAGCTGGATTCCGGTGACGTAGAGCTCGCCGGCAACGCCGGGAGGTACGGGGTGGAGCCGG
This sequence comes from Aldersonia kunmingensis, assembly GCF_001646865.1. Lineage (GTDB taxonomy): Bacteria > Actinomycetota > Actinomycetes > Mycobacteriales > Mycobacteriaceae > Aldersonia > Aldersonia kunmingensis. Next base: position 3,490 of record NZ_LRRB01000146.1, on the reverse strand, counting down.
GCATCGAGAACAAGACCGTGCACCCCGGGCAACAGCGAGCCGATCGTCACCGAGGTGGGATCGGTCAGGGCACCGGTCCGAGTCGACATGATGGTGGCCTCGGTGGGGCCGTAGCAGTTGTGGAATCTGGCACGGGACCCGAATCGCGTGACGAGGTCGGGTGGGCACACGTCGCCGCCGACGGCGACCATCTCCAGGTCGGGGAGTGCGGCGGCGTCGACGGTGCCCAGGATCGCGGGTGCGACCAGGGTGTGGGTGACCCGGTGGCGCGCCATGAGGTCGGTGAGTTCGGTGCCGCCGTAGACCCCGGGCGGGGCGATGACGAGTGCGGCACCGGCGTGGAAGGCGTGCAGCATCTCGAAGACCGACGCGTCGAAGCTGGCCGAAGAGAAGCGCAGCATGCGTGAGTCGGGTCCGGTGCGGAACTCCTCGCGCAGGCCCTCGGTGAAGGTGGACAGGCCGGTGTGGCCGAGGATGACGCCCTTCGGCAGGCCGGTGGAGCCGGAGGTATAGATCACGTAGGCCGGATGCTGCGGGTGCAGCGGCGCCGGCCGGTCGGTATCGGTCACCGGCGCCGGCGAATATTGCGCAAGGTCGAGCGAATCCGCGCACAGCCACGTCGTTGCCGTTGTCGGCAAAGTGTCCCGCAGCCCGGTCAGGGTGAGCCCGAGACCGGCGCCGGAGTCGGTGAGCATGTGCGTGATCCGCTCACCGGGGTGGTTCGGGTCGATCGGCACGAACGCCGACCCGCTCTTGGCGATTGCCCAGACCGCGACGATCGCCTCGACCGAACGTGGGAACGCAACCGCGACAAAGGTTTCCGGACCCGCGCCGTGGCCGAGAAGTAGGCGTGCGAGGCGGTTGGATTCGGTATCGAGCTCCCGGTAGGAGATGACACGATCGTCCGCAATCACCGCGGCACCGTCCGGATTGGCCGCCACACCCGAAGCCAGGATCTCGGTGAGCAACAACGGGTCCGCGCCCGCACCGCCGGACGCCGGTACCAAGGTCGCCCGCTCGTCGCCGGTGAGCAGATCGAGGTCCCCCACCCGAGTTCCCGGTTCACGGGTCAACACATCGAGCGCGGTGAGGTAGCGGTCGAGTAGTCCCTCGGCCGTCTCCGTGTCGAACAGGTCCGTGGCAAACGTCAGCGCGGCATTGACCGAGCAGTCGCCGACGATGGGGGCGTCGGCCTCGCGGAGGCGCAACGTCAGGTCGAACTGCGAAGCACCGGAATAGAACTCCTCGACCGCGACGGTGAGGTCGGGCAATTCGAGGGTATTCGGCTGTGCATGGTCGTAGGCGAACACGACCTGGAAAAGTGGGCCGTGCGCCTGAGAACGGCTGGGCGTCAACGCCTCGACGAGCCCTTCGAACGGGATATCGGTGTGCGCGAAGGCATCCAGATCGGTGTCGCGGACTGCGGCGAGGGTGTCGGTGAACGGCGCGGCGGGGTCGATGTGGGTGCGCAGCACGATGGTGTTGACGAACATGCCGATCAGGTCGTCGAGACCGGGGTCGCCGCGCCCGGCGACGGGAGTACCGACCACGACGTCGGTCCCCGCTCCCAAGCGGGACAGCAGCACCGCGAACACCGCGTGAGTGAGCATGAACACCGACACCCCGTGCGCGGCGGCCAGTCCGTGGACCCGGTCCATGACGGCCGGGTCGACCGGGGCGGTGACGGTGGCGCCGCGTTGGGACGCGACCGCGGGCCGCGGCCGGTCGGTGGGTAGTTCGATGACCTCGGGGACGCTGGCGAGTTGGTTGCGCCAGTACGCGATCTGTTGGGCGGAGGCCGATGCCGCGTCAGTGTCCGCGCCGAGAACCTCGCGCTGCCACAGGGTGTAGTCGGCGTACTGAACCGCGAGTGGCGCCCAGTCGGGGGCATGGCCGGCGCGGCGGGCGGTGTAGGCGATGAACACGTCGCGCGCCAGCGGTGTGGTGGACACGCCGTCGGCACTGATGTGGTGGACGACGACGGCGAGGATCCAGTCGGTGTCCACGCTCAGGAGCGCGGCGCGGAGCGGGACTGTGTCCGTGACGTCGAACCCGCGGCCGAGAAGTTCGGCGAGCTGGTTCGGAACAGCTTCTGCCGCAGTGGTAATCACGGGCAGGTCGATACCGGATTGCTCGACCGGGAGCACCACCTGCACCGGCCCGTCGGCATCCTCGGGGTACACGGTGCGCAGCGACTCATGCCGGGCGACGACATCGCCGATCGCGGCCCGCAGCGCACCGATATCCAGGTCGCCGGACAGGCGCACGACGATGGGGATGTTGTAGGCGGTCGAATCGGGGTCGAATCGGTTGAGGAACCACATCCTTGATTGGGCCAGGGACAACGGAATCCGGTCCGGGCGCGGCCGGGCCTCGAGAGCCGGGCGGTCATCACGCTCGGCGCCGGTGACGATGGCGGCGAACTCCGCGACGGTAGGCGCCTCGAACAGCGCACGGACGCCAATGGTGGCGCCTCGAGTGCGGCGGATCGTGCCGATAACGCGGGTCGCGGAAAGGGAATTGCCGCCCAGGGCGAAGAAATTGTCGGTGCGGCCCACCTTTTCCGCGCCGGTGACCGCGGCGAAGAGGTCGGCGATACGGCGCTCGTCCGCGGTCCGGGGTGCAACGTATTGGGCTGTGGCCCAGTCGGGTTCGGGCAGTGCCCGCCGGTCGACCTTGCCATTCGGCGTCAGCGGAACCTCGGGCACGACGATGGTGTGCTGCGGCACCAGGTGAGCCGGCAGCCTGTCGCGAAGGAACCTGGACAACTCGTCGATGTCGACGGTGTGCCCGCTGGTCTCGTGCACGTAGCTGACGAGCGTGGCGCGGTTGACGACGGTGAGGGCAAAGGCGACGCTCGGGTGCGTGATCAGTGTGGCATCGATTTCGCCGGGTTCGACGCGGATCCCGTTGAGCTGGACCTGATCATCGTCACGACCGACGTAGCTCAGTACCGGCTCGGTTGGGTGGTCCGGGGTCAGCTGCCAGCGGACGAGGTCGCCGGTGCGGTAGAGGCGTTGCCCGGGGGTAGTGGGGTCGGCGATGAACCGCCCCGCGGTGAGGTCGGGCCGCCGGTGATAGCCGCGGGCCAGTTGCGACCCGGCCAGGTACAGCTCGCCGAGCACACCCGGCGCGACCGGACGCAACCGGGCATCGAGGACCAGCGCTCGCACCCCGGGTAGGAGTCCGCCGAGTGTGACCGCGTTCGGATCGGTCAGCGGTGCGGTGAGGGTGGTGACGATCGTGGTTTCGGTTGGCCCGTAACTGTTGTGGAACCTGGCGACGGCGCCGAAGCGGGCTACGAGATCCGGTGAGCACACATCGCCACCGACGACCACGGATTCCAGCGTGGTCAATTGGTCGGCATCGACGGTGCCCAGCACCGCCGGTGCCCCGATCGTATGGGTGACCCGCTCGGCCTGCATCAACTCGGTGAATTTCGCGCGAACAGTCGAAAGCCCGAACAAACGCCTCAACACCGTTGCTTGTG
>NZ_LRRB01000222.1 GCF_001646865.1 Aldersonia kunmingensis | reverse complement strand
GGCCCATTGGGCATTGCTGTGCTCGCGCTGCTGAATGAAGGCCCGATGCACCCCTACGAAATGGTGCAGTTGCTGCTGCAGCGGCACGAGGACCGGATCGTCAAGGTCCGGCCCGGCTCGCTCTATCACACGGTCGATCGGCTCGCGGAAGCGAAACTGTTGCGCGCCTGTGGCACCGACCGGGAGGGCAACCGGCCCGAACGCACCACCTACGAGATCACCGAGGCCGGCCGGGCCGCGCTGACGTCGCGTGTCGGGGAGATCCTCGGCACCGCAGAGCGGGAGTATCCGCTGTTTCCCGTGGCGCTCGCCGAGGCACACAACCTGACCGCCGAGCAAGTGACGCGGCACCTGCGACGTCGAATCGAATCCATCGATGCCGATATCGCGGAGTACGGCGAACTCGCCGCCGGTGCCGAGGGCCGCGCAGTGCCGCGCGTCTTCTGGATCGTCATCGGCTACTTGCGCGCCCAGGCCGAGGCCGAGGTGCTGTTCCTGCGCAACCTCGTCGAGGAGATCGACAACGGCGATCTGCCCTGGCCGGGCACGCCTCCGTTCATCCACCTGTCCGAACTGCGGACCGATAGCAAAGAGAAGTCGAGGGTCAACTAGTGACGACGACAACCGAACGCAACCCGTGGATCGCGCTTGGCGCGCTCTGCGTGGGCTTCTTCATGATCCTGTTGGATATGACGATCGTCGCGGTTGCGAACCCGGCGATCCTGCAGGATCTGCAGACCGACGTGAACAGCGTCGTCTGGGTGACCAGCGCCTACCTCCTCACTTTTGCCGCGCCGCTGCTCGTGACCGGACGCCTCGGTGACCGGTACGGCCCCAAGAACGTCTACCTCGTCGGGTTGACGATCTTCACCGTGGCATCGCTGGGGTGTGCGTTGTCGACCAACATCGAGATGCTGATCGCCGCCCGCGCGGTCCAAGGCCTCGGCGCGGCACTCATGACGCCGCAGACGATGGCCGTCATCACCCGCATCTTCCCGCCGGACCGGCGCGGCGCTGCGATGGGCGCGTGGGGCGCGGTTGCAGGTATTGCCACGCTGGTCGGCCCGATCCTGGGCGGCGTCCTCGTCGACGGCCTGGGCTGGGAGTGGATCTTCTTCGTCAACGTGCCGGTCGGCATCATCGCGTTCTTCCTGGCAGTCCGCTTCGTCCCTGCGCTGGAGACGCATAAGCACAAGTTCGACATCCCCGGCGTCATCCTGAGCGCACTCGGCATGTTCCTGCTCGTGTTCGGCATCCAGGAGGGCAGCACCTACGACTGGTCCGGCCGGATCTGGCTGATGATCGCCGCCGGTCTGATCGTGCTCGGCGTCTTCGTCTACTCCCAGTCGCGCAGCCGCGGCGAGCCGCTGCTGCCGCTCGAACTTTTCCGGGACCGGAACTTCTCGCTCGCGAACGTCGGGATCAGCGCGATGGGCGCGTCCGTCACCGCCATGATGCTGCCGACGTTCTTCTACCTGCAGGCCGTGCACGGTTACTCACCGACCAAGTCCGCACTGGTCTTCGCGCCGATGGCGGTTGTCACCGGTTTCACCGCGCCCCTGATCGGCCGACTGGTGGACCGCACCCATCCACGGATCATCCCCGCCATCGGCTTCGCCGGCTTCTCGCTCTCGTTGCTGTGGTTCATCTCGGTCATGGATGTCGACACGCCCGCGTGGCAGCTGATGATCCCCGCCGGGTTCATCGGTTTGGCGAACGCCTGCATCTGGGCGCCGCTCGGTGCCACCGCGACACACAACCTGCCGATGCATCAGGCCGGTGCGGGTGCCGGCGTCTACAACGCCACGCGTCAGGTCGGGTCGGTGCTCGGTAGTGCGGGCGTCGGTGCGCTCATCACCGCGCGGATGACGGCGCATGGCCTGTCCGGCGGTGCCCAGGAGGGCGGGCAGACCGGCCCGCTGCCCGAATTCCTCAAGGAGCCCTTCGCCAACGCTCTTGCCGAATCGCTTTTGCTGCCGGCCGTAATTCTGGTGATCGGTCTGGTTGCCTCGCTGTTCTTCGTCCGCCCGACGAAGCCTGCGTGGGCCGGCGCACCGCCTGCCGAGGAAGCGGCGGTCGCGCCCAATACGATCGGGTGATGCCCGATTCGAGCCGTACCAGTCTGGTCCGATCCACCACCGCCTCCGGCGCGACCATCGCGACGATCACGCTGAACTCTCCGCCGCTCAACCTGTTCGACCGGGCGATGTTCGATTCGATCGCTGCGGACGTCGCCGATCTGGTGGCCAACCCGCCGCGGGCGGTGCTGATCCGGGCCGAGGGCCGCGTCGTCAGCGGCGGCGTGGACGTCCACCACTTCGACGGCATGTCCGCCGAGGACGGTGCCGACCTGTGGCGTGACCTGTTCGCGCGGCTCATCCACCGGATCGAGGCGCTGCCGTGCCCGGTGGTGTTCTCGGCGCACGCGCTCACGTTGACCGCCGCGTTCGAGATCGCGCTGGCGTGCGACATCATCCTCGCCGCACCAAAGGCGAAGTTCGGGCTCGTCGAGACGGTGGTCGGGCTGACCCCGTCGATGGGCGGTCCGCAGCGGCTCGCCGAACGCGCCGGATCCGGGCGGGCCCGCGAACTGGTGATGACCGCCGACCTCTACGACGCGGAGACCATGCATGCGTGGGGAGTGGTGAACTCCGTACACGAGGACGTGGACACCGCGGCTCGTGTGCTCGTGGAGAAGCTCGCCGATGGCCCGACCCGCGCACATGACGCCACCAAGCAGATCATCGGCGCGTGGCGTTCGGGCGGTGTCGCGCACGCGGACTCGGTCACCCCGGCAGTCTCGGGAGCGCTGTTCGACACCGACGACCTGCACGGTGCCGTGCGCAGCTTCCTCGACGTCGGGCCGGGGAAGGCGAGCTACACCGGCCGCTAACTAACCGCGGATCACATACCGGGCTGTCGCCGCACCCTCCCGACCTTCCGAAATGGAACACGTTGCAGACCCGACGCGACCGAGTGTGACGCGCACCATATAGTCGCGGGCAGAACGTGTAGCCGCGTGGAGGTGCGATGTCGCTGCTGGTGGAGTACCCACTGCCGGATGATTCCGGTGGTGCGGGCATCAAGCGCGGTGCGGACGGCGTGCTGCACTACGGCGATCTCAGCCCCGCGCTGACCGAGCTGCTCGACATTCGCGCGCATCACTTCGCGAACCGTGAGGCGCTGGTGGAGATCGGTGGACCCCGCCTCACCTATCGCGAGCTGTGGACGTCGGCCTCGCGCATCGCGGGCGGCTTGAACGATCGCGGCATCGGTTTCGGCGACCGGGTCGGCATCGCGCTGCCCAATGGCGCGCGCTGGGTGCAGGCGTTCCTTGGCGCGCTGCTGAGTGGCGCGGTGCCGGTGCCGGTCAACGATCGCGGCTGCTCGGAGGAGCGCGCGTTCGTGGTCAATGACAGCGCCGTCGACCTTGTGATCGATGACGACCTGCCCGATGCCGCCGCGTTCATCGATGACGGCGCCAGCCTCGCCGAGGTGGCGCTGCTCTGCTACACCAACGGCACGCACGGCCGGTCCAAGGGTGTCGAACTGAGCAACGAAAATGTGCTCTCCACAATCGAATCCGTTGTCGGTGCGCTCGCCCTGCCGGACACGGGTGTGCGGAACCTCGTGATGCTCCCACTCGCCCATGCCAGCGGCTGTGTCGACCAATTGCTGCCGATGCTCGCGATCGGCGGCACCGCGGTGGTCGCCCCCGAGATAGGCGCCGATGCGCTCGCGCGCGCCCTGCGCAGCGAGAGCGTCGATGTCGTCGCGACGACCGCCGAGGTGCTCCGCGATCTGTGTACCGATTCGCTGGCACCGGACGAACGGGTGGCGACGGTGTGCTGTTCCGGCGGGACCCTGAACGCGGCCGAGGCACGGAGACTGGCCGCGGCCTTTCCCGCTGCCGCGCAATGGTCGTTATGGGGCGCGACCGAAACGAGCGGAATTGGCCTCGCGCTCTCCGGATTCGCTCCCGACGAGCGGACCGGGTTCGTCGGCGCGCCGTTCGGCGGCACCGAACTCGCACTGCTCGGGCCGGACGCGGAGCGGGGCGTGGGCGAACTGCTGTGTCGTGGTCCGAACGTCACCCACGGCTACTGGAACAACCCAGATGCGACCGCGCAGAGTTTCACCGGAAGCTGGTTCCACACGGGCGATCAGGTAGAGATCGACGGCAACGGGATCGTCCGGCTCACCGCTTAGTGCAGCAGGCGTTCGCGCAGGCGGCCGCGCAGCGAATCATCGATGCCGATCGCGTCGAGATAGTCGGTGAAGCTGCCGTAATTCTCGGCGACGACCTTCATCCCGATCCGGTAGTAGTCCTCGGTCACGCCGAGGATCTCGTCCGAGAGATCGAACTTGTCCCCGAACCGTTCGACCAGCGAGGTGCGCAACGGTCCCACCGCGGAATTGCTGCGCAGGTAGTCCGTGAGCACGTCCTCTTCTGTGACGCCGACCGCGGACAGCAGCGAGATCGCCATCCAGCCCGCGCGGTCCTTGCCGGCCGCGCAGTGGAACAGCACGCCGCCGCCACCATCGGCGATCCGGTTCGCGGCATCCCTGATCGCGATCGCCGCCCCTTCGAGGGTGGGGAGCGAGTTGTAGGCGTTGACCATGTACTCGAGCGCGGCCTCGCGGGTGCGCCGCGGGGCCGTCTCGTGCAGTGCGAGCTTGTCCTCGGGGTTCTTGGGCTCGAGACGGAAGGACCGAACATTCAGCCGGACGCCGTCGGGGACATTGTCCGAGCCGTCGTGCTCGATCTCGCGCGTTCCGCGCAGGTCGAATACGTCGGTGACACCGATCTCGGCCAGCGACCGC
>NZ_LRRB01000150.1 GCF_001646865.1 Aldersonia kunmingensis | reverse complement strand
CCCTCTTGCGGTCGAGGACGGTCATGGCCAGCAGCGTGACGAGCGCGATGAGCATCAGCAACGTCGCGGCCGAGTAAGCGCCGAAGGTGTTGTGGTCGTCGATGTAGCGCGAATGCACCAGCAGGGTCAACGTCTGGGAGACACCGGGGAATCCCGAGGAGACCATGATGACCGCGCCGAACTCGCCGAGCGAACGCGCCACGGTGAGCACGACACCGTAGGTCAGGCCCCAGCGGATCGCCGGCAGCGTGACGCGCCAGAACGTCTGCCAGTTCGAGGCGCCGAGTGTGGCGGCCGCCTGTTCCTGTTCCTCACCGATCTCGTGCAGCACGGGTTCCACCTCGCGCACCACGAACGGAAGTGTCACGAAGATGGTCGCGAGCACCATGCCGGGTAGACCGAAGATGATCTTGAATCCCGCGTTGTCGAGACCGCCGAACCAGCCGCCCGCGCCCCACAGCAGGATCAGCGAGACACCCACGACGATCGGCGACACCGCGAACGGCAGATCGACGACGCCCTGCATGAATGACCGGCCCGGGAATCGGCCGCGCACGAGCGCGAGGGCGGTGAGCACGCCGAAGATCACGTTGATCGGCACGACGATCGCCACGATCAAAAGCGAAAGCTGCAGCGCCGAAATGGCTGCAGGCGTGGTGATCGAGTCGATGAACGCGCCGATACCGCGTTCGAAGGTGCGAAACAGGATCAGCCCGACGGGCACGACCAGCAGCACGAACAGGTATCCAAGCGCGACATATCTCAGCGTCAGCTTGGAGGGAGTGGACAGGTTCATTGTTGCCTCTGCTCCCGTCGCATCGTGCGCTCCGCGAACAGGCGTAGCACGAGCAGCGTCACGAAGGCGATCGCGAGCAGCGCGACCGACTCGGCCGCCGCGTTCACCGGGCGGTCGATCTCGATCTGCTGCTGGATGTGCTGGGACAGCATCTGCGTGACCCGCGGGATATTGCCGCCGATCAGCACCACCGAGCCGTACTCACCGATCGCGCGGGCGAACGCCAGCCCCGCGCCGCTGATGATGGACGGACCAAGCGTCGGCAGGATGATCCTGCGGAACGTGGTCCAGTTATTCGCGCCGAGCGAGGCGGCGGCTTGTTCCACCTCGCGGTCCAATTCGATGAGCACCGGCTGCACCGAGCGCACGACGAAAGGAAGCGTGACGAAGGCCAGAGCCACGATGAGACCGGGCTGGGTGGCATTCAGGTGAATGTTCACCGGGCTGTCCGGGCCATACAGCGACAGCAGCACGATGCTGGCGACGATCGTCGGCAGCGCGAACGGCAGGTCGATGATCGAGTTGACGATCCGCTTGCCGGGGAATTCGTCGCGGACGAGCACCCAGGCGATCAGGGTGCCCATCACGACATTGATAAGCGCGACGATGACGGACACCGTCACCGTGACCCGCAGCGACGCGAGCGCCGAGGGTGCGGTGACGGCGTCCCAGAAACCGGACCAGCCGTCCTCGAAGGAGGTGACCGTCAGTGCCGCGAGCGGCAGCAGCACGATCACCGTTAGCCAGAGCATCGCCACGCCGATCCCGAGCGGACCGATGGTCCCAGTCACCTGGAACCGTCGGCGCCCCCGGTTGCGTGGCGGCGGCGGCGCGGACGGGACGGGGAGGTTGGCTCCCGTCCCGGCCACGGCCGGCTGTGTCGTCGTCACGGTCTTCTAACTTCTCTCGCTGTTACTTGGTGGCGTTGTCGTAGATTACGGCGACGGAACCAGTGTCCTTGGCAAACAGTTCGGCGTCGACCTTCTTCCAGCCACCCAGGTCCGCGATGGTCCACAGCTTCTGCGGGGCCGGGAACTGGCTGGCAAACTGCTCGCCCACCGCCGGGTCGACCGGACGGAAGCCGGCCTCGGCCCACAGCTTCTGAGCCTCATCGGTGAACAGGTAGTCGCGGAAAGCGGTCGCCTTCTCCAGGTTCTTGCTCGTGTTGATCACCGCGACCGGGTTCTCGATCTTGAACGTGACCGGCGGCGTGACGTGCTCGACCGGGTCACCGTTCTTCTCGGCGAACAGCGCCTCGTTTTCGTAGCTGAGCAGGACGTCGCCCGTGCCCTGCAGGAACGTCTCGGTGGCTTCCCGACCGGACTTCGGCTGCACCTTGACGTGCTCGCCGATCAGCTTGTTCAGGTAGTCGAGGCCGGCCTGTGGGTTCGCGCCGCCGTCGCTCTTCGCCGCGTAGGGCGCGAGCAGGTTCCACTTGGCCGAGCCCGAGCTGAACGGGTTCGGGGTCACAACCTCGAGGCCGGGCTGCAGCAGGTCGTCCCAGTCCTTGATGTTCTTGGGGTTGCCCTTGCGGACTACGACGGTCACGACCGAGCCGAACGGGATGCCCTTGTCCGCGCCGGAGTTCCAGTCCGCGTCGACCAGGCCCGCGTCGACGAGGCGGGTGATGTCCGGCTCGACAGAGAAGTTGACGACATCGGCTTCCGCGCCGTCCTTGACCTTGCGGGACTGATCGCCCGAGGCGCCGTAGGACTGCTGGAACGTGACGCCCTTGCCCTCCTCGGTGGCGTTGAAGGCCGGGATGACCTTGTCGAAGCCCGGCTTCGGCACGGCGTACGCGTAAAGGTTGAGGGTGCCGCCCTCGCCGGAGGATGCGTTCTCCTCGCCGACGACGTCGCTCGAGCCACCGCCGCACGCGGTGAGCGCAAGCACGCCCACAAGTGCGGAGGCAATAGCGACGGAACGAAGACCACGTTTCATGGGGAATGGACCCTTCTGATCAAACAAATGGAAAAACCGGCGAGATACGCCGGCGACAATGCGGGCGTGGCAGGCTGCTCACGTTTGGGGGCGCGGGAGAATGCGCCACCCGAGCATTCGATCAGCGACAGGCGATGTCGGCGACAGCAAGCATGCCGACAGCGATCAACGCCAACCTGTGGCGGACCTGTGAAACGGCGCTTGCAGTCACGAGGCGAGACAATATCAGAGGGCACTGCCCCCGGCAGAACTCGCTACGGCTATCTGAAACACAGACGCGTCAACGGGTGAGCAGCCACGCCGCGACGACGAGAACCAGCAGAACGATGAGGGCGAGCGTGACCCGCGACTGCGGCATCAGCGCTGACCTTCCACACGCACCGGAGCATCGTCGCCACGGCGGCCGATGAGCCGCAACACGGCATTCACGACGGTGTCGAGACCAAATGCGAGAACGAAGCTGACCGGCACCAGCACGAGGACCAGCACCACGAACTGCGGAAGGAACGGCAAACCTGCCACCCAGAGTTCGATGGCATCCCACCAGCTGCCGATTCGTTGCATGGCGCCAGCCTATCCGGTGCGCACGGGCGGGCCGCCCCACTGCCTTCGGGCGGGCCGCCCCACTGCCTTCGGGCGGAACACCCCACTGCCTTCGGTGCTGCGTTTGTGTGGACGGAATGCGGTACCGGGCAGATGATTGATTGCTATGGCGTCACTCGACGATCGGACTGTTCTACCGGCAGACGACGACGTGGTCGTATCACCGCCCCTTGCGCCGCCTTCAACCGACGGAGCACCGTCGGTCGAGGACCCACACACGCCCGAGGCGATGCACGGCGGAGCCCTCGCATCCCTGTCTCGCCACAGCACCTTCCCGCCGATCGATGACTACGCGTTTCTGTCCGACTGCGAGACCAACTGCCTCATCGCGCGAAACGGGTCCGTCGAGTGGATGTGCGTACCGCGGCCGGACTCACCCAGTGTTTTCGGATCGATCCTCGATCGCAGCGCGGGCCATTTCCGGATCGGCCCGTACGGGCAGAACGTGCCCGCCGCGCGGCGGTATCTGCCCGGCGGAGTGATCGTCGAAACCACGTGGCAGACCGACACCGGCTGGTTGATCGTGCGGGACGCACTCGTGCTCGGTCCCTGGCACAACACCGCAGAGCGTTCACGGACGCACCGCCGCACGCCGTGGGACTGGGACGCCGAGCACATGTTGCTGCGCACTGTGAAATGCGTGAGCGGTGTCGTCGAGTTGGAGATGAGCTGCGAGCCCGCCTTCGACTACCACCGTGCGCCGGCACGCTGGGAGTACACCGGCAAGGTGTACGAGCAGGCCACCGCGACGTGCGATCCCGCGGACGGCTTCGCACCTACCCTGCGACTGACCACCGACCTACGACTCGGCCTCGAGGGCCGCGAAGCGCGGGCGCGGACCCGGATGACCCAGGGCGACAAGGTGTACGTCGCGCTGTCGTGGGGCGAGTGGGCACCACCGCGCAACTGGGACGAGGCGTCGGACAAGATGTGGCAGACCGCCGAGTGTTGGCGGCAGTGGATCACCATCGGCAAGTTCCCCGATCACCCGTGGCGCGGCTACCTGCAACGCAGCGCGCTCACACTCAAGGGACTGACCTACGCGCCAACCGGTGCGCTCATGGCCGCTGCCACCACGTCGTTGCCGGAAACCCCTGGCGGCGAACGCAACTGGGACTACCGCTATGCATGGGTGCGCGACTCCACGTTCGCGCTGTGGGGCCTGTACACGCTCGGTCTCGACCGCGAGGCCAATGACTTCTTCGCATTCATGAGCGATGTATCCCAGCGCGACAAGAAGCCAGTACCGCTCCAGGTGCTGTACGGCATCGGCGGCGAGATGACGCTCGAGGAATCCGAACTCGACCACCTCTCCGGGTACGACGGCGCGCGGCCGGTGCGGATCGGAAACGGCGCCTATAACCAGGCCCAGCACGACATTTGGGGCACCATGCTGGACTCGGTCTACCTGCACGTGCGTTCGCGCGAGCAGGTGCCGGAATCGTTGTGGCCGCTGCTCAAGCGCCAAGTGGAAGAGGCGATCAAGCATTGGCGCCAGCCCGACCGCGGCATCTGGGAGGTGCGCGGCGAGCCGCAGCATTTCACCTCGTCGAAGGTCATGTGCTGGGTTGCGCTCGACCGCGGCGTCAAACTCGCCACCCTGC
>NZ_LRRB01000062.1 GCF_001646865.1 Aldersonia kunmingensis | reverse complement strand
GCCGAACACCTGCACCGCGTCGGTGGTGACCTTCATGGCCGCGTCGGTTGCGACGAGCTTGACGACGCTGGCATTGCGCGAGTAAGGCAGCCCGGCGTCACGGAGGCGCGCGACGTCGAGATAGGTCGCGCGGGCCGAGTCGACCGCGGCGGCCATCATATGAACCGAAGCGATCGGTCGGTAGGCCGGTGACATAGACCTCACTACGGTTGTAATGTCGCCGCCATGCAGTACCGACCAACGGCAGCAGAGTTGCTGTCCGCGCTGGCGACCTTGCTCGATGATGTCCTGTTGCCTGCCCTGCCGCCAGGCCTGCAGCATCAGGCCCGGGTGGGCGGCAACATCGCCCGCATCCTGGAGCGTGAACAGCTCCTCGGTCCGGCGGCAGTCGAGCACGAAAAGGAACTGCTCGCCGAGGCGATCGGGGTATCAGATCCAGCCGAACTGGCGCGGATGTTGCGCGAGGGCGTTGATTCGGATGTCGAGTCGGCTGCCTGGACGGCGCTGGTCGCGGTGGCCCGGGACGACCTTGCCGTGGCCAAGCCCGGATACGACGGTTGGGAGGGCCGGTGAGCGGGGCAGGAGCGGATCTCGCCGCCGGGATCGCGCGGTTCCTCAGCGAGACAAAGGGCCGCGACATCACCGTGGACAACATCGTCCCGGTGTCTGCTGGCGCGCGGCGCAGCAACGTGTTGCTCGACGCGCACGACGGTGACCGCACGATCCCGCTCGTCGCGACCATCACGCCGGCGGCGATCGAGCAGGCGCCCACCACCGCGGAGGCGGGGATCCGCGAGCTCGCTCGCGAGGCCGGCGTGCGCGTGCCGAAGATGCACGGTGTGTGCACCGATCCGTCGTACGTGGGCGGCTCGTTCATGCTCTCCGAGCGAATCGACGGGGAAACGGTGCCGCGCCGGGTGCTGCGCGCGGTGCATGAGCAGGGGATCGGCGAACTCGTGGCCGAGCAACTCGGCGAGTCGATGGCGAGGCTGCACTCGATCGATCCGGCCGACGCGCCCGACGAGCTGCCCGGCGATCCCGATGAGAACCCCGCCGAGGCGGAGCTGACCGCGATCGAAGAGCAAGTGAGCACGCTCCTTTCGGAGCGGCCGGTGTTCGCGCTCGCGTTGCGTTGGCTCGAGCGCAACCTCCCTTCCCGGCCTACGAAGCGCGCGGTGCTGCACAACGATATGCGCAACGGCAACCTCATCATCGGCCCCGACGGGCTACGCGCCGTGCTGGACTGGGAGGTGGCCCGCCGCTACGGCGACCCCATGCGCGACGTGGCCTATCCGTCCATGCGGATGTGGCGGTTTCGTGAAGACGCCAACGAGATCGGCGGATTCGCCGGCCGCGACGCGCTCATCCGTGGCTACGAGCGCGCGGGTGGCACTTTCGACGAGGACCGCTACGAGTGGTGGAAGGTGTTGTGCACCGTGTGGTGGGGTGCCGGCCTTGCGACCCAGGTGGCCGCACACCTCGATGGCACCGCCTCCAACATCGTGATGGCGGCGAGTGGCCGCCGCGTGCCCGAGATTGAGTGGGATCTGCTGATGTTGTTGCGGCCCAAGGGATTCTGATAGTCAACGTAAGGAGTGCAGGGATGGACTTCGAGCTGCCCGCCAAGCTGGTGGACTACCTCGCCGAGTTGGACGAGTTCATCGAGCGCGAGATTAAGCCGCTCGAGCAAACCGACGACAACATCCGGTTCTTCGATCACCGCCGTGAGGATGCCCGCACGGACTGGGAGAAGGGCGGCATTCCCACCCGCGAGTGGGAGGAACTGCTCGGCAAGGCGCGTCGGCTCGCCGACGAGGCCGGGCACTTCCGCTACCCGTTCCCCACCGAATACGGCGGCCGCAACGGAACCAACCTGGATATGGCGGTCATCCGGGAACACCTGGCGCGCAAGGGCCTCGGCCTGCACTGCGATCTGCAGAACGAGCACGCCGTGGTTGGCAACAATGTCGCGCTCATGCTGATGCTCGAGTACGGCACGGAGGAACAGAAGGCCGAGTGGGTCGACGACATCGCGGCCGGCAACAAGTTCTTCTCCTTCGGCATCACCGAGCCCGCACACGGCTCGGACGCGACGCATATGGAGACGTCGGCGGTCCGGGACGGCGACCACTGGATCATCAACGGCGAAAAGACCTGGAACACAGGTGTGCACGCCGCGTCGGCCGACCTGATCTTCGCCCGTACCTCGGGCAATCCCGGTGATGCGCGAGGCATTACGGCGTTCCTGGTCCCGATGGATGCTCCCGGCGTGAAGATCGAGGAGTACCTGTGGACGTTCAACATGCCGACCGACCACGCGCGCGTCTCGGTCACCAATGTGCGCGTGCCCGATGGCGCGATCTTCGGCGGCGAAGGCCGTGGCCTCGGCGTTGTGCAGCACTTCTTCAACGAGAACCGCATCCGCCAAGCGGCATCGAGTCTCGGTGCGGCCGAATACTGCATCGATGAGTCGATCGAATACGCCAAGACGCGTAAGCCGTTCGGCAAACCGCTCGCGGCGAACCAGGCGATTCAGTTCCAGCTCGTCGAGCTGAAGACGCAGTGCGAGATGCTGCGCACGCTGATCCAGAAGACCGCCTGGTACATGGACCGGGACGGCGCGTTCTCGCAGTCCGAGCGCGTGTCGATGTGCAACTACTGGTCCAACCGGCTGTGTTGTGAGGCCGCCGACCGGGCCATGCAGATTCACGGCGGGCTCGGCTACTCGCGCTACAAGGCCTTCGAGCACATCTACCGGCACCACCGGCGCTACCGAATCACCGAGGGAGCCGAGGAGATTCAGATGCGCCGGGTCGCCGGGTACATGTTCGACTTCATGCCGCAGCGCGCCCCGAAGGGTGTGTAGAGCGGTAACTCTGCACACCCTCCGGCACGTGCATTACATCGAGCGCTGGTAGTTGCGGAACGCGGAGACCGACCAGCCGAAGGCCAGCATCGCCAGCATGGCGAGCAGGCCGAGGCGTTCGGTCACCGCGCGCAACTCCGCGGTACCGGCCAGTCCGGTGCGGGCTACGTCGGTTGCCCACGACACCGGGTTGTAGCGCGAAACCGCCTGTGCCCAACCGGGCATCAGGTCGGGATTCATCATCGCAGTGGACAGAAACGTCGCCGGTAGCACGACCATCTGCGAGATGCCGATCAGCGCGACCTGGCTGCGCGCAATCAGTGCGACCGCGTTCGAGCAGGAGCAGAAGCTCGCCCCGAGCATCGTTCCCGCGATGACCGCGAGCAGCATGCCCGGCACGCCGCCCGGATAGTGGGCGCCGCTGAGCCAGCCGATGAACAGCACGATGGCCGATTGGGCGAGGCTCACCACGAGCAACTGCGCGAGCTGTCCGGCGAGCAGTGCGGTCCGGTGCACGGGTGCCGTAAGCACCTGGTTCATCACGCCGCTGTCCATGTCTTCGATATAGCCCGTGCCGGCCCACGCACCCCAGAACAGCACCGTCATCATCAGGATGCCCGGCACCAGGAACGTGATGTAGCTGTCGCTGCCGAAGCCCGGTATTGCTCCGATGGATTGGAATACCTGCCCGAACAACACGATCCACACGACCGGTTGCAGCAGGCCGATGAAGAATCCCCAGGACTCGCGGATGCTCCCGCGCATCCAGCGAATGAACACGAGCCATGCCGCTGCCGGCCAGCTCGCTGCTCGGTCCGATCCGGAAAGCCGCTGTGGGACTGCCGTGGTCGTGGCGCTCATGCCGCCCTACCTTTCTGGTGTGCCCCCGGTCGTCCGGAATGATCGGGGTGTGCAGGCGGGACGGGTATGGCTTTCATGCTTGCTGCCGTTGATGGCTCAGGTGGCTCGGCCGCCCGTCCCGCTCCCTTGTTCCGACCGCTGATTAGGCACTGCGGACCATCGCTATGTAGGGCGTTGCCGGCGGAGCGGGGACGCACCGCATGCACGCCGAAACGAGAGGGTTACATGGCAGTTGTCGTGGGGATCGACGTCGCCAAGGAGTTCCACTTCGTCGCAATCGTCGTTGCGGAAACCGGGAAAGTCCTTGCTTCGCAACGGGTCGACAACGACCCGGACAGTATCGACGGATTGATCAGCCGACTGCGCGACTTCGGTGCCGAACACGGCGCGGTCACCGCCGGGATCGACCTGATGGGCGGGATCGCGAGTCTTTTGACCGCGATGCTGGTCGACGCCGGTATTCGCCTGGTCCACGTTCCGGGCCTGGTGGTCAACCGCGCCCGCCGCGCCACCAAAGGCGGCGAAGCCAAGTCCGATCCGCGTGACGCCAGAACCATCGCCGACCAGCTGCGGGTGCGTGAGGACTGGCGCGAGGTCACTGCCGAAGACGCGACCACGCTGGACCTGCGCATCCTCGTCGGTCGCCGCCGTGACCTGGTGGTCGACCAAACCCGCCGCCTTGCGCGGCTGCGCGAGACCCTGACCAGCATTTTCCCGGGTTTGGAACGTGCGGTGGACGTCACCAACCTCGGCGATCTGCATCTGCTGGCTCGCTACGTGACTCCGACCGAGGTCCGCCGCGCAGGGCGTCGCCGCATCACCGAGCACCTCCTGCGCGCCGGTGTGCGCCGCTCGTATGCCGAACCGCTGGTCGACAAGGCGATAACCGCGGCCCAGGCCCAACGCACCGTCGTGCCCGGACAGGCTCGTATGGCCGAGTTCGCCCGCGAATTCGCCGCCGAGGCCGTCTCCGCCCGTCGGCGCATCGGTGAGCTCGAGTCTCAGATCAGCGAGGATCTCGACTGCCTCCCTGATGCGGCCCTCATCGCCAGCATGCCGGGGATGGGGGCCATCCTCACCGCCGAATTCCTCGCCGAGGCAGGCAATCTCGACCGGTTTGCGACTGCCGATCAGCTCGCCTCCGCTGCCGGGCTGGCGCCGGTGCTGCAACAGTCCGGCAAGATGCATTACCTGCGACGCGCTACCGCCGGCAGCAAAA
>NZ_LRRB01000259.1 GCF_001646865.1 Aldersonia kunmingensis | reverse complement strand
GTGCGCGCGCTGCACCCGGTTCTCCCAACAGATCGCCGGCGACCCGTTCATCGAAATGCTCGAGCGCGGCGCGCTCCAGCAGGTTGGGATCTACGAGAAGGAGCCGTTCGACTCCTACTTCTCCGGCAACACCGTGCAGGTGTGCCCGGTCGGGGCGCTCACCGGCACCGCATACCGCTTCCGCGCGCGCCCCTTCGATCTGGTGTCGAGCCCGTCGGTGTGCGAGCACTGCGCGAGCGGATGTGCCCAGCGGACTGATCATCGCCGCGGCACCGTGCTGCGCCGCCTCGCCGGGGACGACCCCGAGGTCAACGAGGAGTGGAATTGTGACAAGGGCCGGTGGGCGTTCGCGTACGCGACCCAAGCCGACCGGATTCGGACTCCCCTGGTGCGCAATGAGGCCGGCGAGTTGGACCCAGCATCGTGGTCCGAGGCACTCGCGGCCGCCGCCCGCGGACTCTCGGCCGCGCGCGGCGCCGCGGGCGTGTTGGTCGGCGGGCGGTCCACCTTGGAGGACGCGTACGCGTACGCCAAGTTCGCACGGGTCGCGTTGCACAGCAACGATATCGACTTCCGGGTCCGCGCCCACTCCGCCGAAGAGGCCGCATTCCTTGCCGCGCGGGTCGCCGGGCAACACATGTCGGTGAGCTACCGCGATATCGAGGACGCTCCGGCGGTCCTGCTGGTCGGCTTCGAGCCGGAAGAGGAATCGCCGATCGTGTTCCTGCGGCTGCGTAAGGTGGCTCGCAAGAACGGCACCGCAGTGCTCTCCATCGCGCCGTTCACCACCCGCGGGTTGGCGAAGATGTCCGGGCAGCTTGTGCAGACCTCGCCGGGACGCGAGCCTGAAACACTTGCTGCCCTGCATAATTCGCCGGAGCTACGCAAGCCGGGCGCGTTGATTCTGGTGGGCGAACGGCTCGGCGCGGTTCCGGGCGGACTGTCGGCGGCACAGCGTCTCGCGGAGGCAACCGGGGCACGGCTCGCGTGGATTCCGCGCCGGGCGGGCGAGCGGGGAGCCATCGAGGCCGGCGCACTGCCCGAACTCCTGCCGGGCGGTCGGCCGGTGTCGGACGAATCGGCGCGTGCCGAGGTCGGCGCGCTGTGGCGCACCGATATTCCGGCGGAGCCCGGCCGCGGCACGGCCGAGATCCTCGCGGCGGCCGCCGATGGGACGCTCGCCGGTTTGGTCTGCGGCGGAGTGGATCCCGACGATCTTCCCGACCCGGAGGCGGCGCGAGCCGCGATCGAGGCCGCGCGATTCGTCGTGAGCCTCGAGCTTCGCCACAGTGCGATCACCGAACTCGCCGACGTGGTGTTCCCCGTCGCGCCCGTCGCCGAGAAGGCAGGAACGTTCCTCGACTGGGAGGGCCGGACCCGGCAGTTCGAAACCGCGCTGCGCGGCACCGACGCGCTCCCCGACGCCCGGGTACTCGATGTGCTGGCCGGTGAAATGGGCGAGTTCCTCGGCGTTTCCGATCCGGCGGCCGTGCATGCCGAGTTGGCCCGGCTCGGCACATGGCAGGGCGAGCGCTCCGAGCAACCGGACGCAGCCACGGAACCGGTACCCGACCCCGGCGCAAGCGAGGCGGTCCTGGCGAGCTGGCGGATGCTGCTCGACGCCGGCCGGATGCAGGACGGCGAGCCGTACCTCGCGGGCACCGCGCGCGCCGCGGTCGTTCGGCTGTCGTCGGCCACGGCCGCCGAGATCGGTGCGGCGCCCGGTGATGCCGTCATCGTCTCGACCGATCATGGGGCGATTACGCTCCCGCTCGAGGTCGCCGACCTGCCGGACCGGGTGGTGTGGCTGCCGCTGAATACCCCCGGCGCCCAGCTCTATCGGGAGCTTGGCGATGCTGTCGGGAAGGCGGTCTGGATCCACCTCGCGGAGGTGGCGCGATGACAATCCTCGCATCGGACTACGACCCCACGCTGTTCGGCAACGATCCGTGGTGGCTGATCGTGGCCAAGGCCCTCTTCGTATTCGTTTTCCTGCTGATGATCCCGCTCATCGGCGTCTACGCCGAACGCAAACTGTTCGCCAAGATGCAGATGCGGATCGGCCCGAACCGGGTCGGCCCGAAAGGCCTGTTCCAGAGCGCAGCCGATGGCATCAAGATGGCGTTCAAGGAAGGCATCATCCCGGCCGGGGTCGACAAGCCGATCTACGTTCTGGCGCCGATCATTGCGGCAGTGCCGGCGTTCATGGCGTTCGCCGTGATCCCGTTCGGCCCCGAGGTGTCGATCTTCGGTCACCGCACCGCATTGCAGCTCACCGATATGCCGGTCGCCGTGCTCTACATCCTCGCGGTCACGTCGGTGGGCGTGTACGGCATCGTGCTGGCCGGCTGGTCCTCCGGCTCGACCTATCCGCTGCTCGGCGGGCTGCGGTCCTCGGCACAGGTCATCTCCTACGAGATCGCGATGGGACTGTGCTTCGCATCGGTGTTCCTGCTCGCAGGGACGATGTCGACATCAGGCATCGTCGGAGCGCAGGAAGACACCTGGTTCGTATTCGCGTTGCTGCCGGCGTTCCTCATCTACTGCGTCGCCATGGTCGGCGAAACCAACCGTGCGCCATTCGACCTGCCCGAAGCCGAGGGCGAACTCGTCGGCGGCTTCCACACCGAGTACTCGTCGCTGATGTTCGCCATGTTCATGCTCGCCGAGTACGTGAACATGGGCACCGTCTCGGCGCTGGCGAACACACTGTTCCTCGGCGGCTGGCAGGCGCCATGGCCGATCAGCATCTGGGACGGCGCGAACTCCGGTTGGTGGCCGATGCTGTGGTTCACGATCAAGGTCTGGATCTTCCTTTTCGTCTTCTTCTGGCTCCGCGCCGCACTCCCCCGCCTGCGTTACGACCAGTTCATGAAAATCGGCTGGCAGGTACTCATTCCGATCGCGCTGGTGTGGGTGATGGTGGTCGCCGCGGTCAAGGCGATGCGCAACGAGGGCTACGAGGTGAGCACGATCGCGCTGGTGTGCGCCGGCACCGCTCTCATCGTCATCGTCGCGGCGCTCGTCTGGCGTGCCTCCCGCGGTCGCGGCGGTGCCGAGCCGGGCGGCGTGCCCGCGATGCCCGCCCCCTTCAACCCGACCGCCGGTGGGTTCCCGGTGCCACCCCTGCCCGGCCAGCAGGTTCCCGACGCCCGCGAGCCGGTCGGCGTCGCACCCGCGCGAACCAGCGAGGAGAATCGCCATGCCTGAGATGCCCAAGTTCCTCGAATCCGTAGGCGGTTTCGGCGTCACGTTCACGACGATGTTCAAGAAACCGCACACCGAGTCGTACCCGGAGGAGAAGGTCCCGACCGCGCCGCGCTACCACGGTCGGCATCAGCTCAACCGCTATCCCGACGGCCTCGAGAAATGCATCGGGTGCGAACTGTGTGCCTGGGCCTGTCCCGCCGACGCGATCTACGTCGAGGGCGCTGACAACACCGACGCCGCGCGATACTCTCCCGGCGAGCGGTACGGGCAGGTGTACCAGATCAACTACCTGCGCTGCATCGGTTGCGGACTGTGTGTCGAGGCCTGCCCCACGCGCGCACTCACCATGACAAACGAATACGAACTCGCCGACGACAATCGAGCCGATCTCATCTACGAGAAGGACCGACTGCTCGCGCCGATGGAACCCGGCATGGATCCGGCCCCGCACGACATGGCACCCGGCACCACGGCCGAGGACTACTACCTGGGCAGAGTGCAGAGCGGATCGGGCGAGGGAGGTCGCGAGTGACCGCGACCCTGCTCGCCGCAATCGATCCAGTCGTACAGACGTCCACCGGTGAGGCAGTGCAGTTCTGGGTGCTCGGGACGCTCGCAGTTATTGGCGCCATCGGAGTGGTGATCTCGAGCAAGGCGGTCTACTCCGCGATCTTCCTCGCCGTCACAATGATCATCCTCGCGGTGTTCTACCTGGCCCAGGGCGCGATGTTCCTCGGTGTCGTGCAGGTGGTGGTCTACACCGGCGCAGTGATGATGCTGTTCTTGTTCGTGGTCATGCTCGTGGGCGTCGATTCATCGGATGCCCTCATCGAAACCCTTCGGGGACAACGCATCGCGGCGGCCGTTGCCGGTATCGGGTTCGGCATTCTGCTGATCGGCGGCATCGGCAATGCCACCGTGCAGGCCGACCTGGAGGGTTTCGTCGGGCTGGAGCAGGCCAACTCGGCCGGCAATGTCGAGGGGCTGGCCGAACTGATCTTCGTTCGGTACGTATGGGCGTTCGAACTCACCGGCGCGCTGCTCATCGCGGCGACGGTCGGCGCGATGATCCTCGCGCACCGCGAACGCCTCGGCGAACGCCGCTCGCAGAAGGAGATGTCGCAGGACCGCTTCAAGCGCTGGGCGGAAGTGGGCGCAGCAGAACGCGTGACGCCACTACCCAATCCGGGCGTGTACGCGCGCCACAACGCGGTGGACATGCCCGCGCTGCTGCCCGACGGCACGCCCTCGGACCAGTCCGTCAACGAGACCCTGCGCTCCTGGCCGGGCGCCCGCGACCGCACGGCCGACATAGCTGCGGCCACGAGACCGAACGGCGGAACCGATACCGAGGGGAGCGCGCGGTGAACCCAGCGAACTATCTGTACCTGTCCGCACTGCTGTTCACCATCGGAGCCGCCGGGGTGCTGTTGCGGCGCAACGCGATCGTCGTGTTCATGTGCATCGAGCTCATGCTCAACGCCGCGAACCTGGCCTTCGTGACGTTCGCACGGATGCACGGCAACCTCCACGGGCAAGTGTTCGCGTTCTTCACGATGGTCGTCGCTGCCACCGAGGTCGTGGTCGGCCTGGCGATCATCATGACCATCTTCCGAACTCGACAATCGGCATCGGTCGACGACGCGAATCTGCTGCGGAACTGACGGCGGGGCCGAATGAACACCGACGGAATCGCCGCCGCTACTTGGCTGCTGCCCGTGCTGCCGCTCGCCGGCGCGGCC
>NZ_LRRB01000215.1 GCF_001646865.1 Aldersonia kunmingensis | reverse complement strand
GGAGTCCGACCCGTACGCGACCGACCCGTACGCGGGCGAGACGACCACAGAGTCCGTGCCTGCCCCGCGTGGCGGAGCGACCGGCGGTAGCCCCTACACCCGCTAACGTCTAACCCCGTGACCGACGAACACGGGGTGGTGTCTGCGGGTCCGCTTGCGGGCGACCGCCGCTCGGCCGACGACCGGGATCTGCCGAGTCGGACAGACGTGCTCAGTGCACAGTTGTCGCGCACGTTCGGCGGGCCGGTCGGCAGACACGCGCTGATCGGTCGCGCGGGCTTCTGGACCCCGATGCGGGTCATTCTGGCGCTCGCCGTGGTGTTCCTGGCTTTCGGTTGGTTTGCCAAGGCCCCGTGCATCCAGCAGGCGCCGAACGGCCCGGGCGGCGCGCCGGGCCTGGACTGGAGCGGCAGCCGCCAGTACGTCGCGATGTGCTACTCGGACACCGTTCCGCTCTATGGTGCGGAGCGGCTCAACGAGGGTGCGTTCCCGTACAAGAAGTCCTGGGTAGAGGGTTCGCCGGGATCGCTGCAGGAACGGTACATGGAGTATCCGGTGGTCTCCGGTCTCTACCAGTACTTTTCGATGCGAATCGCGAAGGCGTGGGATTCGGCGACCTGGCTGCCCGGCGGGCTGCAGGTGGCGATCTATTTCAACGTCGTCGCGTTCGGCCTTGCGCTCGCCTGGCTCGTCACGGTGTGGGCCACCGCCGTTCTCGCGTCTCGGCGGGTGTGGGACGCGGCTCTGGTCGCGTGCTCGCCTCTCGTGATCGTGCACGTGTTCACCAACTTCGATCCACTGGCAACGGCATTCGCGGCGGGCGGCATGCTCGCCTGGGCGCGAAAACGGCCGGTGCTCGCGGGCGTCCTGCTCGGCCTCGGCGGCGCGACGAAGCTGTACCCGCTGTTCCTGCTCGGTCCCCTGCTCGTATTGTGCCTGCGCACCGGAACGGTGCGTCATTGGGCGAAGGCGACGGGCGCGGCGGCGGCGAGCTGGGTGGCGGTGAACCTGCCGATCCTGCTGCTCTACCCGCGTGGATGGGCCGAGTTCTTCCGGCTCAACACCAGTCGGCACGCGGACCCCGACTCCCTCTACAACGTTGTCACCTCGTTCACCGGCTGGACCGGGCTGGACGGGGTGCTGGCCGCGGGTGAGCGCCCGTCGGTGCTGAACGCGGTGTCACTGCTGCTCTTCGCGGCGGTCTGCCTTGGCGTCGGGTACGTCGCACTGACCGCGGAACGCAGGCCGCGATTCGCGCAGTTGGCGTTTCTGATCGTGGCCGGGTTCCTGCTCACCAACAAGGTGTGGAGTCCGCAGTACTCGCTGTGGCTGGTCCCGCTCGCCGTGCTGGCGCTGCCGCACCGGCGAATCCTGTTGGCCTGGATGGCCATCGATGCACTCGTGTGGGTGCCGCGGATGTTCTACTACCTCGGCGAGTCGAACAAGGGATTGCCGGAGCAGTGGTTTACCGGCGCCGTGGTGTTGCGCGATCTGGCCGTCATCGGGCTGTGTGCGCTCGTGCTGCGTGAGATTTACCGGCCGGGTGAGGATTTGGTGCGCCAGGGAGGATACGAGATCGACGATCCCGGTGGCGGTGTGCTCGATGGCGCGCCGGATCGGCCGCCCCGTTGGCTGCCGCAGTGGTTGAGGCCGCGACAGACCGGCGCGTGGAGCGCTGCGACGCCACCAACCGCGATTCGCAATTCCGGCGGCGCTTAGCCCAGGATTCGCGCTTGCAGCCGTGCCCTGGCCTCGGGCCAGTCCTCGTCCGTCATCGCGAAAAGTGCTGTAGTCCGCCAACTTCCATCGCGCCTCCGACGATGCTTGCGCAACAACCCCTCGAACTCGGCGCCGAGTTTGGCGATGGCGCCGCGGGAATGCGCGTTGAGCTCATCGGTGTGCCATTCGACGCGCACTGCGCCGAGTTCGTCGAATGCCCGGCGCAGCAACAGGTACTTGGCTTCCGGGTTCACCGCAGTCCCCTGCGCCGCCCGACAGATCCACGTGTAGCCGATGGCGAGGCTGCGGTGGCGCGGATCGATCTGGTAGTACGACGTGGTGCCGAGCACGCGGGCGGAGGCGGGCTCGACCTGCGCGTAGGCCAATCGGCTCCGGTCGTCGATCGCGGCGCTGATGAAGCCGCGCGCGTCCTCGAGATTCGAAATTGCCAACGATGTCCAGCGGAAGATCGCCGGATCGTCTGCGGCGGCGAGGAGTCCGTCGGCGTGTTCCGGGCCGAGAGGTTCGAGCCTGACGTGCTGGCCCGCGAGAATCGGTTGGTCGTACCAGGATTCGCTCATGGCGTGCGTGACGCTGCCAACGGGCGGTTGGCGCGCGCGGGTGTCATCGGAATTGCCTTGGGGCAGCGCATATCCGAGCGCAGGAACGCGAAGTACAGCACGGTCAGCACAATAGCCTGGCCCCACACTCCGAATTCGACGATGAGTCGGTTGCCGTCGGACTCGATGGCGAGCGAGAGTGCGTTGAAGTAGCGGAACACGCCGACGCCGAGCGCGAGGTCCGTGACGACGAACGCGATCACCAGTTGCCATGGCACGACCAGCAGGACGAGGAACGGGATCAGCCACAGCGAGTACTGCGGCGAATGCACCTTGTGCAGCAGCACGAACGCGCACAGCATCGCCGCGCTCACCTGCACCCACGGATACGTGCCGGTGCGCGAGAAGCGCCGCCAGCCCAGCCACACCGCGGCGGCAAACGCGATGCACAGTAGCCCGGGCGAGGCCATCGACACGGTGTGCTGGAACGAGGCCTCGCCGTCCAAGTCGCTGGCGTAGAGATTGCGCAGGCCCCAGTACCAGATCGAGTTCGTGGTGATGTCGGCCGCGCGCTCCTGCTGGAAGGTGAAGGACGCGAGCCAGCCATGGAAGCCGGCGAGTGCGAACGGCAGGTTGATGGCGACTGCGGTGGCGATCGCGGTGCCCGCCACGAGCATGGCGCCACGCAGGTCGTAGCGGCCAGTGGCGCCGCGCGGCAGTTCCCGCCCGGAGGGGCCGCCGGTGAGCACGAACAGCACCAGCGGAATCAGGAAGACCGCCGGGTAGAGCTTCAGGCAGAACCCGATCCCGAGCAGTACGGCCGCGAGTACGCCGCGGGTGCGCAGCGACAGCCGTTCGGGCAGCGTCATGACCGCGACGGCTGCCACGGTGGTCGCGACGACCGGGAGCTCCCAGTTGTGGAACGCGTAGAGCACGAGCGCGGGGCCGACCGCCCACAGCAGCGCGGCGCGACCGGCCATGCGGGCCAGTAACCAGGCGGTGACCAGCGCGAACGGGGCCAGAATCAGCGCGGAGTTCCGGAGGAATTCGGCGTCGTTGCCGGCACCGCTGCCGCCCAGCCACATCAGCAGCCCGCTGAGCACGGGGTATTCGACGGTCCCGCCGAATAGTCGGCCGTCGGTGATACCGCCGTTGATATATGGAAAGACGTGCTCGTTGATGCCGCGGCCGAGCCAGAGGTACTGGACGTCGGAGTAGCAGATCTGCGCGTCCTTGATGCGGTCGAACACGACGCTGCGGCCATCGGGAGCGAACGGCCCTCCGGCGCAGCGCGCCTTGTTCAGATAGCCCAGCAGTAGCGTAAAACCGCATAGCGCGACGACGGCTGCGATCGTTCTGCGGTTGGCCGCAGCAGCTGCGCGCATGGTTCAAGCCTAGGTGGCTCGGCGGGCTATTGGTCGCTCCGCGGGCTCCGCTCCTGGGCTATTGGTCGCTCCGCGGGCTCCGCTCCTGTGCGATGTGCGGTGCCCGAGCCGCTAGCGGGCCGGCACCGCCGCCAGCTGTCCCCGCATCTCGGAGCCGTACTGATCCGCGTGGAGACCGACCACCAGGTGCAGCGTGTCCTCGCCTACCGCCACGACCCCCGCGACGCCGGCGGCCCGAAGTGAGTCCTCGTTGACGGCCGCTCGGTCCCGCACCTTCACCCTCAGGCGTGTTTCGGCCGCGGCCTCGACCTTGACGATGTTGGCCGGTCCGCCCAGCCCCGCCACGTACGCGGCGGCCTTCTGCGGCCCCTCGGGATCGAGCAGCTTGGGCGCCACGCCCGGTGTTTCATAGACGACGTCGCGCACCGCGTCCTCGCCGAGTTCCGCCTCGTCGCCGGCGGTTTTGAGGTACTCCTCGATATCGGTTTTGAGGTTCTCGGAGCGGGTGCCGAAGATGGCCTGCAGGTTGTTGCCGACCTGCAGCACCCCCGAAGCTCCCAGCGCCTTGAGCTTGCGCTGATCGGCGCGGCCGACGTCGTGGACGCCCACCCGCAGACGGGTGATGCATGCATCGAGGTCGGTGATGTTGCTCCGGCCGCCGAAGGCGAGTACCAGCTGCTGGGCAAACCGGTTGGCCGAGTCGCTCACCGCCTCTGCGATCCCCTCCTCGTCGTCGTCATCCTCACGCCCGGGTGTGCGCATCTTCAGTAGCTTGATCAGGAAATAGAACAAGAAGAAGTAGATGGCGAAGTAGACCGGTCCGACCAGCAGGATGACCCAGGGTTTTATGTCGTTCGGCCAGAACAGGACATAGTCGATCGCGCCGTGCGAGAACGTGTAGCCGAGTCGTCCGTCGAGCAGGTAGACGACGGTGAACGCCGTTCCGTAGAGGAGTGCGTGCGCGACGTACAGCAGCGGAGCGACGAACAGGAAAGAGAATTCGAGCGGCTCGGTGATGCCGGTGAGGAACGATGTCAGCGCCGCCGCCATCATGAGCGACGCGACCTTCGTGCGGTTCTGCGGCTTGGCGGTCAACGTGATCGCGAGGGCCGCCCCGAGGAGCCCGAACATCTTCACGGCGAATCCGCCGCCGAAGATGCCCGACTCCGGATGGCCGCGGAAGAAGCAGGTGAGGATGCCTTTGCAGTTGTCCCAGCCGCCGACGTTCACCTCGTAGAAGAACGGGGCGTTCCAGATGTGGTGGAGCCCGAATGGGAGGAGGGCGCGCTCCACGGTGGCGTACACGAAAACCGAGAGGGGAGCGTTCGCGCTGATCGTCGAGCTGGCGGTGTCCTCGATGAACGATCCGATCGGCGGCCAGGCGAACGACAGTACGATGCCCAGCGCGATGGCGCTGAAGCCGGTGACGATC
>NZ_LRRB01000214.1 GCF_001646865.1 Aldersonia kunmingensis | reverse complement strand
GGCGCTTGCCCGGCACCGGGACAAACCGGTGCGGCAACACTTTCCGGGGACCCGGCGATCGTCATGGTCGCCGCGGCGACCGCGGCGCAGGCGAGCGAGGCCAAGGTCCGCATGCGCGTCACGCTACGCCGCGGTGGGCGCGTTTCGGGTCGGGTTACGACCCGATGTGCTGCATGCGCGCGGGCGGAGCGAGCAGCTTGCCGCCGGCGCGCACCCATTCGGTGACCACCCGCGGTGCATCGCGCACCGGGTTGTAGACGTCCTCCTGCGAGGAGAACAGCCCGTCACCGGCGTAAACGACGCGGGACCAGTTCGGGAAGGAGAACTCGACGCCCGGCTCGGTCGGGTGATCGAGGATGTTGTCCACGCCGAACACCACGGCGTCATTCTCGTCATCGAAGGCTTTCCACGACTGCGCGATGCGCATCTGCGGGAACGGCGCCATCGTCTCGATGATCCAGACGCGCACAGCGTCGCGACCGTGGAAAACGCCGTACGCGTGCTCGATGTACTCGACATCCGGTGTGAACAGATCAGCAAATGGCGACCAGTCCCCCGATTGCGAACAACCAGCCACTACCTCGTCGTAGTGGCGAATCGCCGCCGTCAGCTCTTCCCGCGCGAAACGCCCCACGTGCACTCCCTGTCAAACTCGGTCATTTCTAGAACGTGTTCTAAGAATGGCACGGAGCGGCGCCCGGATGGAAGGGGTGGGCGCCTGGATCAGGCCTTCCAATCCTTGCCATAGGTGGTCACGGTGTCGCCGCGCACACTCGTCACCGTGACATACGGGCGGATCGTGGTCCGACCGACCACGCCGGTCACGGTGCCATGGACTCCCGCGATCTTGATCCAGCCATCTGCGCCCGCGATCGCTACCGTCGCGATGTCGACGCTCTTGATGCCCGGGCCGAAACCGGCAGAGATCTCGACGCCGACGGTCGGAACCAGGTTGCCGACGGTGGGCCCATTGTTCAAGCCGAGACCCAGGCTCAGGGTCGGCGAGGTGTAGGAGAACTTGATCTGGCCGCTCAGGGTGGCCGGATAACCGATCTGGTAGCCGATGGTGATCTTGCCGAGGAACTCATCGGCGCCGGCGCCGTCGATGTGGAAACCAGCGATAGCGTCGTGAAACCACTCGCGGGTCAGCGGATTGCCGTCCAACGGCGCGACGAACCGGATATCCGTATCCGATTGGCGGGCCTCGATTGTCAGATTGTCGCCGGTCTCGATCTGCTTCGTATCGTCGAGTGCGGCATTGGCCGTGCCGGCTCCGAGCGCAAAGACAGCGCCGGTCGACGCGACAACCGCGACCGCGATTGCTTGTGCGGCAAATGCTTTACGAAGCTGCAGACGAATTCGTCCCATTGCTAATCCATTTCCACTCGCCGCCGGCACACTGAGCCCCATCCCCGCCGACCGAAACCGGGATGAGGGTATCCACTCGCATCTCGACGGGCAATTCCTGGAATCGCCGTGAATCCTGCCGGAAGCCCTTGCCTGCGTGCGGATCCGAACGACCGATCGCTCGCTCGCCGTGGCATTCGGTTCGCCGCACTGGGCTCCTCGGCACGGACAAGCCTCGTCCAAGACCTGGCCATACAGATGGCGTTGGCTATGTCTAGCCCGCTGCGGTCACTCCGCCGCGGCGATCGGGGATCTGGCGGTCCTGCGGGGCAGCGGCGCCACCCAACGCCACAGGTACGACCTCAACTCGATTCCCGTCCTGGCCGGAATGCCGGGATCGACGATGAACGACTGGACGGTGCGCAGCATGTGTTCGACCAGCTCGTCGAGATCGGCCGAGGTCCAACCGTGCTCCACCCAGTCCACATCGAACCCGTCGATGATCGAGCGCCCGAGCGATCGCGCCGTGTCCGACGTGACGGCAGAGACGAAGCGACCGCGCGACTCGGGTGCCAGGATCAGCGAGAACCGCGGGTTTTCCCGCAATCGCTCCAGGGTGAGCGCGATTCCCTCGACCACTGCCGCCGCGGGGTCGGTAATGCCCCGCATCGAGGACGCGAGCCCGGTGAGGAATTCGGTCGTCGCGAACTCCGCCGTGGCCTGGAGCAGCGCATCCGTGCTGTCGAAGTACCGATAGACCGTCTGGCGAGTGACGCCCACCTTCTGCGCGACGCGCGCAATGCTGGGCTCCGCCGTGCCGGCGTCGATGATCTCCCCTGCCGCACGGAGGATCCGCTCGACGGCCTCGTCGTCGGATGTGGGCGCTTCCCCCGCCCATCCGTGCGTTCGCATGACACTCCCTC
Organism: Aldersonia kunmingensis; assembly: GCF_001646865.1. Taxonomy (GTDB): domain Bacteria; phylum Actinomycetota; class Actinomycetes; order Mycobacteriales; family Mycobacteriaceae; genus Aldersonia; species Aldersonia kunmingensis. Next base: position 2,850 of record NZ_LRRB01000214.1, on the reverse strand, counting down.
TCGCCCGGCCGCGGTTGTTGGCACCGCACCGTCGCGCACCTTCTACGGCTTTCGCGCACGCCCAGGCATGCGCGGCCACACCAAACTGTGCGCGTTCGCATCACCCTATATGGGCGCCCCTCGACGATGACTAGACATTCGAATATCGATGTGTATGGTCAAGGCATCAGCTCCCGGAAGGTCTCTCGCATGACATCCACCATCGGTACCGCGAATACTCCGCTCAATCACGAACTCACGCGCCGAGGCCTCGACCTCGTCCTGGCCGGCACGACCGACATGGCCGACGCGCCGCTGCGCGTGCCGCTGGACTATTACCGTGACGACAAGCTGGCGGAGATCGAGGAATCGAATGTCCTGCGCCGCACCCCACTACCGGTGATGGCCACCGCGCAGATCCCGAACAACCACGACTACGTCGTCCGTGAAGTTCTCGGCGATTCCCTGCTCATTACGCGTGACCGCGAAGGCGTCGCCCACGTGCTGCTCAATTACTGCCGCCACCGCGGTGCCATGCCGGCGTGCGGTTCGGGCAACTCCCGCCGGTTTACCTGCCCGTACCACTCGTGGGTGTACGACAACGCCGGAAAGCTCAAGGGCGTGCCCGGGAAGGAAGGCTTCGACGACCTCGATCGAGACCAGTACGGCCTCGTCGAACTACCCAGCGTGGAGCGATACGGATTCGTCTGGGCCGTCCTCACCGCGGACGCCTCGCTCGATCTCGATGCGCACCTCGGACCGATGGGACCCGAACTCGCCCAATGGAATTACCAGGACTACGGCTACCACGACGAGCGCTTCCTGGAATCCGACGTCAGCTGGAAGGGCGGCCTCGAGGCGTTCGCGGAGGGCTACCACTTCCCGTTCGTGCACGGCGAGAGCGTGATCGGCCAGAACACCGTCGCCAACACACATGTCTACGACCAGTTCGGCAGCCACCACCGAATCGGCTTCCCCTTCAACTGGATCAAGGATCTCGAGGGCACCGAGCCCGCCGACAATTGGGATCCGCGCCAGCAGATGGGCGTCATCTACTGGATCTACCCGAACCTCATCCTCGCCAACAGTCCGGTCGGCGTCGAGGTCATCGACATCCTGCCGGTGAAGTCGGCAACCAAATGTAAAGTGCGGCACAGCTGGATGGCGACGTACCCCGCAACCACGGATGAGCAGCGGGCCATGTACGACGAGATCTTCGCGCAGGTTCACGCCGCCGTCCGGGACGAGGATTTCGCGATGCTGCCGCAGTGTGGAGAGGGTGTGCGGCGCGGTCAGCACGACCATATGCTCATCGGCCGCAACGAAATCGGCGTGCAGAACATGATCAAGGTCCTCGCCGACAAGATCGGTATCGCGCTCTCCTGAGCGTTTGATCCGAGGACGAGATGCGGCTCGGGCGGCTCTACGGCTGCTCGAGCCGCTTCTTCTGCACCTTGCCCATGGCATTGCGCGGAAGCTGATCCAGGACGACCACGTCGCGCGGGCGCTTGTGCACCGACAACTGCCCCGCGACATGCTCGATAAGGGCTTCCGGACGCGCGCTCGCTCCGGCCCGAAGCACGACGAACGCGACCACTCGCTGGCCGAGGTCGGCGTCGGGCAGACCGACCACCGCCGCCTCCGCGACATCGGGATGGCCGAGCAGCGCGGTCTCCACCTCGCCCGCCCCGATGCGGTAGCCGCCCGACTTGATCAGGTCCGTCGATTCGCGGCCGACGATGCGGTGGAACCCACCGGAATCGATCACGGCGACGTCGCCGGTGCGGAACCATCCATCATCTGTCCACGATTCGGCGGTAGCGTCGGGGCGGTTGAGGTAGCCGTCGAACAGCATCGGCCCGCGCACCTGCAGCCCACCGATGCTCTCGCCGTCGTGTGGCACCGCGCCGCCCTGCTCGTCCCGCAACCGGGACTCGACGCCCTTAACCGGGAGGCCGACCCAGCCGGGCCGCCGCTCCCCGTCCGCGCGGGTGGACACCGTGATCATCGTTTCGCTCATCCCGTACCGCTCGACCGGCGCGTGCCCGGTGAGCTCGGCGAGCCGCTCGAACACCGGAACCGGCAGCGGCGCGCTGCCCGATATGAGCAGCCGCGCGTCGCGCAGGGCGCGCGCCGATTCGGGATCCTCGACGATGCGCGACCACACCGTGGGCACGCCGAAGTACATCGATCCGCGAGCCTGCGCGTATGCCTCCGGCGTAGGGCGGCCGGTGTGGATCAGCGGACTGCCGAAGCGCAGCGGACCCAGCAGGCCGAGGATCAGGCCGTGCACATGGAAAAGCGGAAGGCCATGTACCAGAACGTCCTTCGAGGTCCATGCCCAGGCCTCGGCAAGTGCGTCGAGTCCGGCGACGATCGCGGCGCGACTCAGCACGACGCCCTTGGGCGGCCCGGTGGTGCCCGAGGTGTAGAGCACGAAGGCCGCGCTCTCGGGTGCCGGCTCCGCGTAGCTGTGCCACGACCGTGCGTGCCGGCGTACCGGAATCACCGGTAGCTCGACCTCACATTCGGCTGGTGCCGTGCCGAGCCAGGCCTGCGCCCCGGAGTCACGCAGGATATGCGCCAGTTCTGCGGCACCAGAGTCGGGCGGGACCGGTACCGCGGTCACCCCCGCGATGAGACAACCCACCACCGCAAGCACGGTCGTGGCAGTCGGTGCGGCGAGGATCGCGACCCGTTCGGCGCGGGCCGCCCGCTCGGCAACAGACGTCGCGGCACCGATCAGATCGCTGCGCGAGAACTGCTCGCCCTCGATCGTGACGGCATCCGGGATATCCGCGCCCTGCGCGACCGCGTGCGGATTCAGTGAACTGAGAAGCACGTCGTCACGGTACCGGGCGGACAATTAGC
>NZ_LRRB01000048.1 GCF_001646865.1 Aldersonia kunmingensis | reverse complement strand
CGGCACTCCTCAGGACGCAAACGGGCGCTCCAGTGCTCCTCGACGAAGCTCGCCGTCAACACGTGCCAACAAGATTTTCGGCCTCAATCGCTACCGAAAATGTGATCCGTTTCTCATTCCACTCCGGGCGTGTCTAACCTGTGGCGCGAACGGATCGGAGTTGTGCCAGTCGCGCGAATTCGGGAACTGCTCAGCGGAAGTCGGCTCGGTCCGCTGTCCGCGTTGCCCGTTGCCGATGTGCTTGCGCCCGTCCGAGCGCCGCGAGTTGCATCCTCGGTGTGCCGGCCGCAGCTCACCGAGCAAGTCGCCACCTGTGGCCATGGGCGCGATGTGGTCTGCGGTCCATGCGTTCGCATCGCGGTAGTCGAGACTCAAGTCGATCTCCTGCCCGCATATCCAGCACACCGGATCGGCGGTGCGTTTCAAGTGCTCGACGGCTCGGCGGTAGCGCCGATCGTTGTATTTCGCTGGCGGCATGCGGGTGCCTTCGTTATGCCGGGGGGAGAGGCCTTGCGGCTATGCCGAGAGCGTCGCGGCGTGGCCGGTTTCGGGGTCCCCGCCAGGGTGTTTCAGCGTTTACTGTTCCATAATCGCGGGTCCTGGCTGCGGGGCAGCGGTGGCAATGGCGTTCCGGCGAGATCGATCATTCCCACGGTCGGACGCGGCCTGATTGCCCGCAACGCTTGCACTTCCGAAGGCCACAGCACACCGCGTCGCTCGTTGCTGTTGTCGAACGATGCCGCGAACGGTCCAGCACTGGCAGTGGTCAAACCGGTACCGCTCCCGTTGAACCACCTCACGACGGCGGCACGCAGCACGGCTCGGACGGCTCGGCGTTCGAGGTCGTCGAGGTCGGTTGTTCGCAGTTGCGGTGCCGCGATTTTCGCGGTCGCGGTGGCGTCTTCGCACATGGCACGCACGTCTTCGACGTAGGTCTCGTCACCGTCGAGGAACCCTTCGAGGTCGGTCGGCGTGATCAGTAGCTCGTCGTCGTATTCGTCGTATGGCTCGGTCGTTGGCTCGGTCATCGATCGACCTATACCTCGATGCTCAGTTCCACGAGCCGATCAGGCTCGGCGAGTGCAGCACCGCAGCGAATCGAGGTGCGTACGGCCAAGCTATCGCGGCCGAAGAAGAGGTGCTCCGAGATCGAGTACTCCAAATCGCCGTACGCGGCCAACACGCCGTTCGTGTCGGCGACGATCACCGCATGCGGGTCGTCGGGATCATCGGGAATCAGTGCGGCACTGACGATTACCTTGATACCAAGCAGGGTTCGTTCGGCGGCAGAGGTTCCTGCTCCCAACAGGCTCGCGGCGCTGTCGGTGCTGGCTTTGATCTTCGACAGCGTTGCCCACGCTGCGGGCGAGGTGATCACGACATTTGCTGTGCCACCGGTATTTTCGACCGTCGCAACGGCATCAGCGAGTTCATCGAGGTTGGTTCCGATTGTTCCGCCTTCGGCGTGCGGCTGAGCGAGAAGGCCTGCGGGCGGCCAACTTCCAGTGGTCGGTGCCGGGGACCAGATCAGCAGGCGGTCGGCGCGCTGGGCAACCTCTTTCGCGGCGGCTTGCCGGAAGACTTCGAGACCGATCGGTTGGCTCGCCTGCTCGCGACTCAATGCATCGATCAAGGCCACCTTGCCGGTGGACACGACGATTTCGCTCGTGGCCGGGTCTGATTCGGGTATCTCGGCGGACTCGGCAATCCAGCCTGGCGGATCGTCGTGCCGGACGTAGGGCACTCTCACATAGTGTTCGTCGCCTTGCACGATTCCGGCGCGGTAGGTCGCGGCGACCAACAGGCTGTCGGGAATCGCATCGGCGGGCGGAAGGCTGACGACATCGGGGTGAAATGCGCCGGGCGTGCCGATGGTGGTTTGAATAGTCATGATGTGAACCTTTGCTGAGCAGTATCGAATTGCGTTGCTGGACAACGCTTGTCTGCTCGGGCCACATCACATGGCAGCACAAGGCCAACGCATCACGCGCTCCGGGGATTGTCCGATGATCTTACGCCGGTGACGCTTTCGGTGGAAGACACAACGCAGGTCCCGGATGGTCGGTCCGGGACCTGCGTTGCTTTGGGGCTATGGCGTGATATGTGCCGACGAGCCGAATCGCTCGTGCTCGTCGCAATCGATTCTAGCCCTGATCGGGTAACCAACCGGTCCGATATCGCGTGCGGATGATTTCGCCGTTCTCGTCCAGGTGCACGTCTTCGGCGATCACGTCAGCTTTGCCCGCATCGATCAGGGCATACACCTCGGTCATCTCGGCAGCGCCGGGCATGGGAGGTAGTTCTTTGCCCCGCATGCGTTCCCAGAAGGCCACCAACGCACGGCTGAGTGCGTTGTCGGGGAGATCGAAGTCTGCCGGTGTCATCGGTGTCTCCTGTTGCCTTGCACGAGATCGGAGAATTGTGCTGCGGCCGTCGGGCGCGGGGTGAATTGATTGTGCGACCTCACTCCGAGATCCAGGCCGACGGGCGGTTGATCTTCGGTCACCGATTGCACGACATCGGCCATGGTCTGATCATCGATGACCGGCTCGCCATCCTCGCCGGTCGTAACCAGCTTGCCGACATCGATCATCGCGAGCACCGTGTCGATCTTCTCGGCACCGGCTTCGGTGAGCCTGAGTCTGAATCTTTCGGCCGCGAGGGCTTCGAGGCTTTCGCGGCGAAGCCGCGCGATCTCGGCGGTGTGTTGTTCGGAGAGTTCGCGAATCTTCGCTTCGGCGGATTTCCGGCCTTCGCGTTCGGCTTGCAAAGCCTTCCGCCCGCCTTCGCGCAGAGCGAGTTCGCCGGGCGAAGGTCTTCCGGCATCGGGGTCGGTCCGTTCGTTGCTCTGCGGGCCGTCTGGGGGGTCGTGCGCCTCGATCATGGTTGCTTCCTCTCGGTTGGTCCGCACCGACGTTGTGCCGGTCCGGAGTTGTCAGGTGTCCCACGCCGGTACGCCTCGTGTTCGCGGGGATTTCGAGGCGGCTTCGCCGAAAGAGATTGCGTGCCATCGCCGGGGTAGCCTTGCCCGCCTCGCAGCGAGGGGGGTGGACGGGGGTGGACCGAAAGTCCACCCTTCGAGGCTGCGAAATCGCCTACTCGCGCGAATGCACATTTTTAGTTGAATGTTGTATTTGTTCGTGGGAAATGCGTTCGAGGGGGCACGCTCTCCGGGGGCCATGGGTGGACCGTCCACCCGTCCACCCCTCGAAACGCCCGAAAGGGTGGACTTTTCGGTCCACCCCGTCCACCCCCGGTCCACCCCGCTCACGGGGTCACCGAGCCTTGTCCGAGCTTGCCGTCGGCCACGACGATCCACCCGGCCCGGACCGCGAAGGCGACCGCTTCGCCGAACAGGTAACGACGATCCGAACGCAGGCACTTACGAGCCTTGCCACGAACCAGCGGACCGGCCACCACATGGCGCGCAAGAGTTCTCGCCGCCCGCTCGACATTCCGCTCGTGCAAGGTCTCCGCAGAGACATCGGCGACGATGCCCTGCGCCCGGCCGCGAGCCTCACTGATCGCAACATTGGCCCGCTTCAACGCCGCCACACACCGGGCGCGTTCCCGGTCCGACACCTCCATCACCACCCCGGCCACACTCCAGTCCTCGGCATCGAGATCGCCCCGGCCGTCGAGCACCATCAACGCTGCGGCGACCTTCGCCCGCACGAACAACCGGTGCCCGTCCAGAGCGGCGACCTCACCGCGGGCGCGAGCCTCGGCGGCACGATCGATCTCGGTGGCCATCGCTTCGGGCCGGGTCAGCCGTCGCGGCAACGTCTTCCAGAATTCGGCCGGCATCTGCGTCATCGGCGCCGGCCGAATCTCGGGCACCGCGTCCAGACTCAGCCGCGCATCGGTGGACGGCAGCCACAGGAACCGTTGCGGTGTGCCCCCGGCCTCGCCGTCGAGCAGGGCACCGGACCGCTCCGGTTGCACACCGACGATCATGCCGAGCCGGTAGCCGTTGGCGGGCACATAGATGCGCTTGTTCTCGTCGCCGTACCCGAAACCGAGCTGTTCACCCATGAACGCCGAACGCAACTGCGCCTCGAAGGTGGCACCGCTGCGGCCGAACAACGCGCCGAGCGTGTCGACCTCGGACGCGCTCACCACACCGCTGCGGCGGCGGTACACATAGATTTCGTCGCCGACGGCGAACGTGTCCAGCAGCGTCGGGTCCTCGCCTTTGCCGAGCCTGCGCACGAAACCTTTCGCCAAACCTTCGCCGCTACCGGGGTTCAGGTCGAGCATGGTGTGGCCCGCATAGGCTTTCGCGTGCGCCGCGCATTGCCCCTTGCCGTTGCCGGATGCCCCGACGAGGGCGAGGAACAGGTTCAGTGAGCCGGGCAGGTCAGCGCCGGTCATTCCTTCCAGCGCCTTCGAATACGGCACCTTGTCGAGCACGTAGACCATCGTCGCGCCGAGCAGCCCCCACGGTGCGCACATGTTCGCTGTGCCGTAATCCCAGATGGCTCGAAGCGATTCGCGTGTGCCCCAGAAGGTTTCGTAGTCGTCGGCGGGCGTTGCGGCGGTTGGCTCGGGCTGCGGCTCGGTTGCACGCCACTTTGGGGTGATCGGGTCGCGCAGGCCGGACGTCAGCCCGGATTCCAGGGTCGCGAGGGTCTGAGGCATGCCGTCCTCGGCGACGTAGCCGTTGGCCATACAAGCTTCGATCAGCGCATTGCGTACCGGGCCGGTGTCGGCGTGCAGACCGGCGGATATCCGGCCCATGCGGTACGCCTTCGCGTTCAACGTGTCGTTGCGCGTGCCATCGGGTGCCGCCGCCAGCTCGGCGACGCTCTCCTCCAACGCTTTTCGCAGATAGGCTTCGGCCACCGGATCGGGAACCGAAACAGGTTGCTCGGCAACGGTCTTCGTTTCCTTTGGTGTCGGTGCCAGCGCGCCGACGATGGCGAGCAGGATCGCGGCGTCACCCTCGCCCGCGAACCGGAGGTGATCGTGCTCGATGGTGTAGGTGCCGTGTTTGCGGCGGGTGCCGGGCAGGTGGACCAATGCCCCACCGGTCAGCAGGTCCACACCGGGCAGACCGGCGAGGGTGCTGTGCACGTTGGGTAGCCTCGGGTCGCCGGACAGGTAGAAATGTGTGCCGCCGCGCGGCGTGGTGACCTCGGCGTGGATCGTGATGCCCGCATGGTC
>NZ_LRRB01000298.1 GCF_001646865.1 Aldersonia kunmingensis | reverse complement strand
GTCTGGGGTTCCGAATGCCGCCCCTGCTGGGTGCCGTACGCAATGGCGGACATCAGATCTCGCGCCTGCTCCGCTGATCGTGACGGCTGCTGCACGTCCACCTCGAGTTGAGGATCGTGCGCCAGCTCTGGTGCCAGACTGGCCTGCCGGCGACGGCGAGGCAGGGACGGGCGACCGTCACCATCGTTGCCGGGCAACGGTTGCGGGGAGAAGGTCTCCGGCTCGGTAGCGTGGGTCGGCAGCTCGTAGGTCGGCAGCTCGTGCCTCGGGGTTGCCACAGAATATTCTTTGTACTCGGTGCGCGGCGCGCTATCGGATCGTTCGAGGTGCGCCCACGCCCGAGGCTCGGCCACCGCCTGCACTGGCTGTTCGGCGGGAGGCGCTGGCAGTGCCAGCGTTCCGACACCCACTGCAACCGATACTGATTCGGTCGAATCGAGTTCCGGCAGATGGCCGGCCACAGGTGTCGTAATGGCGACGACCACCGAGTTCGGCACCAGCACGATGGCGCGAATGCCGCCGTACTCGGATTCGGTCAGCTGCACCGAGATCCCGTGCCGTCCACCCAGCTGGGAGACGATGAACAGGCCCAGGCTTGAAGTCGCCGAGAGCGTTTCGACTCCGAAGTCCGGTGGATTGCGGAGCATCTCGTTGACGAGTTCGAGTTCTTCGACCGACATTCCCATGCCCTGATCAGTGATCTCGATCGCGACTCCCTTGCCGACCACATTGCCGCTCACTTTGACGCGCGACTGCGGCGGGGAGAAGGCTGTCGCGTTGTCGACCAGTTCGGCGAGCAGGTGGATGAGGTCGGCGACCACGTTGCCAACGATGGCGACCTGAGGCATGCGGCGGGTGTGCACCCGCGTGTAGTCGAGGCTCTCGCTGATCGCGCTACGCACCAGCTCGACCAGTGGCACCGGACTCCGCCACTGGCGGCCGGGCTCGCCGCCACCGAGGATGATGAGGTTCTCGGCGTTGCGGCGTTCGCGGGTCGCCAGGTGGTCGAGTCGGAAGAATGTCTCGAGCATGGCGGAATCTTCTTGTCGCTGTTCAGCCTCGTCGAGTACCTCGAGTTGCCTGTGCACCACCAGCTGGCTGCGGTGGGCGATGTTGAGGAACACCGCGCGCACGCCCTCGCGGGTGCGGGCCTCGGTGACCGCGGCGGACACGGCCGCTGTGTGTGCGCGGTTGAAGGCCTTTGCCACCGAGCCGATTTCGTCGTCACCGAAGTCCAGGTGCGCAGCTTTGGGATCGACTTGCTCGCCCGCGCCCAGCTTGCGCATGGTTTCGGGCAGTTCGACCTCTGCCAGGTCCAGTGTTTCCTTGCGTAGGCGCGTGAGCCGCCCGATCAGTCGGTTGGCCAGCCATAGCGACAGCAGGAACGCCACGAGCGCAATCGCGAGCACAGCGGCACCCGCCCACAGTGAGTTCGCCGCGGTGCGTTTGCCCTCGTCGGCAGCGATCTGGTTCGCATGGTCGTTCAGGTCTTTCCATGCGCCGATCACGTTTTCATACAGCTGTTCCTGCACGGCACGCCACTCGGGGAAGGCCATTGGTGGCGGCGGGACGTCACCGCTTTTGTCCGGCTTCGGCGGATTGATGAGGTAGTCCTCCATCGCGGCCCCCTGCTGCCAGCCCGGCGATGCCATTACTGCCTTGATCTTCTCGGCTGCCGGATCAGTGCCCAGGTCGGCGGCGAGCTGCGAAAGTGCGACTCGGTAGGACCCGACCAGGTTTCGATAGTCGTTGCGCAGCGGAGTGCTGCTGAGCAGTCCTTGCAGTTCGGCAGCGGTGAGCGCCGCGGACCGCGACATCGCCTCCATCGCGTGCAGGACGCGCGCACCGTTGATGAGTGCAACGCCGACCTCGGTGCTGGGCGCATTGGCGGCGACGAGGGTGGTGCCGAGCGCAGCGGCATCGAGAATGGTGTTGTAGAGGGCGTAGGTGTCGTTGATCGACATTCTTCCGGCGTCGATCTGACCGCGGATCTGGGGCAGGCTAGCGCTCAAGGTATCGAATCCACCCGTGTCTGCACCTAGGGTGCCCTGCGACACGGTCTGCAGCCGTGATGCGTAGGGGGCCAGTGCCGCGAACGCGGTGTCGAGCCTGCTCCGTGCTGCGCCGAGCGCGGCCGGATCGCTCTGCCCACCGGACAGCTGCCACAGTGTCAGCATCCGTTCCACTTGTACGCTGGCAATCACGTCGCGAGCGTGGCTCGTGGCATCCAGGTTCGCTGCCGCCCATTGTTCGGACTGGCGACCCTCACGTATCAGATAACCCGCCGTACCTACACCGATTCCGAGCAACGCCAGGCTTGGAACCAACGCGATGGCAAGGATCCGGGATCGGATTCCGAGGCGCACTTTCAACATCGGGGGAATATAGCTAGTCGAATATCCAACGTTAACTTGGGCCTCGTTACTCTTAAACTTCCTTAATAATGGCGGATCTGGCCAACGGGAACTGCCCGGGCGGTGTCCCCGTGCAGCGGGCCTCGTCGAAGCGATGCGAGCGACTGCGTTGAGTGTTCGGCCGGTGGAACGCGGACGAAGGCGGGCTCCGCCGGGCCCCTGTCGTCGCCTACCCGGTGACGTGACCGTCTCCGGGTTGAAGCCGCTACCTTTCTTAGGCCAACCGCGCCAGCCCCTCGGCTGGCGTTAGGCGCCGGAAGGTCTCGACCGGTCGGCCGTCCCGCAGCAGCCCGCTGCGCTCAGCGCGCCGGGCTGCTGCCTCCTCCGGGTCCACCTCTCTGCTGCGAAGCAGGATCCTTTCCGCCACAACGGGATCGCGCCGACGCATGGCTTCCGCATGCGCGACGGGGTCGAGCACGGCGCCGACATATCCTTCGGTGATCTCGTTACCGGTTACGGTCACGTCGGCGTTCTCGACACGACCGGACGGCCGGTAGGCGAGGTACGTGCGGATCCGCTTCTCCGCGCTGGCGCGCGTGTCGGGCTGGAGCAGATCCTCGGCCGCCGGTATGCCGTCCTCGACGAGCAGTCGCGTGATCGCCCTGTCGTTGATGGCCTGCAGGATCGCCTCGGGGTCGTCGAAAACAACGACTTCCTTGTGGCCGCGGAAGATTTCGAGCATCGCGTGCTCGCCGCGCGCACGGCCGGTATGGAACAGGAAATAGTCCGGATACACGAAGAACTCGGGGTTCTTGGCCCGCTGATCGTCGTAGAAGGCGGTGACTGCGGCGAGGATCAGTGTGCTGGCGCCAACCGCACCGAAGTCGTTGCGCACCACCACGCCGAGGCGGTCGTGCTCGGTGAATCCAGGAAAGACGTCCTCGACCGTGCCAGGCTCGCCGGCGATGTCGAAGTCGAACATCGCGGAGCTGAGCTCGGTCGAGCTGTGCACGAAATCTATGCCGACTAAACGACCTGGCGGACCGACTCCTCGAACCCGGTGACGTGGTCCAGCGCGATTGCGGCCGCCTTGTCGCCATCACCGGCGGCGATGGCTCGCAACAGATCCGTGTGCTCGCCGACGTGGCGAGCCACGGTCGGCAACCGTTCGAGGAACAGGCAGAAGATCCGGGTAGCGAGGTTGTCGTACCGGATCAGGATGTCCTCGAGGTGTGGATTGCCGGCCGCGCGATAAACCGCACGGTGAATACGGAGGTCCCAGCGCATCAGCTCGTCGCGGTCGATATTTCCGGCATCGAGCTCCTCTGTCCGGTCAGCGAGTTCGAGCAATTCCGCGCGCACTGCCGGTGTCGCGGCTTCGGCGGCCGTGCGCGCCGCGACCGGTTCGAGGTGAACGCGAATCTGCGAGATGTGCCGCAGGTCGGCGACATCGACACCAGTGGCGAACGTGCCCCGGCGCGGGAAGGACATCACCAGGCGGTCGGCCTCGAGCCGCTTGAGCGCCTCTCGGACAGGCGTGCGCCCGACGCCCAGTTGCGTCGCGAGCTCGCTCTCGGCGATCGCCTCATTCGGACGAATGTCGAGCATGATCAGCTTGTCGCGAATCGCGACGTACGCGCGATCGGCAAGGGACATCGTTGCGGTGTCCGCGTCGAGCGATTCCGTTCCGAGCACCGTCATGGTCTACGCCCCTTTCTGGGTGCCGACCTGCTGCGCCGCAGGACCAGACTCGACCGATGATATATCAGTCGACCGATATCTTGTATCCGCTTTCCCTGCGTGTTTCTACAACACGGCCCGAACGGCGCGCTCGAAACCCGTCACGTGGGCAAGCGTCAGGGCAGCAGCGGTGGCCTCGTCACCGACGAGAATCGCGTCGAGCAGCGCAAGGTGCTCACGAACGTGCCCGGCAATATCGGGCAGACGGTCGAGGAACAGGCACCAGATGCGGGTGGCGTGCGCGTCGAGTCCGACCAGGATGTCCTCGAGATGCGGGTTTCCCGAGGCGCGGTAGATCTCGCGGTGCACGTGCACGTCCTTGCGCAGCACGTCGCGCGGATCGTCGTCCACGCCCATTTCGGCGATCTCGGCCGCAAGGGCGGATAGTCGCGCCCGGGCCTGGGCCGAGCCGACGCGCGCAGCGCGAGCGGCGGCCGCGGGTTCGAGCTGCTTGCGGATCTCGCAGATATCGGCCAGATCGGTCATGTCGACGATCGTCGCGAACGTACCGCGCCGCGGATAGGCAATAACGAGACGTTCGCGCTCGAGCCGCTTGAGGGCCTCGCGCACCGGAGTACGGCCGAAGCCCAGGTCGCCGGCGAGCTGCTCGTCGTTGATCGGCTCACCTGGCCGTATATCGAGCATGATCAGGCGTTCCCGAATGATTTCGTACGCACGGTCGGCATTCGTCCTCGTACCCGAGTCCACATCGCCCACCGCGGCAAACGCCAGGCTCATCGCTTATTCCTCCTGATTTCCAGCTGCTATTGACGTCGCCGGATTCTGATCCTACTCTTCTCGACAGTTGATATATTAGTTACAGATCAGCTGACAGGCCAGGAAAGGCGATCATGACTCTCGACACAGCAGCACCCGCCGTGAACGACGGCAATCCCTTGCTGAGCCAAGCGCTCGCCGACCTCGATCCCGCCGTGCATCAGGCGATCGCGGCCGAGCTCGGTCGCCAGCAGAACACCCTGGAGATGATCGCGAGCGAGAACTTCGCGCCGCTCGCCGTCATGCAGGCACAGGGGTCGGTACTCACCAACAAGTACGCCGAGGGCTACCCGGCCGGCGCTACTACGGCGGCTGCGAGCACGTCGATGTCATCGAGCAACT
>NZ_LRRB01000156.1 GCF_001646865.1 Aldersonia kunmingensis | reverse complement strand
GACATATGGTCTAATCATCGCACCCGTGACCGAAGCGTTACCTACGCCACAGTGTCGTGGTCGAGCCCGGCTCGGCAGCCGGCAACCTCGCGCGTCATGTCCACCACTCCTTCGTTGTTACGTGCACGCGGACGTCGTCCGGCAAGTCCGGAACATCGGCCACGGCACCCGCTGTCAGCACCACGTCGGACAGATCCTCCGCGATGTCGTCACCGAGTTCGGCGAGCACGGTCGCCGGGACGAACCCGTGCGTCACCCAGTCGTTGGCGAATACGTCGCCGACATCGTCTGCAGACTCTGCCTCGGCGAGTACCATCGCCGCTCCACTGGTCGCCGTTAGCAGGAATTCGAGCACCTGGAACCGCTCGTCGGCGCGGTGCAGGAAGGTCCGGCTTTCCTCGTCCAATCCGTAGGCACGCCGTGCCTCGCCGAGGATCGACGCGAGCTGCCCATGCGTCACAGTAGCCGCGGGCGGAGTGCCCGTGACAAAGACCACGTGGTCGGCGGTCAGCTGGGCGCGACGGTGCGCGTACGACACCGGCCGGGCGTCCTGGGCCGCGATCTGTTCGGCAGTTGCCGAATCGTCGATCACCAGCTGGACCGGGCCCTCCGCGATCGGCGCGAACTTCGTCGTCGTCGCAACGACGCTTGCGCCGGCAGCGGAGACCGAGTCTCGCAGCGATTCGGCATCCCGGGTCGGATCCAGGAGCAAGAACGCCGCCCCGGTCTTGGCGACCGCCCACAGCGCTTCGACTGCCGCCTCCGAGCGTGGCAACACGACTGCGACTACGTCGCCCGGTCCGGCGCCGCGTCCGATCAGTTCCCGCGCGAGCCGCGACGAGCGGCGGTCGAGTTCCGCGTACGAAACCTCGTCCTCGCCGCGGACGAACGCCGGCGCGCCGGGATCCTGCTCGACGATCTCGGCCAGCATCGCCGGCAGGGTATCCGAGGCCGTCATCGAGACCGGTGGAGCACCCGCATCAACGCCACCGGTGCCCACCCCACCGGCACCGAGCGCATCGAGTTCGCTTTCGTCGACGAGGTCGATATCGCGCACTCGACCGTCAACGTCTTCCACGAACGTGTCGAGTATCCGACGCAGTCGGCGGGCGAGTGTCTCGATCTCTGTTCTGCCGAACACGGCGAGGTCGTACTTGAGGCCGAGGTCCAGTTGCGCCCCGGCGACAGTGGCGAGCAGTCCGATTGGGTAGTGCGATCCGTCGAGTACCTCGACGCTGTTGACCTGCAGTCCGTCCAGCGCGGATCCAGCCTCGCTGAGCGCTGAATGGTCGATCGGGTAGGACTCGAAGACGACCAGCGTGTTGAACAACTCGCCGACACCGGCCGCGTGATGAATCTCGGTCAGGCCGACGTAGTGATGCTCGAGCAGGTCGGCCTGCTCGGACTGCAACTGTCCCAACAATCCCGCCACCGTGGCGTCGGCAGCGATGCGGACCCGGACCGGGATGGTGTTGATGAACAAACCGACCATCGACTCGACCCCGGCCAAGTCGGCCGGACGGCCGGAGACCGTGGCACCGAATGCGACATCGGACTGCCCGGTCATCCGTCCGAGCAGGATCGCCCACGCCGCCTGAACCATCGTGTTGAGCGTGACGCCCAGCCCGCCCGCGGTCTCGGTGAGGCGCACCGTCTCGGCCTCGGTGAATTCGATGCTCACCCGGTCGATGCCGCTTTCGGTGTGCTGTCGCGACACCGACTCGAGCATCGTCGGTCCCTCCACGCCGTCGAGCGCGTGCGCCCAGGTGTCGAGCGAGCGCTGCTTATCCTGCGCGGCCAGCCACACCAGGAAGTTGCGGTAGTCGCGGACTCGCGGCAGCACCGACAGGTCGCCGCTGACGGCGTAGAGCACCAGCAGGTCGCGCATCAGAAGAGGCATCGACCAGCCGTCGAGCAGGATGTGGTGCACGGTGACACCCAACTGCCAGGCGTCGTGGCCGGTGCGGATCAGCGTGAACCGAACCAGCGGCGGACGGGTCATATCGAACCCGTCGGCCTGATCCGCAGCGAGGGTGCGACGTGCGCGCTCGGCCCGGTCACCCTCCGCGACACCGGTCAGATCCACCTCGCGCCACGGCACGTCGACCCGGCCCAGCACGAGCTGTACCTCGGTCCCTGCCGCGTCGGTCGCGAACGCGGTCCGCAGGTTCGTGTACCGCTCCGTCAACGCCTGCGCCGCCGAGCGCAGTCGTTCGGCGTCGAGGTAGCCGCCGAGGTGCAGGGTCGCCTGCATCGTGTAGACATCGGCGGCGGCGCCCTCGGTGAGCATGGTTTGGAACCGGAGGCCCGACTGCAGCGGCGAGAGCTGCCACACGTCGGTCAGATTCGGGTAGCGCTGCTCCCAATCATCGATATCGCCCTGACCCACCGCGACGAGCGGCAGATCCGACGGCGTCAGGCCACCTGCGTTTGGTGCCGCACTGTGCGCGGCCAGTCCGGCCAGTGCTTGACCCCACAGATCCGCGAGTTCCTGCACATCGGCACGGTCGATCACGCCGGGTGCGAAGGTGAAACCGGCACCCAGGACGCCGTCGTCGCCAACGATCGCGTTGATGTCGATCACCGCTTGCGCGGGAATGGTCGACTCTACCTCGGAGGTCAGCGCACCGAGGGCCGCCGTCAGTCCCCAGCCGATATCGGCCAGTGCCGTCGGCACCTCGGCACCGCCGACTCGGCCCAGGTAGTTGAAACTGACCTGTCCATGCGGCAGTTCGGCGAGCGCACGACCCTCGGGATTGAACTGACGCAGCAGCCCGTAGCCCATGCCGCGATCCGGGATGGCGAGAAGCTGCTCCTTGACCGCCTTGACGACCTCGCCGGCGGCGACACCGCCATTGAAGGCCTCGGCCACATCGATTCCGGCCAGATCCGCGCGCACCGGGTACGAGCTGGTGAACCAGCCCACCGTCCGGGACAGGTCCGCGCCCGGGATCAGCGTCTCTTCTCGACCGTGGCCCTCCATGCGCAGTAGCGCCGAGGAAAGGTCGAGACCCCGATTGCGACGCCACGTCACCAGCGCCATCGCCAACGCGGCCAGCAGTCCGTCGTTCACGCTGGCGCGGTACAACTCCGGCAGATCGCGGAGCACGGCATCGGTGACCTCGGCGGGAACCTCGACCGTGACCCGGTCGCTCGTCGCCTCGATATCGATCACCGGATCCAGCGCCCGCGAACCCAGCAATGGATCCTCGACGTCGAGCAGATTCCGCCACAGCTCGAGTTCTGCGGACCGGCCCGCCGTCACTGCTTCCTCGGCCAGGGCATGCGTCCAGCGGCGCATCGACGTACCGACCGGCGCCAGCGAAACCGGCTGACCAGCGATCAGCTGCGACCACGCAATTGCCATGTCCGGCACAAGAATTCGCCACGAAACACCGTCGATCACGAAGTGGTGGCCCACGATGTAGAGAATCCCGTGCCGGTCAGCACCCACAGCGGCATGGGCAGTGCCTTCGGCACTGACGTCGGCGTCGGCCGTGCCTTCATCACTGAAGTCGAACCACAGGAAGCGGATCAGATCACCGGTCTGCGGATCGAGTTCGCGCAACGCCTCATCGGTTGCCTTCGACGCCACCGCGCTCAACTCGGCGTCCTCGATGGTTGCGGACACCGGGTAGTGCCGGATCCAGTCCGCCACATCGACCGACCCGGCCGGACGCGCCTCGAAAACCCACTCACCGGTCTCGTCACGATCCAGCGTGGCCCGGAGCATGTCGTGCTGATCCACCACCGCAGCGATCGTTGCCCGCAACAGTTCGGCATTCATCGAAGCCGGAATCTGCACCGGCACAGCCTGATTGAACGTGCGGTAGTCGCCACCACCGGCGAGGAAGCCCGCCATCACCGGCGTCAGCGGCATCGGGCCCACACCGGCACCCGGCAGCTCCTCGAGCCGCTCCACGACAGCAGTGCCGTCATCGAACACCGCGACCTCGGCCAGAGCCGCCACCGTGCGCTGCTCGAAAACATCACGCGGCGTGAACCTGATGCCGCGCGCGCGGGCGCGCGAGACGAACTGGATCGAGACGATGCTGTCGCCACCAAGGGCGAAGAACGAATCGTCGACACTGACCGACGCCAGACCCAAGACCTCGGCCATGACCTCGGCAATCCCCTGCTCGAGGGGGCTCGACGCGGCGCGGAACTCCACCGACTCGAACACCGGCTCCGGCAACGCCTTGCGATCGAGCTTGCCGATCGGCGTCAGTGGCACTTCCTCGATCACCACGAACGCCGACGGCACCATGTGCCCGGGCAACCGGTCCCCGACGAACCCGGCCAGCACGCTCGAGTCGATCGTGCTGCCCGGTGCGGGCTGCACGTAGGACACGAGAACCGTGGCACCCGATTCCAGTGCACGACCCAACGTCACCGCGAACTGCACCGACTCGTGCGAGGCGAGCACCGCGTCGATCTCACCGAGCTCGACACGGAAACCACGGATCTTCACCTGGAAGTCGGTGCGTCCCACGAACTCGAGCTCGCCATCGCGACGCCACCGCACCAAGTCGCCGGTGCGGTACATCAATTCACCGTCGGCGAGGTACGGGTTCGCCACGAACCGGCCGGCGGTCAAATCAGCCCGCGCGTGATAGCCACGCGCGAGCCCGCTGCCGGACAGATACAGCTCGCCGGCCACGCCGACCGGCACCGGGTGGAGCCGACCATCGAGCACCAGCGCGGACGTACCCGTAACTGGAGTACCAATCGTGACCGGGCGAGCCGGATCCAGCTCCGCGTACGACGAGATGATCGTGGTCTCGGTCGGGCCGTATCCATTCAGGAATCGACGCCCCGGCGCCCAGCGCGCCACCAACTCCTGCGGCACGGCATCTCCACCGGCCTGCACCATCGCAAGCTCCGGCAACGCCGCCGGATCGATCGTGCCCAGCACCGCCGGGGTGATGATCGTGTGCGTGACGCGCTCTGCGGCGAGGAACTCGGTCAGCTCCACACCACCGATCACTCCGGCGGGAACGATCACCAACGTCGCACCACGCGAGAACGCCGAGGTCCACTCCAGCACCGACGGATCGAAACTCGGCGAGCACACATGCAGGAACCGCGAATCCGGGGTCACGCCATACAAACCGGCGCCGTGCTGCGTCAGGGCCGCCAGGCCGGCGTGGGTCACCGCAACGCCCTTCGGGCGTCCCGTCGAGCCCGAGGTGTAGATCATGTACGCCGTGTTGTCCGGGCGAACCGGCGACACCGGCACAGGGCGGGTCGCCTCGTACCCGGCG
>NZ_LRRB01000054.1 GCF_001646865.1 Aldersonia kunmingensis | reverse complement strand
CAACCGCGGCGACCAGTTGGTCGTAGATCCGCACATCGGCCGTGCGGGCCACCATCGTGCGGCCCTCCTTTTCCACCAGCCGAGCGGTTTCCTCGAGATCGGCTTCGCTCGCATTCGGATAGCCCGTCGTCGCGATATCGGCACAGATGTCAACGCCGATGATGTCGACGCCCTCCCGGGCGAGCCGCACTGCATGTGCGCGGCCTTGGCCACGCGCGGCGCCGGTGATGAAGGCGACCTGTCCTTCGAGTCCAGCTGACATGTTCTGCTCCTTTAGCCTTTTCGAGAAAGCGAAATCCGCACGTTCGCGGCGTCGGCCGCTTGCTGGAGAACGCGGCCTTTCGGGAAGCCGCTGTAGGCGGAGAACTGCAGGATGATCTCGTTCATCTCGTCGGCCGAGATGTCTCCCGACTCGAGCGCCGAGCCCACATGGGAGTAGATGGGGCCGAGGGCATCCGAAACGCCGACGCAGGCGATGGTGGTCAGGCGGCGTTCGCGACGGCCCAGATTCGGTCGCTGCCACAAATGGCCGAAGACGAATGCCAGGATCCCTGCCTGGAAGTAGGGCGAATCCCGCTGCGGCGGGGACACGAGGTTGATTTCGCCGAAGCAACGTTCGCCTTCGGCGAGGCGCGCGTCATGGTCGGTCGGTCCGAGGGTTGCCGACTCGAGGAGAGGCCGACCGGCCGCGACGTCCTCACCCCGCTCGGCGGCCAGTCGTGCGGCTTGCGTGCGCACAGCAACCTCGGCCTGGGCTCCCTTGGGCCAGCCGCAGTAGACCGCGAAATGCAGCACGAACTCCAGCATTTCCTCGGCGGAGATGTCACCACTGGCGAGCGCCGCGTACACATGGTCGTTGATTTCATCGACGCCATCTGCCGCACATACGCAGGCCAGCGTCACGAAGCGACGATCACGGCGGCTCAGGCCCGGGCGCGGCCAGACGCGGCCGAACACGAAATCCAGGCGCGCCGCCATTGTTGCCGCCATCGCTGGCTCATCTGGCCACTCGGCGGCCATGACCTCGCGAAATACCTCTGTTGCCGTTTCAGTCACAAGGATCCACCTCTCGAATGCGATGGACTCAAAGTTAAGTCTCAAGACTTAATCTGTCCAGTGTGCGAATCTAGTCGCATGTCGCAGTCGGATCCCGGGCCCTTCGCGCCGTCGGCGAAGCAGCAGTTGGTCCTGACCGCGGAGCGCCTGTTCGCACAGCACGGCCTCGATGGCGTGCCGCTACGCCAGATCGGCACCGAGGCCGGCTCGGCCAACAAGTCGGCGGTGCAGTATCACTTCGGATCCAAGGAAGGCTTGATTCGGGCGATCCTGCTCAATCGGGTCGAGCACCTGTCGCGACGGCGTGAACTGCTGCAGGCCCGAATGAATTCCGAGGACCTACGGTCGGTAATCGAGGCAAATCAACTGCCGCTCATCGAGCTGGCCGAGGACGAAAACTGTTACTACCTACCGTTTCTGGAGCAACTGCTCCGCTTCGGCCCGGCCAACCCGATGGAAGAACTACCTCGAGCCCACCGTGAACTCCAGCGTGCGTACGTCGACCACGTCGGTTCGTTGATCGCGCACGTCCCACAACCGCTGCGCGACGATCGCATCCATCAGGTCTCCGCGATGTGTGTACATGCCTGCGCCGATCGGCACCGCGCGCGAGTTCTCGGCGCGACTACCCTGGCCTACGGCCTTCATGTGAGCGCCCTGCTCGACGGTTTCGTGGCGTACCTCAATGCCCCTCCGTCGGCGGAGACCCTCGCCGCCCTGCAGGCGTCGGCGCCCGAACGCCCCTTGCTTCGCCCGCTGCCGTAAGAGATGCGATCGGACTATTCGGCCCGCGTCCAGGCTGAGTCCGCCCAGTCGGTGGCGACCCAGGACGGGTTCACGAGGTGGCCGCCATAACTGTGGTAGGCCTCCGAGTTCCGCCGGACACTTACGGACGCATGAACCTTCGCCGATGGCGCCGGGCGACGGGTCCGGTACGTGATCAGCGCCCACAACTTGTCGTTCTTGTTGAGGACGCCCTCGGCGTAGCTCGAGTCGACCTCCGGAAGCTCGCGAAGGTCCGCGGTCCGACGCATAACGATCCCTGCTCCTCTTGCCCCTTGTAGTACCCAGAGCAGAGATATGTCGCCCAGTTTGCGTTCTGCGAAGCCACCGCCGACGTCGGAGTGGATGCCGGCGAACCAGGCTTCCTCAATTGCCGCGTTGGTGACGAGGCTTTCCTTGAAGGGGCGCCGATTCTCGTCGAGGGAAACCGCATGCCTTCCCGCCAGAACGTTCCCCAGGCTGTCGGAGTGGGGGAAGCTCAGCTTGCGACGGAAGATACCGGGTGCGTTGACGGTGTCCCAGAGGCCGAGGTATTCGATAGGGACGCAATATCTTTCGGATTCACCAGCGTCCGGCTTGACGGCCCGGCAAACGGTCCGGCGAAATTCGTGCGCATTGTCTTCGGCTTCGTCAGTCCAGTTTCGGCGTGCATAGAGATCAATGGCGTATTGAATCAAGTTTTCCGAGGAACGTCGCGGAATTCCGATCTTGTTCAGGAGACCGGCAAGCGCACGAGCGTTGAAGGCGCCGCGGCTGAACCCGAAGATGAATATCTTGTCGCCCGGCTCCCAGTTGTTCATCAAGAACGTATACGCTTCGGCGAGATTGGTTTTCAGGCCCAGCCCAAAAGCACGGCCGAGCATCTTCGAGGCCCACCGCCCCGGCGGAGACCACACTCGCGTCGAGGCAAATGTCCCCACTCCGGGGTCGTAGTACATGAGTTGTTCCCCATCCTGGTTCTCCAGGGCGCGGAAGATCTTCACGACATTCGTGTTGCGATATGCCCGGATTTGGTTGTCGGTGCCGTCGAAGCAAAGCACGATGTTCTTGAATGTCCTTGTAGCGGTTGCCGGTGCCATCGGCGAGCCGTTCGCGGAACCAATCGGATTATTCATAACCGTGCCACCCCTGCCGTTCAATTCGTCAGATTGTTCTGCCACTCGACGAGATGCGAAGGTCTCGCCCACAGCTAGGTCGGGATACCGGATCCGCCGGTATTACTCGCTTGCTGACGCGGCGCATCGATGGGTGTCACGTTGGATCGTGCGATCAGAGCGGACACGGCCGCGACCGACGCAATCACCACACCGACCAGCGACGCGTTCTGCGCCTCACTTACCTCCCACCATCCGAAGCTCAGATTCAACGACAGTGTCGTCGACGCGAAGGCGGTTACAGCACCCGCAAGTGCGACCGGCTGCTTTTTGGTGTTGGGAACGAAATGCGCGGTTGCGGCGGCCACCAACCCCCAGAATGCGGCGGCCTCGGTCCCGACCACTGTGACCTGTGCGG
The DNA here is from genome assembly GCF_001646865.1 of Aldersonia kunmingensis. GTDB lineage: Bacteria > Actinomycetota > Actinomycetes > Mycobacteriales > Mycobacteriaceae > Aldersonia > Aldersonia kunmingensis. The sequence goes on along the minus strand of NZ_LRRB01000054.1, from coordinate 1,956 downwards.
GTGACCAGTCCACCATCTCGAAGCTGGTCACGAAGCTCAACACCGCGGCGGTCAGCGCCGCAAGCGCGGCGAGTACGGCTTGGACGCGGGTCGGCAGAATCTGTCCGCTCGTCGTCGCGGCGTCCGAGACCTGTGCGCGAAATCCGCCGGGCGCATCGATCGCAGTCATTTGGCGTCGCCCCTTTCAGCCCGCTCCGAGTCGTCTGGCAATGCGAACCGCGGCCTGAGTTAGAGGCCGGCCGTCCACGGTAGAACCGTACGACGTCGCATCGACCTCGGCGTGAGTAGTGGACTACTCGAATCCGTGCCCCGAGTTGCGCAAGGCCCCCCAGCATTCGCACCACATCGCGGCGAACGCCAGCACGGCGGCGCGCTGGCCAGGACCATATACGGCTCGCCTCGGCGAACGCCGTCTCGGGGTATCGCGTAGTGCGCGCGGCGCCGAGTTAGCTCCGCCAGTACTTGCGCCATGCATCCGCATCGAGCGGTTGACGTTCCCCCGAACGCTTTCCGCGCGGTCCTCGGCCGCGCGCACACGCTCGGCGAAGGACAGGACGGCGGTACGCAGGCGCTGCTCGGCACTGCCCGGCTCGCCGATCCGCACCACCCGAAGTTCGTCGGGGACAAGATCATCCGGGAATCCCGCAGTGGCACTGCGGCCGAGCACCTTCTCGGCCAGCGCGAGTGCCGGCAACTCCATCGCGATCCCGTCGAGACAGGACCTGCGCGCCTTCTCGGCGGCCTTGCGCAGTTCCCACGCGCGTTCCTGTTCGGCGATATCGATCGGACCGGACAGATCGTCACCCAGGTGCGGGCTGCGGTGCACAAGCTTGGCCACCAGAGTCGCCGCGACATCGTCGACCGTGAACGGCCGATCCGAATCCTGCGCGATCCGGGAGTGGAACAGGACCTGCAGCAGCAGATCCCCGAGCTCTTCCTTGATCAACTCCGGGTCATCGGTGTCGATCGCGTCGAGCAATTCGTAGGTCTCCTCGAGCAGGTAGGGCCGCAGTGAGTCGTGGGTCTGGGTGATCTCCCAGCCGCCGAACCGCCACAGCCGGTCCATCAGCTCGACGGCCTCGACGAGTCCCTCCCCCGGTTCCGTCATGTGGCCGCGCCTGCTGGTTCACCCATCGAAAGGTTCACCGCGCCAGGCGCTTTGCCGTCGAGGGCAAGCAGGAAGTCGGCAACGTACTGCAGCAGCCCGACATCGCGCAGGCGATCCGATCCGATCCCGCCCGACCGCGGCACCGGCAACTGCACGACGCCCGTCGTGGCGCGATAGGCCGCGGACGGATAGAGCCGCTTGAGCCGAACCTGCTTCGAGTCCGGAAGCTGCATCGGCGCGAACTTCAGCTGGGTGCCGGCCACGCCGACCTCCTCGACGCCGTACTCCCGGCACAGCAGCCGCAGCTTCGCAACCGAGATGAGGCGGCCCACCTCCACGGGCAGGCTGCCGTAACGGTCCACGAGTTCCTCGACGACGGATTCGATGCCCGCATTATCGGTCGCCGCGGCGAGCTTGCGGTAGGCCTCGAGCCGAAGGCGGTCGCTGGTCACGTAATCCGGCGGGATATGCGCGTCCACCGGCAAGTCGATGCGCACCTCCTTGGCCTCTTCCCCGGTCGTGATCGGCTTGCCGTCGGCGGCCGCGCGGTAGGCCTCGACCGCCTCGCCGACCAGCCGGACGTACAGGTCGAAGCCGACACCGGCGACATGGCCGGATTGCTCTGCGCCGAGAACGTTTCCGGCGCCACGGATTTCGAGGTCCTTCATCGCGACGGCCATACCGGCGCCGAGATCGGAGTTCTGCGAAATGGTGGCCAGCCGGTCGTAGGCCATCTCGGTCAGCGGCTTCTCCGTCGGGTACAGGAAGTACGCGTACCCGCGCTCGCGACTTCGGCCCACGCGACCCCGCAACTGGTGCAGCTGCGACAGGCCGAGCGAATCGGCACG
>NZ_LRRB01000316.1:2500-5358 GCF_001646865.1 Aldersonia kunmingensis | reverse complement strand
TTCGGTGAAGTGTGTTCCGGCGGTGTCCTACTCTCCCACACCCTGGCGGGTGCAGTACCATCGGCGCTGACAGGCTTAGCTTCCGGGTTCGGGATGGGTCCGGGCGTTTCCCTGTCGCTATGGCCGCCGTAACTCTGTGAAACTGTCACATCGGATCGGATGAATCCCCTGCGCCCTTGTTGCCGGGGTTGGGGGTATCCGTTCACACGATTGTGTGTTGTTTCAGATACTGCACAGTGGACGCGTAGCTTCTTTGTTGGTAAGTCCTCGGCCGATTAGTACCAGTCACCTGCACCCGTTACCGGGCTTCCAGTTCTGGCCTATCAACCCCATGGTCTGTGGGGGGCCTTACCCACTCGAAGGTGGTGAGAAACCTCATCTTGGAACAGGCTTCCCGCTTAGATGCTTTCAGCGGTTATCCCTTCCGAACGTAGCTAACCAGCGGTGCTCCTGGTGGAACAACTGGCACACCAGAGGTTCGTCCGTCCCGGTCCTCTCGTACTAGGGACAGCCTTCCTCAAGTTTCTGACGCGCGCGGCGGATAGAGACCGAACTGTCTCACGACGTTCTAAACCCAGCTCGCGTGCCGCTTTAATGGGCGAACAGCCCAACCCTTGGGACCTACTCCAGCCCCAGGATGCGACGAGCCGACATCGAGGTGCCAAACCATCCCGTCGATATGGACTCTTGGGGAAGATCAGCCTGTTATCCCCGGGGTACCTTTTATCCGTTGAGCGACACCGCTTCCACTTGCCGGTGCCGGATCACTAGTCCCGACTTTCGTCCCTGCTCGACCTGTCAGTCTCACAGTCAAGCTCCCTTGTGCACTTGCACTCAACACCTGATTGCCAACCAGGCTGAGGGAACCTTTGGGCGCCTCCGTTACATTTTGGGAGGCAACCGCCCCAGTTAAACTACCCACCAGGCACTGTCCCTGAACCAGATCATGGTCCGAGGTTAGAGGTCCAATACGATCAGAGTGGTATTTCAACGATGACTCCACCCACACTGGCGTGCGAGTTTCACAGTCTCCCACCTATCCTACACAAACCGTACCGAACACCAATACCAAGCTATAGTGAAGGTCCCGGGGTCTTTTCGTCCTGCCGCGCGTAACGAGCATCTTTACTCGTAATGCAATTTCGCCGAGTCTGTGGTTGAGACAGCAGAGAAGTCGTTACGCCATTCGTGCAGGTCGGAACTTACCCGACAAGGAATTTCGCTACCTTAGGATGGTTATAGTTACCACCGCCGTTTACCGGGGCTTAAATTCTCAGCTTCACCCATTACTGGGTTGACCGGTCCTCTTAACCTTCCGGCACCGGGCAGGCGTCAGTCCGTATACATCGTCTTACGACTTCGCACGGACCTGTGTTTTTAGTAAACAGTCGCTTCTCTCTGGTCTCTGCGACCCAAGCCAGCTCGGGAAGTAAATTCCGTCACCGGACCGGGTCCCCCTTCTCCCGAAGTTACGGGGGCATTTTGCCGAGTTCCTTAACCACAGTTCTCTCGATCGCCTTAGTATTCTCTACCTGACCACCTGTGTCGGTTTGGGGTACGGGCCGTGTACCAACTCGCTAGAGGCTTTTCTCGGCAGCATAGGATCACTGAATTCGCCTCAATCGGCTACGCATCACCTCTCAGGATATGTGTGGCACGGATTTGCCTATGCCACTCCCTACAGGCTTACACCAGTACTACCACTGACTGGCCCAGCTACCTTCCTGCGTCACCCCATCGCTTGCCTACTACCAGCGAAGGTCCCATGCAGCCCCATCAGGTTCCCCGAAGGGAATCCGTCCGGATTTGGATGGTTAGTACCACTGATTCAGCATGGGCGCGGATACACGGGTACGGGAATATCAACCCGTTGTCCATCGACTACGCCTGTCGGCCTCGCCTTAGGTCCCGACTCACCCTGGGCGGATTAACCTGGCCCAGGAACCCTTGGTCATTCGGCGGACGAGTTTCTCACTCGTCTTTCGCTACTCATGCCTGCATTCTCACTCGCGCACCCTCCACACCTGGATCACTCCGGCGCTTCCATGGGTGCACGACGCTCCCCTACCCACCCACACCACTGCACACGCCCCCGTAAGGGCGAATGGGTGTTGTGTGAGTGCCGCGGCTTCGGCGGTGTACTTGAGCCCCGCTACATTGTCGGCGCAGGATCACTTGACCAGTGAGCTATTACGCACTCTTTCAAGGGTGGCTGCTTCTAAGCCAACCTCCTGGTTGTCTTCGCGACCCCACATCCTTTTCCACTTAGTACACGCTTAGGGGCCTTAGCCGGCGATCTGGGCTGTTTCCCTCTCGACTACGAAGCTTATCCCCCGCAGTCTCACTGCCACGCTCTCACACACCGGCATTCGGAGTTTGGCTGATTTCGGTAAGCTTGTAGGCCCCCTAGACCATCCAGTAGCTCTACCTCCGGTGTGAAACACGTGACGCTGCACCTAAATGCATTTCGGGGAGAACCAGCTATCACGGAGTTTGATTGGCCTTTCACCCCTACCCACAGCTCATCCCCTCAGTTTTCAACCTAAGTGGGTTCGGGCCTCCACGACGTCTTACCGTCGCTTCACCCTGGCCATGGGTAGATCACTCCGCTTCGGGTCTAGAACATGCGACTCAACACGCCCTATTCGGACTCGCTTTCGCTACGGCTACCCCACACGGGTTAACCTCGCCACATGCCACTAACTCGCAGGCTCATTCTTCAAAAGGCACGCCATCACCCACAGTGGTAAACCACTCGCAGGCTCTGACGGATTGTAAGCGCACGGTTTCAGGTACTATTTCACTCCCCTCCCGGGGTACTTTTCACCTTTCCCTCACGGTACTAGTCCGCTATCGGT